>NZ_KV789891.1:0-220169 GCF_001807705.1 Klebsiella sp. HMSC25G12 | reverse complement strand
GGTGAAGCCTTCGCCTAACAGGACGGCATTGTCAGTCATTGGTACATCTCAAATAGGGGCACGATGACGCGCTGTCTGACAAGGTTTCTGGCGTTTCCGGCTAATGAGCAGGGTGGATTTCCCTCTGCCGCTCCCGGCATAGGACCCTGATACGTTCTTCACCTGTCAGTTCAACGTGCCATCGTGCAAATGGGTTAAACCATCATGCCGAACACGATGCTGGCGATGACCAACACAATACCCCCGCCCAAACGGGAGGAGATTTGCGCATAAGAGATAAGGTTCATACGGTTACAAGCAGAGAGAACTTCCAGGTCGCCGGAGCCGCCGCGGTTGGCCATACACAGGCCCGCCGTGATCGCCGATTCAATTGGGAAGAAGCCCATCAGCCAGCCGCCGATCGCCGCGCCGAGCACTGCGCCGATAACGATTACGGCGGCGATAACAACGTTATAGACAGTAATGGCATTGATGATTTCCTGCAGGTCGGTGTAGCAGACGCCGACGCCGACCATCAGTACCCACAGCAACTGTTTAGAGAAGAAATCAGACAGACGCTTGGCGCCGGCTTTGATTTCTGGTGAGCACAGGCCGGAGGCGTTTAGCGCCGCAACGATCAGTACCATCCACGCGAAGTAGTGAATCGAAACGCCGCCAATGCTGGGCAGGATTTTCTTGGCGACGACGTAGGCCAGCAGGAAACAGGTAGTGGACAGCACCAGGCCGACGGCGGTTTCACGATGGGTGATTTGTCCCGCTTTTTCATCTTCTTCCACTTTGAATGAGGCTTTACGCACCAGTTCGCCTTCGCCGCTCAGCCAGGTGTGCTTTTTACCGATGATATCGAGTATCGCGGCAAAGACGATGGCGAAGATGTTGGCGATGGTCAGGATAGCGATGGCAGTAGAGTAATATTCTTCGCGAGAACGACCAGTGACGGAGTGGTAAATCTCCGACAGGGGGACCGCGCCCGCGCCGTTGCCGCCACCCATGATCGGCAGGACGTAGAGCATCATGATGCGATCCACTGGGATCCCGAACACCAGACCGATAGCGATGCCGAAAATCGACGCGCCGACAATGCCCATCAGGATGGTTGGAATATAGCCGAGCAGTGATTTCAGCAGCAGGCGGCGGTTCACCGACAGAATCGCACCGGTAATTAATACTGCGATAAATAAGTTAAGGAAGTTACTTTTATCCATCACGTTGCTGATAGCATCTATCTCTTTCTGCGTGAAAATACCGGCATAGACGAAATAAGCTGCCACCAGGAAAATCATCACCGGAGCGCCACCGATATATTTGTTGAATATTGGCAGGCGTTTGCCAATTTCACCGAATATGGCACCGATAATAAACATGATGGCGAATCCGCCGACGATGTCGGTGGGTAAAGCGTTATAGAAATGTGAAAGTAATAGCGTAATTAACGCAAACGCATAAAGGGGTAGCGGCATGCCGAAGATTTTAAATCCCAGCAGGTCGTTAACGCCCTTCTTCTCCGCTGCCGGAGCCTGACTCATGTTAGTCATAAACGTTATCCTGTTTATTGATGGAGTAGTAAGACCGGCGCATAGTAATAAATAGCCCCAGGGGTAAGGTGTGATTATCTTCACTGAATACTCGTGTTTTTTATTAATTTAATTGTTTTTATGGTTCTGAATTAATTAACAACATAAAAACCATAAAGCCAATTAAGCCACGAGAAAAACTGTGACTTAAATACAAGAATCCATAGCCGAACGCTGGCGAAATACAGTTCGTTTTGAAATGACGAAGCGCTAAAAAATGACACTGATATTAAAACGCGTTCAGCTATTAAAAGATAAACCGCGGCGAGAGGCGATCGATCGGTTTCTCCGCCAGCATCAACTGTCGTTAGAGGCCGACTGCGAAATGGCGATTATCGCCGAGTATCAGCAGCGGCTGGTCGGCTGCGGTGCTATCGCCGGCAATGTGCTGAAATGCATCGCCATCGATCCCTCGCTGCAGGGGGAGGGGCTGAGCCTTAAATTACTGACCGAGCTCCTGACGCTGGCCTATGAGCTGAGGCGCAGCGAGCTGTTTTTATTCACTAAACCCAGTAACGCTGCGCTATTTTCCGGGGCAGGCTTCTGGCCAATTGCCCAGGCGGGCGATCGCGCCGTATTAATGGAAAACAGCCGCGAACGGCTGACGCGCTATTGCCGACAGCTGGCGATGTACCGTCAGCCGGGGCGCAAAATCGGCGCCATTGTGATGAATGCCAATCCCTTCACTCTCGGCCACCGTTGGCTGGTGGAGCAGGCGGCACGCCAGTGCGACTGGTTACATCTGTTTGTCGTGAAGGAAGATGCCTCCTGCTTTTCCTATCACGATCGCTTTACGCTTATCGAAAAAGGTATCGCCGGCATCGACAAAGTGACGCTGCATCCCGGCTCGGCATACCTCATCTCGCGGGCGACGTTTCCCGGCTACTTCCTCAAAGAACAGGGCGTGGTCGATGACTGCCACAGCCAGATTGACCTGCAGATATTCCGTGAACGCCTGGCCCCGGCGCTGCAGATAACCCATCGCTTTGTCGGCACCGAGCCGCTATGCCCGCTGACCCGCAGCTACAACCAGCGCATGAAAGCGTTGCTGGAAGCGCCCGGTGACGCACCGCCTGTTGAAGTGGTTGAGCTGGCGCGCATCGAAAAAAACGGCGGGCCGATATCCGCTTCCCGCGTGCGCGAGCTGTACCGACAGCGCAACTGGCAAGCCGTCGCGGCGCTGGTGCCGCCGGGCACCCTCTCTTTTCTGATGCAACTGGCGGAGAGCGAACATCAAACCGCCTGATTTATACGCCCTAACTAAGGATTTTCCCCTATGGAAATGAAGATTGACGCCCTGGCCGGCACGCTGGAGTCCAGCGATGTGATGGTCAGGATTGGACCGGCGGCGCAGCCGGGCATTCAGCTGGAAATCGACAGCATTGTGAAACAACAGTTTGGCGCTGCGATTGAGCAGGTGGTCAGAGAAACGCTGGCGCAGCTTGGCGTGAAGCAGGCCAACGTGGTGGTCGATGATAAAGGCGCCCTGGAGTGCGTACTGCGCGCCCGCGTACAGGCTGCGGCGCTGCGCGCGGCGCAACAGTCTCAATTGCAATGGAGCCAATTATGAAACCACGTCGCAGTATGCTGTTCATCCCTGGCGCCAATGCCGCCATGTTAAGCACGTCATTCGTCTACGGCGCCGATGCGGTGATGTTCGACCTGGAAGATGCCGTTTCGCTGCGCGAGAAAGATACCGCTCGTCTGCTGGTGTATCAGGCGCTGCAGCATCCGCTGTATCAGGATATCGAAACCGTGGTGCGCATTAACCCACTGAATACGCCGTTTGGTCTTGCCGACCTTGAAGCGGTGGTACGCGCGGGTGTGGACATGGTACGTCTGCCGAAAACCGACAGCAAAGAAGATATCCATGAACTGGAAGCGCACGTTGAGCGGATTGAACGCGAGTGCGGCCGGGAAGTGGGCAGCACCAAGCTCATGGCGGCCATCGAGTCGGCGCTGGGGGTGGTGAATGCGGTGGAGATTGCGCGCGCCAGCCCGCGTCTGGCGGCGATCGCGCTGGCGGCCTTCGATTACGTTATGGATATGGGCACCTCCCGCGGCGACGGCACTGAACTGTTCTATGCCCGCTGTGCGGTACTGCATGCCGCGCGCGTTGCCGGCATCGCCGCCTATGACGTGGTGTGGTCGGATATCAACAACGAAGAGGGGTTCCTCGCGGAAGCGAATCTGGCGAAAAACCTCGGCTTCAATGGCAAATCGCTGGTCAACCCACGACAAATTGAACTCCTGCATCAGGTCTATGCCCCGACGCGCAAAGAGGTCGACCATGCGCTGGAGGTGATTGCCGCCGCGGAAGAGGCAGAGTCGCGCGGTCTGGGCGTGGTGTCGCTCAACGGCAAGATGATCGATGGACCGATTATCGACCACGCTCGCAAAGTGGTGGCGCTCTCGGCTTCCGGGATTCGTGATTAAGGGGAACAAGATGAAAGAGACAGTAGCAATGCTTAATCAGCAGTACGTGATGCCGGAAGGACTGACCCCTTATGCGGGCGTGACGGCGAAAAGTCCGTGGCTGGCCAGTGAAACAGAAAAGCGCCAGCGTAAAATTTGCGACTCGCTGGAAACGGCAATCCGTCGCTCCGGCCTGCAAAACGGCATGACCATTTCGTTCCACCACGCGTTTCGCGGCGGTGACAAAGTGGTCAACATGGTCATGGCAACGCTGGCGGAAATGGGCTTTCGCGATCTGACCCTGGCATCCAGTTCGCTGATCGACGCCCACTGGCCGCTGATCGAGCATATTAAAAATGGCGTGATCCGCCAGATCTACACCTCCGGTCTGCGCGGCAAGCTGGGCGAGGAGATCTCCGCCGGCCTGATGGAAAACCCGGTGCAGATCCACTCCCACGGCGGTCGCGTACAGCTGATCCAAAGCGGCGAACTGTCGATTGATGTGGCGTTTCTCGGCGTCCCTTGCTGCGATGAGTTTGGCAATGCCAACGGCTTTAGCGGTAAGTCGCGCTGCGGTTCGCTGGGCTATGCGCGCGTTGATGCGGAACATGCCAAATGCGTGGTGCTGTTGACCGAAGCGTGGGTGGATTACCCAAACTATCCGGCCAGCATTGCCCAGGATCAGGTGGATCTGATCGTCCAGGTGGACGAAGTCGGCGATCCGCAAAAAATTACCGCTGGGGCGATCCGTCTGACCAGCAACCCGCGCGAACTGCTGATTGCCCGCCAGGCGGCGAAGGTGGTCGAGCATTCCGGTTACTTTAAAGACGGTTTCTCGCTGCAGACCGGCACCGGCGGCGCCTCGCTGGCTGTCAGCCGCTTCCTCGAAGACAAAATGCGCCGTAACGGCATCACCGCCAGCTTCGGCCTCGGCGGCATCACCGGCACGATGGTCGATCTGCACGAAAAGGGGCTGATCAAAACGCTGCTCGATACCCAGTCGTTCGATGGCGACGCCGCGCGTTCGCTGGCGCAGAACCCGAACCACGTCGAGATCTCCACCAATCAGTATGCCAGCCCAGGCTCTAAAGGCGCCTCCTGCGAGCGCTTAAACGTGGTAATGCTCAGCGCGCTGGAAATCGATACCGACTTTAACGTCAACGTGATGACCGGCTCTAACGGCGTGCTGCGCGGCGCTTCCGGCGGACATAGCGATACCGCCGCCGGCGCGGATCTGACCATCATTACCGCGCCGTTAGTTCGCGGGCGAATTCCCTGCGTCGTGGAAAAAGTGCTGACCCGCGTGACGCCGGGAGCCAGCGTGGATGTGCTGGTCACTGACCACGGCATAGCGGTCAACCCGGCACGTCAGGACCTGATCGACAATTTGCGCAGCGCAGGCATTCCGCTGATGACCATTGAGGAGCTGCAGCAGCGTGCGGAACTGCTAACCGGCAAGCCGCAGCCGATCGAATTTACCGATCGGGTGGTGGCGGTGGTGCGCTATCGCGACGGTTCGGTCATCGATGTGATTCGTCAGGTGAAAAACAGCGACTAAACGCAGAGGGGAAAGGCCATGAGCGACGTGTTAATGAATCCGGCGCGTGTGCGGCGCGTGAAGCCACTGAGTGCCGAAGAGGTGGTCAGCGCGGTAGAGCGCGCGCTGTTGACCGAAGTTCGCCTGACCCCTAAGCCCGGGTTGGTGGATATTCGTAACGCTGGCGCGCACCGGGATATGGATCTGGCCTCGTTTGAGGCCAGCACCGCGGTGGTGGCGCCATGGATGGAGAAATTTTTCATCATGGGCCACGATACTGCGGCGGTCGCGCCGGAGCAGGTATTGATGATGCTGCGCCCGGTGGGGATGGCCTGTGAGAACGATATGCTGGAGGCCACCGGCGGGGTGAATACCCATCGCGGGGCGATCTTCGCTTTTGGCCTGCTCAGCGCGGCGGCGGGCAGGCTGGTGTCGAAAGGTGAGCCGATAGAGCAGCACCGGCTTTGCGACCAGGTGGCGCGCTTCTGTCGCGGCATGGTTATGCAGGAATTGTCTTCTGCTGGCGGGGAACGGCTCAGTAAAGGCGAGGCTCATTTTCTGCGTTATGGTCTCTCCGGGGCCCGCGGCGAGGCGGAGAGCGGTTTCCTGACGGTGCGTGCCCAGGCCTTGCCAGTCTTTACCCGCATGATGGAAGAGACCGGCGACAGCAATCTGGCGCTGCTGCAAACCCTGCTGCATCTGATGGCGTGGAATGATGACACCAACCTGGTCTCGCGCGGCGGGCTTGCCGGGCTGAACTTTGTCCAGCAGGAGGCGCAGCGACTGCTGTGGCAGGGCGGCGTGCTGGCGGACGGCGGGCTGGAGGCGCTGCGCCAGTTTGACGATGAGCTGATTGCCCGCCATCTCAGCCCCGGCGGCAGCGCCGATCTGCTGGCGGTGACCTGGTTTTTATCCACGTTTCCCGCCGGCGCGCTTTTCCCGCTGTAACCCACTGCAACACCGCCTTCGCCCGCACTGTACGGGCGAAGGCGCCATCATTAGTCTTCCCGGTTGTCACTACGTAAACATGGAATTGCGGCACAATCGTATAGTTTTTACTGATATCGTCCGCCGTTTGTCATAAATTTCTAATTATCGGCGTTTTTGAGTAGCGGCCCGCTGACGGGCTGGTTACTCTGAAAACAATTTACGTAATGTTAACAAAAGAGAATAGCTATGCATGATGCACAAATCCGCGTGGCCATCGCCGGCGCGGGCGGCCGGATGGGACGCCAGTTAATTCAGGCTGCATTGCAGATGGAAGGCGTGGCGCTGGGCGCGGCGCTGGAGCGCGAAGGGTCAAGCCTGGTGGGCAGCGACGCCGGGGAGCTGGCGGGCGCCGGCAAAGCGGGCGTCGCGGTGCAGAGCAGCCTGACGGCGGTAAAAGATGATTTCGACGTGTTGATCGATTTTACCCGCCCGGAAGGCACGCTGAATCATCTGGCGTTTTGCCGCGAGCACGGCAAAGGGATGGTCATCGGCACCACCGGTTTTGACGACGCTGGCAAGCAGGCGATTCGCGACGCCGCGCAGGAGATTGCCATTGTCTTCGCCGCTAACTTTAGCGTCGGCGTCAACGTCCTGTTAAAGCTGCTGGAGAAGGCGGCAAAGGTGATGGGCGACTACACCGACATCGAAATTATCGAAGCGCACCACCGGCATAAAGTGGATGCGCCGTCAGGCACCGCGCTGGCGATGGGCGAAGCGATCGCCGGAGCATTGAACAAAGATCTGAAGGAATGCGCCGTCTACAGTCGTGAAGGTCATACCGGCGAACGCGTTCCGGGCACCATTGGCTTCGCCACCGTCCGTGCGGGCGATATCGTCGGCGAACATACGGCGATGTTTGCTGATATCGGTGAGCGTATTGAAATCACCCATAAAGCCTCCAGCCGGATGACCTTTGCTAATGGCGCGGTTCGCTCTGCATTATGGCTGAAAGACAAGAAAAATGGTCTGTTTGACATGCGTGATGTGCTGGATTTGAACAGTTTATAACGATTATTACCCATCGTGATGTGGTTATTGCAATCAATAAGTTATTGATGCAAGGGGCAATATATTGTTGCCCTTTTTTATTTTTATGGGTTTGGTGTGTTTTTTACGTTGTGATAGCTATAAATAATAATATTCATGCTGTTTTTGGTGAATGAAATGTAAATTTTGACCATTTGGTCCACTTTTTAGCGCTTCGTCGCCAGGTTTTACACTCTTTCCCGTCCGCAAGCGTTTTCTCAGCCAGGTTTGTTGATCTTTTTGGCGTAAAAATCACATGTTATGCGCCAGTGGCGTAAAATGACATTAAAAATCTCCGCTTTAAGTTGACTTTTATCCGACATCTCTCCAGAATGCCGCCGTTTGCCAAAAATCTGCGGGCAACAGATTTGCATTGATTCAGATCGTGTTTATGAATTAATATGCAAATAAAGTGAGTGGATATTCTCTGGAGGGTGTTTTGATTAAGTCAGCGCTATTGGTTCTGGAAGACGGAACCCAGTTTCACGGTCGGGCCATCGGGGCAACCGGCACGGCGGTTGGGGAAGTCGTTTTCAATACTTCAATGACCGGTTATCAAGAAATCCTCACTGATCCTTCCTATTCCCGCCAAATCGTCACTCTTACTTATCCTCATATTGGTAATGTCGGCACCAACGCCGCCGATGAAGAATCTTCTCAGGTACACGCGCAGGGTCTGGTGATCCGCGATCTGCCGCTGATTGCCAGCAACTTCCGCAATACTGAAGATCTTTCTTCTTATCTGAAGCGCCATAACATCGTGGCGATTGCCGATATCGATACCCGCAAGCTGACGCGTCTGCTGCGTGAGAAAGGGGCGCAGAACGGCTGCATCATCGCGGGCGACAGCCCGGATGCTCAGCTGGCGCTGGAGAAAGCGAAAGCGTTCCCGGGTCTGAACGGCATGGATCTGGCGAAGGAAGTGACCACCGCAGAAACCTACAGCTGGACGCAGGGCAGCTGGACTCTGGCGGGCGACCTGCCGGAAGCGAAAGCGGAAAGCGAGCTGCCGTTCCACGTTGTGGCGTATGACTTCGGCGCGAAACGCAACATCCTGCGCATGCTGGTGGACCGCGGCTGCCGCCTGACGGTGGTGCCGGCGCAGACCTCTGCCGAAGACGTGCTGAAAATGAATCCGGACGGTATTTTCCTCTCTAACGGCCCAGGCGACCCGGCGCCGTGCGATTACGCTATCGACGCGATTGAAAAATTCCTTGAGACCGATATTCCGGTATTCGGTATCTGCCTTGGCCATCAGCTGCTGGCGCTGGCGAGTGGTGCGAAGACCATTAAGATGAAGTTCGGCCACCACGGCGGCAACCATCCGGTGAAAGATATTGATAATAATGTGGTGATGATCACCGCGCAGAACCATGGTTTTGCGGTTGACGAAGCCACCTTGCCGGCCAACCTGCGCGTGACCCACAAGTCGCTGTTCGACGGCACCCTGCAGGGCATTCATCGTACCGACAAACCGGCGTTTAGCTTCCAGGGGCACCCTGAAGCGAGCCCGGGGCCGCATGATGCCGCGCCGCTGTTCGACCACTTTATCGAGTTAATTGAGCTCTACCGTCAGTCCGCGAAATAATCAGGAGTAAAAGAGCAATGCCAAAACGTACAGACATAAAAAGTATCCTGATTCTGGGCGCGGGCCCGATTGTTATCGGTCAGGCGTGTGAGTTTGACTACTCCGGCGCGCAGGCCTGTAAAGCCCTGCGAGAAGAGGGCTACCGCGTTATCCTGGTGAACTCCAACCCGGCGACCATCATGACCGACCCGGAAATGGCCGATGCGACCTACATCGAGCCGATTCACTGGGAAGTGGTACGTAAAATTATCGAAAAAGAGCGCCCGGATGCGGTGCTGCCGACCATGGGCGGCCAGACGGCGCTGAACTGTGCGCTGGAGCTGGAACGTCAGGGCGTGCTGGCAGAGTTCGGCGTGACCATGATCGGCGCCACTGCCGACGCGATTGATAAAGCGGAAGACCGTCGTCGCTTCGACGTGGCGATGAAGAAAATCGGCCTCGACACCGCGCGCTCCGGCATCGCCCACACCATGGAAGAAGCGCTGGCGGTTGCCGCCGACGTTGGCTTCCCGTGCATCATCCGTCCGTCCTTCACCATGGGCGGCACCGGCGGCGGTATCGCCTATAACCGCGAAGAGTTCGAAGAAATCTGCGAACGCGGCCTGGATCTCTCTCCGACCAACGAACTGCTGATCGATGAATCGCTGATCGGCTGGAAAGAGTACGAGATGGAAGTGGTGCGCGATAAGAACGACAACTGCATCATCGTCTGCTCGATTGAAAACTTCGATGCCATGGGGATCCATACCGGCGACTCCATCACCGTTGCCCCGGCGCAGACCCTGACCGACAAAGAATACCAAATCATGCGTAACGCCTCGATGGCGGTCCTGCGTGAAATCGGTGTGGAAACCGGCGGCTCTAACGTGCAGTTCTCGGTGAACCCGAAAGACGGTCGCCTGATCGTTATCGAAATGAACCCGCGCGTCTCCCGCTCTTCGGCGCTGGCCTCGAAAGCCACCGGCTTCCCGATTGCTAAAGTGGCGGCCAAGCTGGCAGTGGGCTACACCCTTGACGAGCTGATGAACGACATCACCGGCGGCCGCACTCCGGCTTCCTTCGAGCCGTCCATCGACTACGTGGTCACCAAAATTCCACGCTTCAACTTCGAAAAATTCGCTGGCGCGAACGACCGTCTGACCACCCAGATGAAATCCGTCGGCGAAGTGATGGCCATTGGCCGCACCCAGCAGGAATCGCTGCAGAAAGCGCTGCGCGGCCTGGAAGTGGGCGCCACCGGCTTCGACCCGAAAGTGAGCCTCGACGACCCGGAAGCGCTGACTAAAATTCGCCGCGAGCTGAAAGACGCTGGCGCCGAGCGTATCTGGTACATCGCGGATGCCTTCCGCGCCGGCCTCTCGGTAGACGGCGTCTTCAACCTGACCAATATCGACCGCTGGTTCCTGGTGCAGATTGAAGAGCTGGTGCGTCTGGAAGAGAAAGTGGTGGAAGTGGGCATCAACGGCCTCGACGCCGACTTCCTGCGTACCCTGAAGCGTAAAGGCTTTGCCGATGCGCGTCTGGCGAAACTGGCGGGCGTGCGGGAAGCGGAAATTCGCAAGCTGCGCGACCAGTATGACCTGCATCCGGTCTACAAGCGCGTGGACACCTGCGCCGCCGAATTCGCCACCGATACCGCCTACATGTACTCCACTTATGAAGAAGAGTGTGAGTCCAACCCGTCCGTTGACCGCGATAAAATCATGGTCCTCGGCGGCGGCCCGAACCGTATCGGCCAGGGTATCGAATTTGACTACTGCTGCGTACACGCCTCTCTGGCGCTGCGCGAAGACGGTTACGAGACCATCATGGTCAACTGTAACCCGGAAACCGTGTCTACCGACTATGACACCTCCGACCGTCTGTACTTCGAGCCGGTGACCCTGGAAGACGTGCTGGAAATCGTGCGCATCGAGAAGCCGAAGGGCGTTATCGTCCAGTACGGCGGCCAGACGCCGCTGAAGCTGGCGCGCGCCCTGGAAGCCGCAGGCGTACCGGTTATCGGCACCAGCCCGGACGCTATCGACCGCGCGGAAGACCGTGAACGCTTCCAGCATGCGGTTGACCGTCTGAAGCTGAAGCAGCCGGCGAACGCCACCGTCACTGCCATTGAGCAGGCGGTAGAGAGAGCGAAAGAGATTGGCTACCCGCTGGTGGTTCGTCCGTCTTACGTGCTCGGCGGCCGGGCGATGGAAATTGTTTACGACGAGCAGGATCTGCGCCGCTACTTCCAGACCGCGGTTAGCGTCTCCAACGATGCACCGGTACTGCTGGATCGCTTCCTCGACGACGCGATTGAAGTGGATGTCGATGCCATCTGCGACGGCGAAATGGTGCTGATTGGCGGCATCATGGAGCATATCGAGCAGGCGGGCGTACACTCCGGCGACTCAGCCTGTTCCCTGCCAGCGTATACGCTGAGCCAGGAAATTCAGGATGTGATGCGCGAGCAGGTGCAGAAGCTGGCTTTCGAGCTGCAGGTTCGTGGTCTGATGAACGTCCAGTTCGCGGTGAAAGATAACGAAGTTTATCTGATTGAAGTGAACCCGCGTGCGGCGCGTACCGTGCCGTTCGTCTCCAAAGCCACCGGTGTCCCGCTGGCGAAAGTCGCGGCGCGCGTAATGGCCGGTAAGACGCTGGCGCAGCAGGGCGTGACCAAAGAGATCATCCCGCCGTACTACTCGGTGAAAGAGGTGGTTCTGCCGTTCAACAAATTCCCGGGCGTTGACCCGCTGTTAGGGCCAGAAATGCGCTCTACCGGGGAAGTGATGGGCGTGGGCCGTACCTTCGCGGAAGCATTCGCCAAAGCGCAGCTGGGCAGCAACTCGACCATGAAGAAACAGGGCCGTGCACTGCTCTCCGTTCGCGAAGGCGACAAAGAGCGCGTGGTCGACCTGGCGGCGAAGCTGCTGAAGTTTGGCTTTGAGCTGGATGCGACCCACGGTACGGCGATTGTGCTGGGCGAAGCCGGTATCAACCCGCGTCTGGTGAACAAGGTGCATGAAGGTCGTCCGCACATTCAGGACCGTATCAAGAATGGCGAATACACCTACATCATCAACACCACCGCAGGTCGCCAGGCGATTGAAGACTCCAAGCTGATTCGCCGCAGCGCGCTGCAGTACAAGGTGCATTACGACACCACCCTGAACGGCGGCTTTGCCACCGCGATGGCGCTGAACGCTGACGCCACCGAGAAGGTGATTTCGGTTCAGGAAATGCACGCGCAAATCACCAAATAAGCGCGCCGGCCTGGCCGGAGAGCAACAAACCAGGGCTGACGACATCGTCAGCCCTTTTTTTGGCTGCAGTCATCTTCGGAGAGTTCTGCTTTTAACCACCTGTCGGGTCAGGCTAACTATAGTGAGCACCATAACGATACCTATTGATGAAAAGACAGGAGGATACAATGCGGAACAATATTCTGGTGGCATCCGCACTGGCAGCGACGGCAATCATGTTCGTGGCCGGCTGCTCATCGAATCAGTCGATCAAAACCACCGATGGCAAGACCATTGTCACCAGCGGCAAACCGCAGGTGGATGATGACACCGGCCTCGTCTCATACAAAAATGCCGAAACCGGCCGCGTGGAGCAGATTAACCGCGACCAGGTGAAGTCCATGGATGAGCTGGATAACTAATGGTTATCCCAGGCCCCGCGGGGAGTGTGCGGGGCCGAACGAGCGCGTTACAGTAGCGCGCGATCGATTTTAACCACGATTTTACGCAACGCTGCGCCTTGTTCGAGGCAGGCCATCGGGCGGTGTAATTCGCCAGGGAAGAGGATCGCCAGCTCTTCCGGGTAGAGATGAATCAGCGTTTCGCTGTCGATAGCCTGACAGAAACCGATATCCTGCGTCGTGTTGAAGTGACCATCTTCAACGACCGGCAGCCCTTTATTCCCGGCACCGATGATCTCTTCACCTTTCAGCACAATGTGAATGTCGAGATATTGACGATGATATTCCGGGCGTTGCTCGCTCAGCGGCCGGGTATGGCCTTCGACGACGGTAAAAAACACATTATCACTCTCGACGGTATATTTCCCCGGCGGCAGCGCGTGCGGTTGTTGCTGTAACACGGCCTGCAGCGCCTGGCGGATCACCGGCGGATAGAGCTCATTTTCGGCGGCGGCGGTTAAGGTATCGATAATCATGCCGGGATCCTCTGCGGTTGTTGCGAATGAAGTAACGTTAATGAGTGAGCGACAATACTGGCGACGTCGGGGGTAATATCGACGGCCAGAACATCGCTTTCACTGGCGTCTGGCGTCTCCAGGGCGGCAAACTGGCTACGCAGTAACGCTTCTGGCATAAAATGGCCTTTACGCTGGCGCATTCGCTGCAAAATGCAGTCATAATCCCCGGTCAACCACAGGAAGCGTAGCTTCGCGTTCCCCTCACGCAGGCGGTCGCGATAGCGCTTTTTTAATGCGGAACAGACCAATACACCTGACTCGTTTTTCTGCTCAAGACTGAAAATGACGTCGGCGATACGCGTCAGCCACGGCTGACGATCCTCATCATTCAGCGGCTGGCTGGTGGCCATTTTGACGATATTGTTGCGTGGATGAAGGTCGTCGCCGTCGATAAATTTCGCTCCCAGCGCGTGGGCCAATGCCTGACCGACGGTGGATTTGCCGGTTCCGGAGACGCCCATCAAAATAATGCATTGTCCTGCCATCATGCGCTCCTTCTCTCAGACCGCGACCAGCATGCCGCCGTCAACGAACAGCAGATGGCCGTTGACGAAATTCGACGCGTTTGACGATAAAAAGACGGCAGCGCCGACCAGCTCCTGCGGATCGCCCCAGCGGGCGGCAGGGGTGCGTTTGCATAACCAGTCGGTAAACGCCTTATCCTCAACCAGCGTCCGGGTCATCGCCGTATTAAAGTAGCCCGGGGCAATGCCGTTGACCTGAATGTTGTGCCGCGCCAGCTCAACGCACATTCCGCGGGTTAGCATCTTCACCGCGCCTTTGGCGGCGGCGTAGGGGGTGATGGTGTCGCGCCCCAGCTCGCTCTGCATGGAGCAGATATTGATGATTTTTCCCTGCTGGCGGTCAACCATGCGCTTCGCGACGGCCTGAGAGACGAGAAATACCGCCGTCTGGTTAACTGAAATCACGTCATTCCATTCCTGCACCGGGAATTCGGTAAACGGGTGGCGGCGCTGGATCCCGGCGTTATTGAATAACACGTCAATCGGGCCAAGATGCGCTTCGATATTGGCAATGGCTTCTTCAACGGCCCCGGCATCGGTCACGTTAAATACCGCAGCATGGGCGGTGGCGCCTTCGTCGCGGAGCTTCATCACCGCATCGTCCGCTCGCGGGGCAGAAAGGTCATTAATAATGATTTCTGCGCCATATTGCGCCAGACCCTGAGCCATGACAAAACCGATCCCCTGTCCTGCGCCCGTAATTAAAATGCGTTTACCTTGTAAGCTGAAAAGATCGTTCATCTCGATATCCTGATTAGCGGCTGAAGAAAACCTGTGCCCTATCTCACGGATTTTTACCGGGGGAAACTGTGATGAAGATCACTCGGAACCGTGTTACAAAAAGGGGTTACTTTAAACGTGACGCTGCCGGTAAATCTCGCTGACTCAACAGGTTAACGGCTACGGACTGGCATTCTCTTTTGCCCCCCCGACAGGCATAATGGCCTGAAGCAGTCAGGTATTTGGCGGACACACAGATGAAAGCACAACGCATTACTCTCCATGATATTGCCGAGCTGGCTGGCGTAACCAAGATGACCGTTAGCCGCTATTTGCGCACCCCGGAAAAGGTGAAACCGGAGACGGCGGAGCGTATTGCCAGCGTGATAGCGGAGATCGGCTATCAGCCCGACCCGGATAATCCGGCGATGACCAGCGTCGCCGTGCCGCGGATTGGCGTACTCATTCCCTCCTTTCATAATCAAATTTTTGCCGATCTGCTGGCCGGCATCGAATCTGTCGCCGCCGGGCATGGTTACCAGACGCTGGTGGTGAATTACGACTACGATCGCCAGCGTGAAGAGGAGCAGATTGCCGCCGTGCTGGCGTTTAATGTGAAAGGACTGCTGCTGACCGAGTCGGTGCACTCCCTGCGGGCGGACAAGTATCTGAATGCCGCGAAGATCCCAATCGCCGAAGTGATGGGGCTGGCGGAGAATCCAGGACGCATCAACGTCGGATTCGATAACTTCCAGGCCGGCTTCGATATGACCACCATGCTGCTGGCCAGCGGTAAACGACGGATCATCTACTTCGGCTCGATGTCCGACGTCCGCGACGAGCAGCGTTATCTGGGCTACTGTCGGGCGATGGAGAGTGCCGGGCTGGCGGTGGGGCGCATTGCGCCGAATAAAGTCTCGTCGGTTTCCATTGGCACCGGCATGATGACCCTGGCGCGGCAAATGTACGCCGATATGGACGGTATCCTGTGCACTAATGACGACCTGGCGGTGGGCGTGTTACAGGAGTGCCTGGCATCCGGTATCAGCGTGCCCCAGGAGCTGGCTATCGCGGGCTTTCATGGCCTGGAGATCGGCCAGATCGTCTCTCCCCGGCTGGCCAGCGTCCTGACGCCGCGCTTCGAGATGGGTAAGGTGGCGACAGAGATTTTAATAAAGAAAATCAAAGGACTGCCCACCATTGAAAAAGTGGACCTCCACTACCGCCTGTCGATGGGCGAAACGATTTAACGGCCACCAGCCAGCGCCTGTCGTGTGTTAGCGAAAGGTTAATGCGCGCGCGGTCCATCGCCTGTCTGGTCGCCGTTTTGTCTTCACGATCACGCGTCCGGTAACACGCATTTTTAACACGATTCAGCGTGATACAGATCGCAAAATCCCCCGATAAAAACCCGTTTGATAGTGGCTACCGTCGTAACCAAACGTCAAACAGGTGATCTGATGAAGAGTGTTATTCCCCGCGCCGTCCTTTTAGTGGCCCCCGTAATTGAAACCCTGCAGCGGCAGCTGGCGGAGCATTTCCCGCTGCTGCGTCTCTACGAGCAGGACGATCCGATCGCCTTTCTGCGTGAGCAAGGAGAGAACATTGCCGTCGTGGTCACTCGCGGCGACGTCGGCGTAGCAAACAGCGTCCTTGAGTTGCTGCCTCAGGCTGGGCTGATTGCCATCTTCGGCGTCGGTACCGATGCGGTGGATCTGGCGTATGCCCGCTCGCGGCAAATTGCCGTCACCATCACCTCCGGGGTGTTGACGAATGATGTCGCTGACCTGGCGATGGGGCTGCTGCTGGCCGGTTCCCGTCAGCTCTGTCAGGGCGATCGCTTTGTCCGCGAGGGACGCTGGCTGAGCGGTGGTATGCCGTTGGCGACTCAGGTCAGCGGGAAGCGTATCGGCCTGCTGGGTATGGGGAATATTGGCCAGGCGATCGCCCGCCGGGCGCGGGGTTTTGATATGCAGGTGCTGTATACCGACCGTAAAAAGATAGCGGGCCTCGATTATCAGTGGTGTGCCGACCTGCATACCCTGGCGCATGAGAGCGATTTTCTGGTGATTGCCGCATCCGGCGGCGAGGCGAACCGCGGCATCATCGACGCCTCGGTGTTTAACGTGATGCCGGCGCATGCCTGGCTTATCAATATTGCCCGCGGTTCGTTGGTGGATGAAAAGGCGTTGATCCACGCGTTACAAAACGGCGTTATCGCCGGGGCCGGGCTCGATGTTTTCGAACAGGAACCCCAGGTCCCGGCGGCGCTGATCGCCCTCGATAACGTGGTGCTGCAGCCGCATGTCGCCAGCGCCACGCAGGAAACACGACAGAAAATGAGCGAAGTGGTTTTTGCTAACGTCGCCGCCTGGTTTGCCGGCGCAGCGCTGCCAAACGCTATCGATTAATTAGCTTTTTATTTCTGTACCCGCGCGATCTCAATCAAAACAATAACCTCTGCATAGAGAGTGCAAATATATGAACGAGAAAATTCCCAGCACCCGTTGGCTGCGTATCATTGTGCCGGTGTTAATTGCCTGCATTATGTCATTTATGGACCGGGTTAATATTAGCTTTGCCCTGCCAGGCGGCATGGAGGCCGATTTAGGCATTACCAGCCAAATGGCCGGCGTGGCCAGCGGTATCTTTTTTATTGGTTATTTATTTTTGCAAATTCCCGGTGGGCGAATTGCGGTTAACGGCAGCGGTAAAAAATTTATTGCCTGGTCGCTGGTAGCCTGGGCTATCGTTTCCGTGGCGACAGGGTTTGTGACTCATCAATATCAACTGCTGGTGCTGCGATTTATTCTCGGGGTTTCGGAAGGGGGAATGCTGCCGGTAGTGCTGACCATGGTCAGCAATTGGTTTCCGGAAAAAGAGCTGGGTCGCGCGAACGCGTTTGTGATGATGTTTGCCCCGCTCGGCGGCATGCTCACCGCGCCGGTCTCCGGCGCCATTATTGCGGCGCTTGACTGGCGCTGGCTGTTTATCATCGAAGGGCTGTTGTCGCTGGTGGTGCTGGTCGTGTGGTGGTTTATGATCAGCGACCGTCCGCAAGAGGCCCACTGGTTGCCCGCCCGCGAGCGTGACTATCTGGTGACCACCCTGGCCGCCGAGCGTGCGGCGAAGCAGGCCGAAGCCCCAGTCAGCAAGGCCCCGGTGAAGGATGTGTTTGGTAATGCCGGACTGATGAAGCTGGTGATCCTCAATTTTTTCTACCAGACCGGGGATTATGGCTACACGTTGTGGCTGCCGACCATTCTGAAGGGGTTAACCGGCGGCAACATGGCCAGCGTTGGCTTCCTGGCGGTGCTGCCGTTTGTCGCCACGCTGGCCGGGATCTATGTGATTTCGTTGTTCAGCGACCACAGCGGTAAGCGTCGTCTGTGGGTTCGCTTCTCGCTCTACAGTTTTGCGGCAGCGCTGGTGGCGTCGGTGGTGCTGCGCGACCACATGGTGGCGGCCTATATCGCGCTGGTGATCTGCGGCTTCTTTCTCAAATCGGCTACCAGTCCGTTCTGGTCGATGCCGGGGCGTATCGCTTCGCCGGAGGTGGCGGGCAGCGCACGCGGGGTGATCAATGGTCTGGGCAATCTCGGCGGATTCTGTGGCCCCTATCTGGTGGGCGTGATGATGTATCTCTACGGCCAGAATGTGGCGGTCTGCGCCCTGGCCGGTTCGTTGATTATCGCCGGCACAATGACCTTTCTGCTACCGAAGCAATGCGATCTGGTCGACAGCGATTCTGATGTGGCGATCAAGAAGCAACCCCGAAATGCGTAACCCACTGCGACATAAATCACAGTTATCATTGTAAGCGGTTGGCTTAACTGTCTACACTCTTGCTGATTACGACAAGAGCAAACGCAGGCCAATCAATGATTCTGATAATTTATGCGCATCCTTATCCGCAGCATTCTCATGCGAATAAGCGAATGCTTGAACAGGCAGGGACGCTTGAAGGCGTAGAGATACGCTCCCTCTATCAACTCTATCCCGACTTTAATATCGATGTCGCCGCCGAGCAGGCGGCGCTGGCCCGTGCCGATCTGGTTATCTGGCAGCACCCTATGCAATGGTATAGCGTACCGCCGCTGCTCAAGCTGTGGATGGACAAAGTGTTGGCGCACGGCTGGGCCTATGGTCACAACGGTATTGCCCTGCGCGGTAAATCGCTGATGTGGGCGGTGACCACCGGCGGCGGTGAAAGCCACTTCGACATCGGCTCATTCCCCGGTTTTCCGGTGCTGGCGCAGCCGTTGCAGGCAACCGCGCTTTACTGCGGAATGAAATGGCTGCCGCCGTTCGCCATGCACTGCACTTTTATCTGCGATGACGAAACGCTGCAGGCGCAAGCCCGCCATTATCGTCAACGCTTAATCGACTGGCAGGAGGCACACCAGAATGGATAGCCATACGCTGATACAAGCGCTGATTTACCTGGGCGCCGCGGCGCTGATTGTGCCCATCGCCGTCCGCCTGGGGCTGGGGTCGGTGCTGGGCTATCTGATCGCTGGCTGTATTATCGGCCCGTGGGGGCTGCGGCTGGTGACTGACGCCGAGGCGATTCTGCACTTTGCCGAGATCGGCGTGGTGCTGATGCTGTTCGTGATTGGTCTGGAGCTGGATCCGCAGCGGCTGTGGAAGCTACGCGCCTCGGTGTTCGGCGGCGGCGCGCTGCAGATGGTGGCCTGCGGGGTATTGATCGGTCTGTTCTGCATGCTGCTGGGCCTGCGCTGGCAGGTGGCCGAGCTGATAGGCATGACCCTGGCGCTCTCTTCCACAGCCATTGCGATGCAGGCGATGAATGAGCGCAATCTGACGGTGTCGCAGATGGGGCGGAGCGCCTTCGCGGTGCTGCTGTTCCAGGATATCGCGGCGATCCCATTGGTGGCGATGATCCCCCTGCTGGCGGCCAGCGGCGGCGCCACCTCGCTGGTGGCGTTTGCCCTCTCCGCGCTGAAGGTGGCCGCGGCGCTGGCGCTGGTGGTGGCCCTGGGGCGCTATCTGACCCGTCCGCTGCTGCGCTTTGTCGCCCGTTCCGGCCTGCGCGAAGTGTTCAGCGCCGTGGCGCTGTTCCTGGTCTTCGGCTTTGGATTGCTGCTGGAGGAAGTCGGGCTGTCGATGGCGATGGGGGCGTTTCTCGCCGGGGTGCTGCTGGCCAGCTCCGAGTATCGTCATGCGCTGGAGAGCGATATCGAGCCGTTTAAAGGGCTGCTGCTGGGGCTGTTCTTTATCGGCGTCGGCATGTCGATTGACTTCGGCACTCTCGTGACCCATCCGCTGCGTATCGTTATTTTGCTGGTCGGTTTCCTGGCGATAAAAATGCTGATGCTGTGGCTTATCGCCAGGCCGCTGGGCGTGCCACGCGCCCAGCGCCGCTGGTTTGCGGTGCTGCTGGGGCAGGGAAGCGAGTTCGCGTTTGTGGTCTTTGGCGCCGCGCGGATGGCGGATGTGCTGGACGGCGAATGGGCTAAGGCGCTGACCCTGGCGGTGGCGCTGTCGATGGCGGCAACGCCGGTCTTGCTGGTCCTGCTGACCCGTGTGGAGAAATCGGCCAGCGGCCAGGCGCGGGATGCTGACGAGATTGATGAAGAGCAGCCGCGGGTGATTGTTGCCGGCTTTGGCCGCTTCGGGCAGATTGCCGGGCGACTGTTGCTCTCCAGCGGGGTGAAGATGGTTATCCTCGATCACGACCCGGATCATGTTGATACCTTGCGCAAATTTGATATGAAGGTTTTCTACGGCGATGCCACCCGGGTCGACCTGCTGGAATCGGCCGGCGCCGAAAAGGCGGAAGTACTGATCAATGCCATAGACGATCCGCACGTCAGCCTTGAGCTGGTGGAAAGGGTAAAAGAGCATTTTCCGCATCTGCAGATCATCTCCCGCGCCCGCGATGTCGATCATTACATCAAGCTGCGCCAGGCTGGCGTCGAGGCGCCGGAGCGTGAAACCTTCGAGGCGGCGCTGAAGTCCGGCCGAATGACGCTGGAGGCGCTGGGACTCGGCGCCTATGAAGCCCGCGAGCGGGCCGATCTGTTCCGTCGCTTCAACCTGCAGATGGTCGAAGAGATGGTGGCGATGGCGGAAAACGACGCGGCGTCGCGGGTGGCGGTCTTCAAGCGGACCAGCGATATGCTCACCGGCATCATCAACGAAGATCGTCATCATCTGTCGCTGGTGCAGCGTCACGGCTGGCAGGGGACGGAAGAGGGCAGGCACACCGGGGATATTGCCGATGAGCCGGAAAATAAGCCCTCAGCCTGACGCTCGTCAGTAACATTTTGTTTTCCGTTTAGAACCGGTTCTGGCGGCCCACGGTGTGAACGTGGGCTTGCCAGCAAATCAGAAAATTTTCTTATTCTTTACCTTCCGGCCAGTCGACGAAGTAGTACGCTTTCCGTATAGTGGCGACAATTTTTTGCACTCGGGAATGAATGAATGATCAGTCTGATTGCGGCGTTAGCGGTAGATCGCGTCATTGGTATGGAAAACGCCATGCCATGGAACCTGCCTGCCGATCTCGCCTGGTTCAAACGCAACACGTTAAATAAGCCGGTGGTGATGGGGCGTCTGACCTGGGAATCCATTGGGCGCCCGTTGCCGGGGCGTAAAAATATCGTGATCAGCAGCAAACCCGGCAGCGACGATCGCGTGCAGTGGGTCTCCTCAGTGGAGGAAGCGATTGCTGCCTGCGGCGATGTGGAAGAGATTATGGTGATTGGCGGCGGCCGCGTTTATGAGCAGTTCCTGCCGAAAGCGCATAAGCTCTATCTGACCCACATTGATGCGGAAGTGGAAGGCGATACCCATTTCCCGGATTACGACCCGGACGAGTGGGAGTCGGTGTTCAGCGAGTTTCATGACGCTGACGCGCAGAACTCCCACAGCTACTGCTTTGAGATCCTCGAACGCCGTTAAGCGGGAAGGATAGCAATGAAAAAACCCCGGTCGCGCCTGGCGTGACCGGGGTTTTCTTTTGCGTGAATTCCGCGACGAAGGCGCACTCAGTATCTCGTCATGTTCCCCGTCGCGGGCCTCGTCTTTCGGGAGCGCTGTCCGGGCGACAAATCGCAAGGAAATGTAGGTCGGGTAAGGCGTTAGCCGCCACCCGACACAAAAGTGGCTCCGCGCCCGCCGTTCTTGCCCGGTGCGACAAATCGCAAGGCAATGTAGCCCGGATAAGGCGCAACGCGCCGCCATCCGGGAAGACTCAGGACGCGACGGCTTCGCCTTCGTCGAGGCTTTTCTGGCGGTTCGACGGCTGGGTGAAGTACTGCTTATCTTCCCAGCGCAGGCAGGTGAGTTCCCCGCCCCAGCAGCAGCCCGTATCCAGGGCGTAAATCCCCTCCGGCGTACCGCGTCCCTCCAGTGAAGCCCAGTGGCCAAAGGCAATGCTGTAGGCATTGCTGACCGGGCCAGGAATGGCAAACCACGGCTTCAGCGGCGCCGGGGCGTCCTCGGGCGCCTCTTTCGAATACATATCCAGCTGGCCGTTGGGGAAGCAGTAGCGCATGCGGGTAAAAGCATTAGAGATAAAGCGCAGGCGCGCCAGACCGCTCAGCTCGTTGCTCCAGTGATTCGGCATATCGCCATACATGGCATCGAGGAAGAAAGGGTAGGAGTCGCTGGAGAGCACCGCTTCTACATCGCGCGCGCACTGCTGGGCGGTCTCCAGATCCCACTGCGGCGTGATGCCCGCGTGGGCCATCACCAGCTTTTTCTCTTCATCCACCTGCAGCAGCGGCTGGCGACGCAACCAGTTGAGCAGCTCGTCGGCATCCGGGGCTTCCAGCAGGGATTTCAGACGATCCTTCGGCTTGTTACGGCTGATACCGGCGAAGACGGCCAGCAGGTGGAGATCATGGTTGCCCAGCACCAGTCGCACACTGTCGCCCAGAGATTTGACATAGCGCAGGACCTCCAGCGACCCCGGGCCACGGGCCACCAGATCGCCGGTCAGCCATAGCGTATCGGTGCTCGGGTCGAATTCAACCTGTGCTAATAATGCGATCAGTTCATCGTAGCAACCGTGAACGTCGCCAATAAGGTATGTTGACATTGTTTTAATGAATGAGCGTTGGAACTGCGAGACGGAACACAGGGATCTCGATACGGAACGGCGCGCCGTCGATATCGATCATCTCATAATGACCCTGCATGGTTCCCAGCGGCGTTTCGATGACCGCGCCGCTGGTATATTGATATTCACCGCCAGCGGGAATATGTGGTTGCTCGCCGACCACCCCTTCACCCTGAACTTCAGTCTCACGACCGTGGCCGTTAGTGATGAGCCAGTAGCGGCCAAGCAGCTGAACCTGACTCCGCCCCAGATTGCGAATGGTGACGGTATAAGCGAAGACGTAACGCTCTTCTTCCGGAGAAGACTGCGATTCGATATAGACGCTTTGCACCTGAACGCAAACACGAGGCGAATTAATCATGGTTAGCTCTCCTTCGAAGGCAGATTGTTGGATAACCAGTTGGCCATCTTACAGTACTGCTCTACAGAAATATTTTCCGCACGCACTGCCGGGTCGACGCCCAGCTCGGTCAACACTTCAACGCTAAACAGATTGCCGAGACTATTGCGGATGGTCTTACGGCGCTGGTTGAAGGCTTCGGTGGTGATGCGGCTCAGTACCCGGACCTCTTTTACCGGATACGGCATGGTGCGGTGCGGCACCAGGCGAACCACCGCGGAGTCGACCTTAGGCGGCGGGGTAAACGCGCTCGGCGGCACTTCGAGTACCGGGATCACCTGGCAATAATATTGCGCCATCACGCTTAACCGACCATACGCCTTACTGTTCGGCCCGGCAACCAGACGATTGACCACTTCTTTCTGCAGCATAAAGTGCATATCGGCAATGGCATCAGTATAGCTGAACAGATGGAACATTAGCGGCGTCGAGATATTGTACGGCAGGTTGCCGAAGACGCGCAGCGGCTGGCCCATTTTCTCCGCCAGTTCGCCGAAGTTCATGGTCATCGCATCCTGCTGATAGATGGTCAGCTTCGGTCCGAGGAACGGGTGCGTCTGCAGGCGAGCCGCCAGATCGCGGTCCAGTTCGATAACGGTCAGCTGGTCAAGACGTTCGCCGACCGGTTCGGTCAGCGCGGCGAGACCCGGGCCGATTTCAACCATCGCCTGGCCTTTCTGCGGATTAATCGCCGAGACGATGCTGTCGATCACAAACTGATCGTTGAGGAAGTTCTGCCCGAAGCGTTTACGGGCTAAATGGCCCTGATGGACTCGATTATTCATTGGGTATTAACAATCATTTTGATGGCGAGATTAAGCGCCGTGATAAAACTGCCGACGTCCGCTTTTCCCTGACCCGCTAATTCCAGTGCGGTGCCGTGGTCGACGGAGGTACGAATAAAAGGTAAACCGAGCGTAATGTTCACGCCACGGCCAAAGCCCTGGTATTTTAGCACGGGCAGGCCCTGATCGTGGTACATCGCGAGTACCGCATCGGCATGGTCAAGGTATTTGGGCTGAAAGAGGGTGTCTGCCGGCAGCGGACCGCTGAGGTTCATCCCCTTAGCACGCATCTCTTCCAGCACCGGAATGATGGTGTCTATCTCTTCTGTTCCCATATGGCCGCCTTCGCCAGCGTGCGGGTTAAGCCCGCAAACCAGCACATGCGGCTGGGCAATGCCAAATTTCGTGCGCAGGTCGTGATCGAGAATGGTGATGATCTCGCGCAGCAGCTCGGGCGTTATCGCTTCGCTGATGGCTTTCAACGGCAGATGGGTCGTCACCAGCGCCACCCGCAGCTCCTCGGTCGCCAGCATCATCACCACTTTGCTGGCCTTCGCGCGCTCTTCGAAGAACTCGGTATGACCGGTGAAGGCGATGCCGGCGTCGTTGATGTTGCCTTTGTGCACCGGGCCGGTCACTAACGCCGCAAATTCGCCGCTAAGGCAGCCGTCGCAGGCGCGCGCCAGCGTATCCACGACATAGGCGCCGTTTCGCTCGTTCAGCACGCCGGGTTCCGCCGGGACGTTCAGCGGTACATTAAGCAGCGTCAGCGTACCGGCGCGCTGCGGAACGGGCGGTTGCGCAGGATCGTATGGGAGGAGAGATAAAGGAAGACCGAGCCGCTGGGCTCGGTCAGTTAACAAGGCGCCGTCGGCGCAGATCACCAGCTCAACTGGCCAGTCGCGCTGGGCAAGCTGCACGACCAGGTCAGGGCCAATCCCGGCGGGTTCGCCGGGAGTGATGACAACTTTACGGGTTTCAGGCATCGATATTAGTTGCTCAGAATTTTAACATACGCACTGGCGCGCTGTTCCTGCATCCAGGTTGCCGCTTCTTCAGAGAATTTGCGGTTCATCAGCATGCGGTATGCACGATCTTTCTGCGCGGCGTCGGTTCTGTCGACCTGACGGCTATCCAGCAGTTCGATCAGATGCCAGCCGAAGGAGGAGTGCACCGGTCCGCTGGTCTGCCCTTTGTTCAGACGCATCAGCGCATCGCGGAATGCCGGATCGAAGATGTCCGGCGTCGCCCAACCTAAATCACCGCCCTGGTTTGCTGAACCCGGATCTTCAGAGAACGCTTTCGCCGCTTTGGCGAAGGTGGTTTTCCCGCTCTTAATGTCAGCCGCGATCTGTTCCAGCTTGGCCTGGGCCTGGGCATCATTCATGATCGGCGACGGCTTAAGCAGAATATGACGGGCATGCACTTCGGTGACGGAGATGTTCTGAGTCCCGCCGCGCAGGTCGTTGACTTTCAGAATGTGGAAGCCGACGCCAGAGCGGATCGGGCCGACGATATCCCCTTTTTTGGCGGTGCTTAACGCCTGGGCGAAAATACCAGGCAGCTCCTGGATACGACCCCAGCCCATCTGGCCTCCCTTCAGCGCCTGTTGGTCAGCGGAGTAGGTGATGGCCAGTTTACCGAAGTTAGCGCCGTTGCGCGCTTGTTCAACGATGGCATTTGCTTGCTCCTGAGCTGCGGCAACTTCATCCGCGGTCGGGTTTTCCGCCAGCGGGATCAGGATGTGGCTCAGGTTAAGCTCGGTGCTGGCATCGTTCTGGTCGCCAATCTGTTTTGCCAGCGCTTCGACTTCCTGCGGCAGCACGGTGATACGGCGACGCACTTCATTGTTACGCACTTCCGAAATCAGCATCTCTTTGCGGATCTGGCTACGGTAGGTGTTGTAGTTGATGCCTTCATAGGCCAGACGGCTGCGCATCTGATCCATGGTCATGTTGTTTTGTTTGGCGATGTTGGCGATGGCCTGATCGAGCTGGTCGTCAGAGACCTTCACGCCCATCTTCTGCCCCAACTGCAATACGATCTGGTCCATGATCAGTCTTTCGAGGATTTGATGGCGCAGTGTCGCGTCATCCGGCAGCTGTTGGCCAGCCTGACCCGCATTGAGCTTAACTGATTGCATCAAACCATCGACGTCGCTTTCCAGCACGACGCCATTATTGACGACGGCCGCTACTTTATCGACCACCTGAGGGGCAGCGAAACTGGTATTCGCGATCATGGCGATACCGAGAAGCAGCGTTTTCCAGTTCTTCATACTTTTTCCATTTCAATTAACCGCAAATGCGGACGATGTTGTAAACCAGCCGCATCACAGGGAGCTCTGGTACGGTAAAATGTTCGAACGCAGCATCTGCTGGGTGCCGAGGCCGTAGTTAGAGCTCAGACCGCGCAATTCAATATTGATTCCGAAGGTGTTGTCGTATTTGCTCTCGCCGCCGTTGTTGTTGCTATCCCAGCCGTTGACTTTACGTTCGTAGCCAAGACGGATGGCGTAGCAGCAGGAGTTATACTGAACACCCAACATCTGGTTTGCTGCTTTCCGGGTATTGGTATCGAAGTAGTATGCCCCGACCACGGACCAGCGATCGACGATCGGCCAACTGGCGGTCATCCCCACCTGCGAAATACCCTGTTTATATTGTGCCGCCGTGGAATATGAAGGCAGTGTAGCCTGAATATATTCCGGGCTGGCGTAACGATAGTTAAGCTGGACTAAGCGGTTTTCATCGCGACGGTATTCAATGGTGCCGTTACCGGTGGCGACGTTATCCAGACGGGTGTCGTACTGGATCCCTCCGCGTAAACCCCAGTCATCGGCGATGCGCCAGTAGGTATCGCCGGCCCATACCAGTGAACCCGTGGTGTCGTTGTTCTCCCAGTTGATGTTGTCATCACCGGTGCGTGACTCGGTGAAATAGTAGATTTGACCAACGGAAATATTAAAACGTTCCACGGCGGCGGCATCATACACGCGAGAGGTGATGCCGGTAGTGACCTGGTTGGCTGACGCGATGCGGTCCAGACCGCTATAGGTACGGTCGCGGAACAGGCCGGTGTAGTCCGACTGCAATAGCGTGGAGTCGTAGCTACCGATTTCACTCTGATCGCGGTACGGCACGTACAGATACTGCATGCGCGGTTCCAGCGTTTGGGTGAATCCCTCCTGCAGGTCGCGTTCAAAGACCATTTTACCGTCGATTTTAAACTGCGGCATTACGCGGCTGACAGACTCTTTGTAGTCAGTGCCGTTGGCGGCGTTGTACTTATCGAGGTTGCTCTGCTGGTAGTGGGTCGCCAGCAGCTTGGCTTCAGTATTCAGACTGCCCCAGGCGTTGGACAGCGGCAGGTTGATCGTCGGTTCGAGGTGAACGCGGGTCGCTTCCGGCATGTTGTTATTCGAGTTAACAAAATGGGCGACCTGACCGTACAGATGGGTATCGAACGGGCCGACATCGTTCTGGTAGTAGTTGATGTCGAGCTGCGGCTCAGCCGAGTAGGAGTTGCTCGATTCCCGGTCAAAGACCTGGAACTGCTTGGTCGATACCGTCGCGTCAAAGTTCTGATTGACGTAACCGGCGCTGAATTTCTGCGTCGCATAGCCGTCGGTACTGGAACCATATTTCGAGCTGAAATCGTTGAAGTAGTCAGGATCGCTGACCTTGGTGTAGTCAGCGTTCAGACGCCATACCTGATCGATAACCCCGGAGTGGTTCCAGTAGAACAGCCAGCGGCGGCTGTTGCTGTCGCTCGAATGATCGTCTTCGTAGACTTTATCCGACGGCAGGTAGTCGAATTCAGTTAAGCCGCTGCCGAGCTGGGTCAGGTAGCGGAATTCGTTTTCCCACATCACGCCGCCGCGTTTGTTCATATAGTGCGGGGTGATAGTGGCATCGAAGTTCGGCGCAATGTTCCAGTAGTACGGCAGGGAGAATTCCACACCGTTTTTGGTACTGTATTTGGCGTTCGGGATCAGGAAACCGGAACGACGTTTGTCGCCCACCGGCAACTGCAGGTAAGGGCTGTAGAAAATCGGTACTGAGCCCAGCTTAAAGCGGGCGTTCCAGATCTCGGCAACCTGCTCTTCACGGTCGTGGATGACTTCGCTGCCCACGACGCTCCAGGTGTCGGAGCCCGGCAGACAGGAGGTAAAGCTGCCGTTTTCCAGAATGGTATAGCGGTTTTCGCCGCGCTGTTTCATCAGGTCCGCCGTGCCGCGTCCCTGGCGTCCGACCATTTGATAATCGCCCTGCCAGACGTTGGTATCTTTGGTGTTCAGGTTTGACCAGGCTTTAGGCCCTTTGAGGATCACCTGGTTATCGTCGTAATGGACGTTGCCCAGCGCATCCACCGTTCGCACCGGTTGCGCCTGGCCCGCGGCCTGCTGCTGATGCAGCTGCACTTCGTCGGCACGCAGGCGGCTGTTCCCCTGGTTAATATCGACGTTGCCGGTGAAGACGGCATTATCCGGGTAGTTGCCCTTCGCATGATCGGCGTTAATCGTCACCGGCAGATCGCCAGGCCGCCCTTCCACGAGCGGACGATCAAAGCTTGGCACGCCAAGCATACATTGCGTTGCGAGATCGGCAGCGAGGCCTTGTTGGCTATACAAGGCGCTGGCAATCATCGTAGCCAGGAGGCTGGGAATACGTTTTTTCATACGTTGTATTTATTGTTCCATCATCTTGTGGCAGCGGCTTGCAAACGGTCAGAGCCTAACTTACTCAACATTATCACGCTAGTGTTAATCCTGCCCGTTTCGAGCCCGAGCGTTAGGCACCCTGTTGAATGACGAGTATGATAAAGCAAATTATAGGCTATGTCCCACAATTGACCGAGGCGCGAGTGCCGGGTAACGTGCGGTCATATTCGAGCTTAACGGCGATAAACAGTTGGGGAGTCTATGCAGTATTTGGGTAAAGTGATTGGCGTGGCAGTGGCTTTGCTGATGGGCGGTGGGTTTTGGGGTGTCGTGCTCGGCTTCCTGGTGGGCCATATGTTTGACCGGGCGCGCAGTCGCCGGTTGAATCTCTTCGCCAATCAACAGGAACGCCAGTCGCTCTTCTTTTCCACCACCTTTGAAGTGATGGGGCATCTGACCAAATCCAAGGGTCGCGTCACCGAAGCTGATATTCATGTCGCCAATGTGCTGATGGATCGCATGAACCTGCACGGCGCATCGCGTACGGCGGCGCAGCAGGCGTTTCGCGACGGCAAGGCCGACAACTATCCGCTGCGCGAGAAGATGCGTCAGCTGCGCAGCGTCTGCTTTGGGCGCTTCGATCTGATTCGGATGTTTCTGGAAATTCAGCTGCAGGCGGCGTTCGCTGACGGCGAATTGCACCCCAACGAACGTGAAGTGCTGTTCGTCATCGCTGACGAGCTTGGCATCTCCCGCGCCCAGTTCGATCAATTCCTGCGGATGATGCAGGGCGGCGCCCAGTTTGGCGGCGGTTCGCAGCAGCAATCGTATGGTCAGCACGGCGGCAATGCCGGCTGGCAGCAGGCGCAGCGCGGGCCAACCCTCGAAGATGCCTGCAATGTGCTGGGGGTGAAACCGACCGATGACGCGGCGACGGTGAAGCGCGCCTATCGTAAGCTGATGAACGAACATCATCCGGACAAGCTAGTGGCGAAAGGGCTGCCGCCGGAGATGATGGAGATGGCCAAACAGAAAGCTCAGGAGATCCAGAAGGCCTGGGAGCTGATCAAAGAGCAGCGCGGCTTCTGAGTTTTCCCGCCCCTCCCGTCCGGCGAGGGGTTTTAGTTTTTAGGCTGTGCGCGTCGGTACAGCCGCCGCGGATGGCCGATTTTTCCATACAGCATCTCCACTTCCAGAAAGCCGGTCTCGACACCGTGTTCCAGATAGCGCCGGGCGGTGGTTTTGCTGAGCCCGGCGGCGCTGACCACCTCATCGACGGAAAAACAGTGTGCTTCCCGGCCGCTAAACAATCCCTGCACCAGCGCCAGCGTCTTCTCTTCAATGCCCTTACTGCCGCTATCCACGCGGAAGTTCTTCGCCTGCAGTTGGTAGAGAGAATCGACGTTCTGCTGATCGACGATTTTCCATTCCCGCTGCTGATCGTAAAACTGGATAAAGCGCTCAAGCGACTGGCTCAGCCGCTTCCAGGAGACGGGCTTAAGGATATAGTCGAAGGCGCCGTTGCGGATGGCCAGGCTGCAGGTTTCCATATCGCTGGCGGCGGTGATAAAGATCACTGAGCAATGGGTGGTTGCCAGCACCGGGTCGGTCATCAGCGTGACGCCTTTGCCGTCCGGTAAATAGTTATCCAGCAGCACCAGCTGCGGCGGACTGGCGTGGAGCAACTGCCGCGCCTGAGCGAGGGAGGCCGCCATGCCTGCCAGCCGCAGTCGCGGGTGTTTTTGCACAAGCTCGGCGTGCAGGCGCGCCAGCTCACTCTCATCTTCAATGATCAGCACATCGACCAGGTCATGATGCATTGTGGGCCTCCGTTTGCGGACAGGCGGGGGCGTCGGCCGGGATAAACAGGGTGAAGATGGTTCCCCGCGGCGCGTTGTCGGCGACTTCGATGGTGCCGCCCGCCTGAGTGACATAATGTTCAATAAGATACAAACCAATGCCGTGATCGCCACGGGTTTTGGTGGTCACGCCGCGTTCAAAAATGCGGTCGCGAATATCGGGACGAATGCCGACGCCGCGGTCAGCCACTTCGATGATCAGTTCCCGGGCGTTGAGCTGAATCAGCACTTCCACCGGCTCGTGCGGCAGCTCGGCGCGCTGCGTGGCTTCGATGGCGTTATCCAGCAGGTTGCCGATGATGGAGATCAGTTCGGATTCCTTTAGCGACGGCAGCGGACGATCGATACGACAGGCCGGGTCGAAGCTCAGGACCACGCCTTTTTCGCGGGCGCGGGTCGCTTTGCCCAACAGCAGGCCGCACAGTGTCGGCGAGTGGAAGTGCGAGGAGATGAAGTCCAGCAGCTCCTGGGCATGCTCCGACTGGGCCTGAATATAGCGGATCGCTTCGTCATAGTGACCCATATGCAGCAGACCGGAGAGGGTGGTCATCCGGTTGAGCTGCTCGTGGCGCATGATGCGCAGGTTGTCGACATAGGCTTCACCTGGCTGAGCTGGGCGGTGAGGGCATTGATTTCGTTGCGGTCGCGGAAGGTGATCACCCAGCCCTGCAGCGTATTCTCCAGCATAATGCGCACCCGGCTGGCGAGCACGGTCAGCTGGTTGAAGCGGCACAGCTCGTCATGAGTGTCACGCTCGAGCATGTCGCCGCTGGCGAAAAACGGCTGCGGCGAAATGACGCTGTCGATTGACTGGCCGCGCAGCTGACGGGCAGGCTGGCTGAGCCCCAGCAGGCTGCGGGCGGCATGGTTAATCACCTCAATGCGCCGCTGGTGATCGATGACGATCACCCCTTCAAAGATCGACTCCATCATTGCCTTTTGCTGACGTACCAGCAGGCCTATCTCCCGCGGCTCGAGCGAAAAAATCTGCTTCTTGATGCTGCGGGTAAAGTACCAGGAGAAGATAAACAGGGCGATGAGCAGCAGGATGGCGGCGATAAAAATATTGATCACTTTGGTCAGCGTGATGCTGTCGAGATAGCTGGTGAGGTAGCCAACGGAGACAATGCCGATCACCTGCCCCTCGTCATCGACGATGGGCGTTTTGCTGCGCAGTGAGACGCCGAGGCCGCCTTTGCGAATGGTGGTGATGGAGTGCCCCTCCAGCACCGCCTGATTGTCGCCGCCGACCAGCCGCGTACCAACCCACTCCGGATGGACGGAGTGAAACAGATGCACGCCCTGCCGATCGCCGATGACGATAAAACTGGCGTCGCTATGGGCGGCGATTTGCTGCATAAACGCCCGGATCGCCTGCGGATCGTGCTGGCTGACCTGCTGACGCAAATTTGGCATCAGGGCTATCTCTTCAGCCTGAATTTTGGCCCGGCCACTCATCTCCTGATACAGCTGGCGGCTGGCGTCAAAATAATAATAAATGCCCAGCGCTATAAAGAGGACCGAGAAAAAGGCGACCAGCGAAATAAACAGCTTATATTGAAAAGAGAGCTTCATAGGTCCCGTACTGCGTATTCACCATACCGGCACTCTATCATTTTTCTGTCACGTGACGTAAATGTTAAGAAGAAGTTGTGATCGCCTGCGCAGGCGCTGGCTGTCGGCGGGGGACTCAGTGGAAATAACGCGTCAGGGAGAATAAAAACCATAAAAACCACAATAATAAATCAGAGATATATCACCCCTTAGCGGTTCCGTGAATAGAAACCATAAAAACCATAGTGACCATTAAAACTTCTTTTTTAATCTGGGGAGCTTCACATTAACGACGCCGCTGTCCCTTTACGCTGAAAATGAATAATAACGACAGGGCTGAATTTATGAGCACCACAGACAATGCATTCTCTGCAACCCTTGAACCGATCAATACGCCGAAAACCACGCTGAAGCAGCGCTGGTGGCACATCATGGATAACTGGAAGGTAGGGATCGTCCCGCTGCCGCTATTTTTGCTGGCCGGGGGGCTGATTGCCCTCGACTGCCTTGGCGGTAAACTGCCGAGCGATATCGTGGTGATGGTGGCCACCCTGGCTTTCTTTGGCTTCGCCTGCGGCGAGTTTGGTAAGCGCCTGCCGGTGCTGGGAAAACTCGGCGCGGCGGCGATCTGCGCCACTTTTATTCCTTCCGCGCTGGTCCACTACGGTCTGCTGCCGGATGTGGTCGTGGAATCCACCACCAAATTCTATAAATCCACCAATATCCTCTATCTCTACATCTGCTGCATCATCGTCGGCAGCATCATGAGTATGAACCGCACCACGCTGATTCAGGGCTTTCTGAAGATCTTCTTCCCGATGCTGTGTGGCGAAGTGGTTGGCATGCTGGTGGGCATCGGCGTCGGCACGCTGCTGGGCATGGAGCCGTTCCAGGTGTTCTTCTTTATCGTGCTGCCGATCATGGCCGGTGGCGTGGGGGAAGGGGCGATCCCGCTGTCAATGGGTTACGCCGCGCTGATGCATATGGAGCAGGGCGTGGCGCTGGGCCGGATATTGCCGATGGTGATGCTCGGCAGTCTGACGGCGATCGTTATCTCCGGCTGCCTCAACCAGCTCGGCAAGCGCTCCCCGCATCTCACCGGTGAAGGGCAACTGATGCCGAACCGCAGCAATGAAACCCGTAGCCTCGGCGAGAGCGAAGGCGTGAGCGGCAAAACCGACGTCGGGACCCTGGCCTCCGGCGCGCTGCTGGCGGTGCTGCTGTATATGATGGGGATGCTTGGCCACAAACTGATTGGCCTGCCGGCGCCGGTGGGCATGCTGTTCCTCGCGGTGCTGTTAAAGCTGGCTAACGTGGTTTCTCCACGCCTGCAGGAGGGATCGCAGATGGTGTATAAATTCTTCCGCACCGCGGTGACTTACCCGATCCTCTTTGCCGTCGGCGTGGCGATCACCCCGTGGCAGGAACTGGTAAACGCCTTCACGCTGACCAACCTTCTGGTGATCGTCAGTACCGTCTCGGCGCTGGTGGCGACCGGGTTCTTTGTGGGTAAAAAAATAGGGATGCACCCGATCGATGTGGCGATTGTCTCCTGCTGCCAGAGCGGGCAGGGCGGCACCGGCGATGTGGCGATCCTGACCGCCGGTAACCGCATGAGCCTGATGCCGTTCGCGCAGATCGCTACCCGCATCGGCGGGGCGATAAATGTCTCGCTGGGACTGCTGTTCCTCAGCCACTATCTGGCGTGATTAAACGCTGCGCTAAGCGATAAATCTGCCATTTTCCGCTACAGAACGCAGAAAATATCTGCGTTCTGTATCCTAAATGCTCCGCATTTAGCGTTACAATCAGCGCGCGATCGGCTATCGCATCCATCATCATGACAGCCCAGGCGCTGTCGCATTTATCATATGTAGGAGAGGAATTAATGTCAGTGGATACTCCCGCCCAGGCGGGCGTCAGCATCGATGCATTGCTGGCGGCGAAAGAGCAGCGTGCAGCCCGCCAGGCTGACTGGCTGGCCCATTATCAGCAGCCTGTTATTTCCCTGACCCTGGTGACCCCGGGGGCGGTGAAAGACAGCATTCGCTATCGCAACATGATGGGCGTTGCCCTCCAGGCCTGCGACCAGCTGCTGTGGAAGCACCGCTGGCAAGCGCTGGATCGTCAGGTGCTGTGGTTGCCGACCGGGCCCGAAGCGCTGTGGTGCGTGGCGCACCCGGCCAGCGAAATCAAAGCGATGTGCAGCACGCTGGAGCAGAGCCATCCGCTGGGACGCCTGTGGGATATCGATGTGATCTGCCCACAGAACGGGCAGGTGGGACGTCAGTCGCTGGGTGAGTCGCAGCGCCGCTGTCTGCTGTGTGATGAGCCGGCGCACGCCTGCGCGCGCAGCCGTCGCCACGACACCGATCTCGTCGTGGCGCGCGTTGAGCAGATGATTGATGCGTGGTTTGCCCGCGACTAACGGGTCAGTATTCCCCGGCGGCAAGGCGCTACCGGGGACATCCTAAAAGTCGACCGGCGCGCGAAAGGTCATCGCGTTGCCGTAGGCAGGGTGGGTGATGGTGAGCGTCTCGGCGTGCAGCAGCAGACGCGGGGCCATCGCCAGCGCCTCCGGCGTGGCGTAAAAGCGGTCGCCAAGGATCGGATGCCCCAGCGCCAGCATATGCACGCGCAGCTGATGCGAGCGCCCGGTAATCGGCTTCAGGCGCACGCGGGCGGTGTTGTCCTCCGCGTACTCCAGCACCTCATACTCGGTTTGCGCCGCTTTGCCGGTTTCGTAGCACACCTTCTGCTTTGGCCGGTTCGGCCAGTCGCAAATCAGCGGTAAATCCACCAGACCTTCCGCCGGCTGCGGATGGCCCCAGACGCGGGCGACGTACTGTTTTTTCGGCTCGCGCTCGCGGAACTGACGTTTCAGCTCACGCTCCGCGGCTTTATTCAGTGCCACCACAATCACGCCGCTGGTGGCCATATCAAGGCGATGCACCGATTCGGCCTGCGGGAAGTCGCGCTGAATGCGCGTCATCACGCTGTCTTTATGCTCCTCAAGACGACCGGGTACGGACAACAAGCCGTTCGGCTTGTTGACCACCATGATGTGCTCATCCTGATACAGGATCACCAGCCAGGGATCCTGCGGCGGATTGTAGTTTTCCATCGCCATGTTCGCGTTCCGTTACTGGTGGGTGACGACGATCAGACGCAGCGCGTCCAGACGCCATCCGGCCTGCGCCAGCGCATCCATCACCTGCTGACGGTTGCTTTCGATCGCCGCCAGTTCGTCGTCACGGATGTTCGGGTTCACCGCCTTCAGCGCTTCCAGACGCGACAGCTCCGCCGTCAGCTTTTCATCGGCTTCGTTACGCGCTGCGTCGATCAGCCCCTGCGCCGCTTTGGCGATCTGCGCTTCGCCCTGTTGCAGAATGGCGTGAACGTCCTGCTGCACCGCGTTGACCAGTTTGCTGCCGGTGTGGCGGTTGACCGCGCTCAGCTGGCGGTTGAAGCTTTCAAATTCCACCTGGCCGGCGAGGTTGTTGCCGTTTTTATCCAGCAGCAGGCGAACCGGGGTCGCCGGCAGGAAGCGGTTAAGCTGCAGCTGCTTCGGCGCCTGCGCTTCGACGACGTAGATCAGCTCCAGCAGCAGGGTGCCGACCGGCAGCGCCTTATTCTTCAGCAGGGAAATGGTGCTGCTGCCGGTATCGCCGGAGAGGATCAGATCCAGACCGTTGCGGATCAGCGGATGTTCCCAGGTGATGAACTGCGCATCTTCACGCGACAGCGCCACGTCACGCTCGAAGGTGATGGTGCAGCCGTCTTCCGGCAGGCCCGGGAAATCCGGGACCAGCATATGGTCGGACGGGGTGAGGACGATCAGGTTTTCACCGCGGTCGTCCTGGTTGATGCCGACGATATCGAACAGGTTCATCGAGAAGGCGATCAGACTGGTGTCGTCATCCTGCTCTTCGATGCTCTCCGCCAGCGCCTGCGCTTTCTCGCCGCCGTTGGAGTGGATCTCCAGCAGACGGTCGCGGCCCTGCTCCAGCTGCGCCTTCAGGGCGTCATGCTGTTGGCGGCAGGATTTGATCAGATCGTCAAAGCCGTCGGTGGATTCTGGCGCTGCAAGATAGTTGATCAGTTCATCATGGACGCTGTCGTAGACGGTGCGGCCGGTCGGGCAGGTATGTTCGAAGGCATCGAGCCCTTCGTGATACCAGCGCACCAGCACCGACTGCGCGGTCTTTTCCAGGTATGGAACGTGGATCTGGATATCGTGCGCCTGACCGATACGGTCGAGACGGCCGATACGCTGCTCCAGCAGATCCGGGTTAAATGGCAGGTCGAACATCACCAGGTTGCTGGCGAACTGGAAGTTACGTCCTTCGGAGCCGATTTCGGAGCACAGCAACACCTGCGCGCCGGTGTCTTCTTCGGCAAACCACGCCGCGGCGCGGTCGCGTTCGATAATCGACATCCCTTCATGGAACACCGCGGCGCGGATGCCTTCGCGCTCGCGCAGCACCTGCTCCAGCTGTAGCGCGGTGGCGGCTTTGGCGCAAATCACCAGGACCTTCTGCGAGCGATGGCTGGTCAGATAGCCCATCAGCCACTCGACGCGCGGGTCGAAGTTCCACCAGGTGCCGGTATCGCCTTCAAATTCCTGATAGATCTGCTCCGGATAGAGCATGTCGCGCGCGCGCTCTTCCGCGGTTTTGCGGGCGCCCATGATGCCAGAGACCTTGATGGCCGTCTGGTACTGGGTCGGCAGCGGCAGACGAATGGTGTGCAGCTCGCGCTTCGGGAAGCCTTTCACGCCGTTACGGGTGTTTCGGAACAGCACGCGGCTGGTGCCGTGGCGGTCCATCAGCATCGAGACCAGCTCCTGGCGCGCGGCCTGAGCGTCTTCGCGGTCGCTGTTGGCAGCCTGCAGCAGCGGCTCGATATCCTGCTCGCCGATCAGATCGCCAAGGGTATTGAGTTCGCTATCGCTCAGCGTGTTGCCCGCCAGCAGCAGGGCGACGGCATCGGCGACCGGGCGGTAGTTTTGTTGTTCTTCAACAAACTGGGCAAAATCGTGGAAGCGGTTTGGATCCAGCAGACGCAGGCGCGCAAAGTGGCTCTCCATCCCCAACTGTTCCGGCGTCGCGGTCAGCAGCAGGATGCCCGGCACGCGCTCGGCCAGCTGTTCAATGGCCTGATATTCACGGCTCGGCGCCTCTTCGCTCCACACCAGGTGGTGCGCTTCGTCGACCACCATCAGGTCCCATTCGGCGTCGCACAGATGCTCCAGGCGCTGTTTGCTGCGGCGCACGAAGTCTAAAGAGCAGATCACCAGCTGTTCGGTTTCGAACGGGTTGTAGGCATCGTGCTGCGCTTCGGCGTAACGTTCGTCGTCGAACAGTGAGAAACGCAGGTTGAAACGGCGCAGCATTTCCACCAGCCACTGGTGCTGGAGGGTTTCCGGGACCACAATCAGCACGCGCTCGGCGGCGCCGGAGAGCAGCTGCTGGTGGAGGATCATCCCGGCTTCGATGGTTTTACCTAAGCCCACTTCATCGGCCAGCAGGACGCGCGGCGCGTGACGACGGCCCACGTCGTGGGCGATGTTCAGCTGATGCGGGATCAGGCTGGTGCGCTGGCCGCGCAGGCCGCTCCACGGCATGCGGTACTGCTCGCTCTGGAACTTACGCGCACGGTAGCGCAGGGCAAAGCGGTCCATACGGTCAATTTGACCGGCAAACAGGCGGTCCTGCGGCTTGCTGAACACCAGTTTGCTGTCGAGCAGCACTTCACGCAGAGTCACGTTCGCTTCCTGGGTGTCCAGGCGAGTGCCGGTGTAGGACAGCAGCCCGTTCTCTTCATTCACTTTGTCAACGTGGAGCTGCCAGCCTTCATGGCTGGTAATGGTGTCGCCCGGGTTAAACATCACGCGGGTGATCGGGGAATCGTTGCGAGAGTACAGACGGTTTTCGCCGATGGCGGGGAAAAGGAGAGTGACCATGCGCGCATCCAGCGCTACCACCGTCCCTAATCCTAGTTCGCTCTCTGTGTCGCTAATCCAGCGTTGACCAAGTGTAAAAGGCATATGTGTTCGGCTCTTTGTTCTTTAATTGCAGGCAATAGTTGATCATCTCCATGAATAATCGGAGATGCGTCAAAATTGGGGCCAGGAATGGAAAGGGCGCTATATTACTGGATGGAGGAACGTTCGTCACCTCCTCCGCACCCTTCATTTTTCGGCTTTTGTGCCTGCGGAATGAGTGAGAAAAAATTAAAATAGCCCCAGCTGTCCTGTCACTATTGTAGCAAAGTCATCGTTGACGAAGGGCAGGATCCCTTCCGCCACCGGCTGCAACTGCTTTGTTAAATAGTGATCGTAATCGAGCGGCGACTGCTGGTAATCCACCGGCTCCGGGCCGCTGGTGGTCCAGACGTATTTGATGGTGCCGCGCTGCTGATACTGCTGCGCCCGCCCAAGCTTCACGTTGTGTTCATCCGCCAGCCTCGCGGCGCGCACGTGCGGCGGCACTTTACGTTGATACTCGGCCAGCGGTCGGCGCAGGCGCTTGCGATAAACCAGCTGCTTGTCGAGTTCGCCATTCATCAGCCTGGCGATAGTCTCCCGCACATAATCCTGATACGGCTGGTTGCGGAAGATGCGCAGGTATAACTCCTGTTGAAACTGCTGGGCTAGCGGCGTCCAGTCGGTGCGTACCGTCTCCAGCCCCTTGAACACCATGCGCTGGGCATCGCCCTCCTGAATCATCCCGGCATAGCGCTTCTTGCTGCCGGTATCGGCGCCGCGGATCGTCGGCATTAAAAAGCGGCAGAAGTGGGTTTCATACTCCAGCTCCAGGGCGCTGGTCAGCTGGCTTTTACCAAGCTCCTGCGCCCACCAGGCATTGACGTCGCTGACCAGCTCGCGGCCGATCTCCGCTGCCTGTGCTTCGCTATGCGGGCGTTTCAGCCAGACGAAGGTGGAATCGGTATCGCCGTAGATAACGTCGTAGCCTTTGGCTTCAATTAGCGCTTTGGTCTGGCGCATGATCGCGTGACCGCGCATGGTAATCGACGAGGCGAGACGCGGGTCGAAGAAGCGGCAGGCGCTGGTGCCCAGCACGCCGTAGAAGGCGTTCATGATAATCTTCAGCGCCTGGGAGAGCGGCTTATTATGCTGGCGTTTGGCTTCATCGCGGCCGTGCCAGATCTGGCTGACAATGCCGGGCAGGCAGTGTTTGTCGCGTGAAAAGCGGGCGCCGAGGAAGCCCTCGATGCTGTGCTGATCATCGGGCTGCGCCAGGCCTTCCACCAGGCCGACCGGATCGATTAGAAAGGTACGAATAATCGACGGATACAGGCTTTTATAGTCCAGCACCAGCACCGAGTCATACAGACCGGGGCGGGAGTCCATCACGTAGCCGCCGGGGCTGGCCTGCGGGGGGACGTCGCCGAGGTTCGGCGCCACGTAGCCCAGGCGGTGCATACGTGGGAAATAGAGATGGCTGAAGGCGGCCACCGATCCGCCGTGGCGATCGGCGGGCAGACCGTTAACCGTCGCCCGTTCGAGCAGAAACGGCATGATCTCCGTTTTGTGGAAGATCCGCGTGACCAGCTCGCAATCCTGCAGGTTATAGATCGCCAGCGCCGGTTTGTCTTCATGGAAGCGGCGATCGATCTCGTCCATCCGATCCCACGGGTTGTCAATGGCTTTACCTTCACCCAGCAGTTCGCGGGCCACGGCCTCCAGTGAAAAGGAGGAGAAGTTCCAGAACGCGGATTTTAGCGCGTCGATGCCGTCGATAATTAGCCGCCCGTTGGCCTGGGCGAAAAAGACGCCGTTCTTAAAACCGTGCTCACGCCACTCCAGCTCGCTGTTGCCGCGGCCGAGACGCAGCGGGATACGATAGCGCTCGGCGTGCTTTTGCAGGACCCGCAGATCGAACTGCACCACGTTCCAGCCGATCAGCACGTCAGGGTCGTGTTCGGCAAACCAGGCGTTGAGCTTTTCCAGCAGCAGGGGACGGCTGGCGATGAAGACCAGCTCGAAGTCGACGTCTGGCGGCGTTTCCGGTTCGGGGCCCAGCATGTAGACCACCCGCTGGCCGCAGCCTTCCAGACCGATGCAGTACAGCTCGCCGTGGCGGCTGGTTTCGATATCCAGCGACACCCATTTCAGCGGCGGGCGATAGTCAGGGTTCGGTTTCATGCGCGCGTTGACCAGCTGCGAGCCGCGCGTTTCGCCTTCCACCCACACCGGGGCGGTAATAAAGCGCTCCATCAGGTAGCGCTCCGGCGGACGGATATCACCCTCGTAGACGGTGACGCCGCTGTCGCGGAGCATCTTCTCCAGACGCATCAATTGACGATGGGCGCGACAGTAAAGGCCGACAACCGGCTGCCGGTGGAAATCTCTCAGGGTCAGTGGAGCGAAGCGGAAGCCTTTCTCCCCCTGCAGCAGCTGTTCAGCCTGCGCCTGCTGCGCTTCGGGGATAAAGGCAACGGACTCCTGCGGCGGCAGCGTGACCTGCAGCGGGCCGTCGTCGGTGGCCAGCCAGAAGGAGAGCTCGCTGCCCTGCGGGGTGTCCCGCCAGTGACGGGTGAGTAAAAAACCTGCTCGTGGCTGGGTCACGGGTATTCTCGCCGATAAAAAACCAGGCCTGATTATAGCCTGGTTTCATGATGGATGCTGGGATTTTATACAGGTATTCGGCGCTAAGGTGGCCCCGGATTGCGGCTTGCGCCTTATCCGGGCTACCAGACGGTGGCGAGCAGGGTGATTATTGGCCGTAGTAGGCTTTGGCCCCGTGCTTACGCAGATAATGCTTATCTAGCAGCGTCTGCTGCATATCCGGCAGCTGTGGCGCCAGCTGGCGACAGAAGATGCCCATATAGGCGATCTCTTCCAGCACGATGGCGTTATGCACCGCGTCTTCGGCATTCTTACCCCAGGCAAACGGGCCGTGGGAGTGCACCAGCACGCCGGGCATCTGCGCGGGGTCGATTCCCTGCTGACGGAAAGTTTCGACAATCACGTTGCCGGTTTCCCACTCATATTCGCCGTTGATCTCCGCATCGGTCATCAACCGGGTGCAGGGAACCGGGCCATAGAAATAGTCAGCGTGGGTGGTGCCGGTCGCTGGAATGGATTGCCCGGCCTGCGCCCAGATGGTGGCGTGGCGCGAATGGGTATGCACAATACCGCCCAGCGTCGGGAAGGCCTGATACAGCAGGCGATGAGTAGGGGTATCCGACGAGGGCTTCTTGTTGCCTTCCACCACCTCGCCAGTCTCCAGACTGACCACCACCATATCGTCGGCGGTCATCACGCGGTAATCCACGCCGGAGGGTTTGATAACCAGAACGCCCTGGTCGCGGTCGACGGCGCTGACGTTGCCCCAGGTTAAGGTCACCAGATTATGCTGCGGCAGCGCTAAGTTGGCTTCCAGAACCTGGCGTTTAAGATCTTCTAACATAGTGTGCTCCGAATAGCAGGCGAGTCGGGTATCCCTCACCCCGACCCTCTCCCGGCGGGAGAGGGAAAAAGGCGGCATGGCGCCCTGACGGTATCCTCTCCCCAACGGGGAGAGGGAAAGGGTGAGGGGACGGCCTCTTAGCGTTTTGAACCGTAATACACTTCATTCCAGCGCAGCGCGTCCTTGAAGGACGGCAGACGGGTATCGTTGTCGATGACCGTCAGCTCGATATTGTGCAGCTCGGCGAACTGGCGCATATCGTCGAGGTTCAGCGCATGGCTGAAGACGGTATGGTGCGCGCCACCGGCGATGATCCAGGCTTCCGAAGCGGTACGCAGATCCGGCTGCGCTTTCCACAGAGCGTTGGCCACCGGCAGCTTCGGCAGATCGTGCGGCGTTGGGACGGTTTCAATGGTATTGACCAGTAGACGGAAGCGATCTCCCAGATCGATCAGGCTGGCGACAATCGCCGGGCCGGTCTGGGTATTGAAGATCAAACGCGCCGGATCCGCTTTGCCGCCGATACCCAGCGGCTGGACGTCGAGGATCGGTTTCTCGGCGGTAGCGATCGTCGGGCACACTTCCAGCATATGCGAACCGAGCACCAGATCGTTGCCGTTGTCGAAGTGGTAGGTGTAATCCTCCATAAAGGAGGTGCCGCCCTGCAGACCGGTTGACATCACCTTCATGATGCGAAGCAGAGCGGCGGTTTTCCAGTCGCCTTCACCGGCAAAGCCGTAGCCCTGCTGCATCAGGCGCTGCACGGCGAGACCCGGAAGCTGTTTCAGGCCGTGGAGATCTTCAAAGGTGGTGGTAAAGGCGTGGAACCCGCCCTGCTCGAGAAAGCGTTTCATCCCCAGCTCAATGCGCGCGGCGTCCAGCACGTTCTGGCGCTTCTCGCCGTGAACCTGCGCCGCCGGGGTCAGACGGTAGCTGCTTTCATATTCATCGACCAGCGCGCTGATATCGCCGTCGCTGATGCTGTTGACCACCTGCACCAGATCGCCGACCGCCCAGGTGTTCACTGAGAAGCCAAACTTGATCTGCGCCGCGACTTTATCGCCGTCGGTCACCGCCACTTCGCGCATGTTATCGCCGAAACGGCACACTTTCAGATGGCGAGTATCCTGTTTGGAGACCGCCTGGCGCATCCAGCCGCCGATGCGCTGGTGGGCTTCTTTATCCTGCCAGTGGCCGGTGACCACGCTGTGTTGCTGGCGCATACGGGCGCCGATGAAACCGAACTCGCGGCCGCCGTGCGCGGTCTGGTTCAGGTTCATAAAGTCCATATCGATGCTGTCCCACGGCAGCGCGGCATTGTATTGCGTATGGAACTGCAGCAGCGGCTTGTTGAGGATGGTCAGGCCGTTGATCCACATTTTTGCCGGCGAGAAGGTATGCAACCAGACCACTAACCCGGCGCATTTGTCATCGTAGTTGGCGTCGCGGCAGATATGGGTGATCTCGTCCGGGGTGGTGCCCAGCGGCTTAAGGACCAGTTTGCACGGCAGTTTGGCTTCCGCATTCAGGCTGTTCACCACATGTTCGGCATGCTTCGTCACCTGGCGCAGGGCTTCCGGGCCGTACAGATGTTGGCTGCCAATAACGAACCATACTTCATAGTTATCAAAAATCGTCATTTTCGTATCCTTAATGGGTGAGCGCTGCCTGAGATTGCGGGGCTTTTTCCGCCTTTGCAGCCGAAGGGAGATAGTGTTGTTCAGCGCTGACCGACCACTGCTGGTAGCGCTGATAGAGTTGTTCGAAACGTTGCGCCTGCGCCGGGCGTGGCTGCAGGGTGGTTTCCACCTGGCTTGCCATCCGCTGCTGGGCGGCGGGAATATCGTCATAGACGCCGGCGGCGACGGCGGCGAAGATAGCCGCCCCCAGCGCACAGCACTGATCGGAGGCGACAATCTGCAGCGGGCGGTTCAGCACATCGCAGCAGGCCTGCATGATGACCTGGTTTTTCCGTGCGATACCGCCGAGGGCCATCACGTTGTTAACCGGGATCCCCTGCTCGGTGAAGCACTCCATAATGGCGCGGGCGCCAAAGGCGGTGGCGGCGATGAGGCCACCGAACAGCGCCGGCGCGTCGGTCGCCAGGTTAAGATCGGTGATCACCCCTTTCAGACGCTGGTTGGCATTCGGCGTGCGGCGGCCGTTGAACCAGTCGAGCACCACCGGCAGGTGATCGAGGGACGGATTATTGGCCCAGGCTTCGGTGAGCGCCGGCAGTAACTGTTTTTGGCTGGCTTTGATTTGCTCGCGCAACGCCGGCTGCTGCTGAGCCAGTTGTTCCAGCGGCCAGCCGAGAATGCGGCCAAACCAGGCGTAAATATCGCCGAAGGCGGACTGGCCTGCCTCCATGCCGATAAAGTGCGGAACCACGCTGCCGTCAACCTGCCCGCAGATGCCTTTTACCGTGCGCTCGCCGACGCTCTCTTTATCGGCAATCAGGATGTCGCAGGTGGAGGTGCCGATGACTTTCACCAGCGCGTTAGGTTGCGCCCCGGCGCCAACGGCGCCCATATGGCAGTCGAAGGCGCCGCCGGAGATGGCCACGGTCTGCGACAGACCCAGACGCTGGGCCCACTCTGCGCTCAGCGTGCCGACCGGCACATCGGCCGTCCAGGTATCGGTGAACAGCGGCCAGGCCAGATGCTGGTTAATGATGGGATCAAGCTCATCGAAGAAGCTGGCCGGCGGCAGACCGCCCCAGCTTTCGTGCCACAGCGATTTATGTCCGGCGCTGCAGCGGCCGCGGCGCAGATCCTGCGGACGGGTGGTGCCGGAGAGGAGGGCGGGCACCCAGTCGCAAAGTTCTACCCACGAGGCGGCTGCCTGGGCGACGGCGCTATCTTCGCGGGTGACGTGAAGGATTTTGGCCCAGAACCATTCGCTGGAGTAGATACCGCCGATATAGCGCGAGTAATCCTCTTTGCCCGGCTGGTGACACAGGCGGGTGATCGCCTCGGCTTCCTCGACCGCGGTGTGATCCTTCCACAGGACAAACATGGCGTTAGGGTTGTCAGCGAATTCTTCGCGCAGCGCCAGCACGTTGCCCTCGGCATCAACGGGAGCCGGGGTTGAGCCGGTGCTGTCGACGCCAATGCCCACGACGTCGGCGCGCTGTTCGGCGCTCAGCGAAGCGAGCACGCTTTTCAGCGCCGCTTCCATGGACTCGATGTAATCTCGCGGGTGGTGGCGGAACCGGTTGTTAGCCCCATCGCAATACTGTCCTTCCCGCCAGCGCGGATACCACTCTACGCTTGCCGCCAGCTCTGCGCCGGACGCGCATTCCACCGCCAGGGCGCGGACTGAGTCACTACCAAAGTCGAGGCCAATCGCAATTGCCATCTTGTTACTCCATGCAGAAATCATTCATGCAGCAACAGTAGATATCCCCGGCAAAATCCGTCAGGCCGGATTCGCTAATCTTATGGATTATTTTGCTGTCACCTCGCAAAGTGTGACGCCGTGCAAATATTCGATGTGGACTTTCCTGCCGTATTTATAGACACTTTTGTTACCCGGTATATCACGGTGGAATGCACGCTGCTGGCGCTTTTTCGCTTACCGTGCGGCTTTTTAGCGAAATTCCCACCGCCGTCGCAGTCGCGACAGGGCCGAGAGCGATAAAATGATGAATATGGACAATTGGTGTCATTAATACCTTCGGGGAGAACCACGCGTATGGCCGAAACGCAAAACGATCCGCTGCTGCCGGGCTACTCTTTTAACGCTCATCTGGTCACCGGCCTCACGCCGATTGAGGCGCAGGGATACCTGGATTTCTTTATCGACCGCCCGCTGGGCATGAAAGGCTATATTCTCAACCTGACGATCCGCGGCGAGGGTGTTATCAACAACCACGGCGAGCAGTTCGTCTGCCGGCCGGGTGATATGTTGCTGTTCCCGCCAGGGGAAATCCATCACTACGGCCGCCATCCCGACGCCAGCGAGTGGTATCACCAGTGGGTCTACTTCCGGCCACGCGCCTACTGGCACGAGTGGCTCAACTGGCCGACGATCTTCGCCCAGACCGGCTTTTTCCGTCCGGATGAACAGTGGCAGGCGCGCTTTGGCGAACTGTTCGGCCAGATCGTCGATGCCGGGCAGGGGGCGGGGCGCTATTCCGAACTGCTGGCGATAAATCTGCTGGAACAGCTGCTGCTGCGGCGCATGGAGGCGATCAACGAATCGCTGCATCCGCCGCTGGATAACCGGGTGCGCGACGCCTGCCAGTACATCAGCGACCATCTGGCGGACAGCCATTTTGATATTGCCAGCGTCGCCCAGCACGTCTGCCTGTCGCCCTCGCGTCTGTCGCACCTGTTCCGCCAGCAGTTGGGGATCAGTGTGCTCGGCTGGCGGGAAGATCAGCGCATCAGCCAGGCCAAACTGCTGCTGAGCACGACACGGATGCCGATCGCCACCGTCGGGCGCAACGTTGGCTTTGAAGATCAGCTCTATTTTTCGCGCGTATTTAAAAAATGCACCGGCGCCAGCCCGAGCGAATTCCGTGCAGGATGTGAATAAAAAGTAAAGAAAGTGAAATGATGACCCGCTTAAATATCACAGCCAGTAAACTATTAAGACAATTGATGGCTTGACGAGGGCGCGATGGCTCCGGAGAATCCGGGCTTCGTTTTTTAACCGGGTACATTATGCAAGCATTGCTGGAACACTTTATCACCCAATCCACGGTCTACTCGTTGTTAGCCGTGATGCTGGTGGCCTTTCTCGAGTCGCTGGCGCTGGTGGGGCTTATCTTACCCGGAACGGTGATGATGGCCGGCCTTGGGGCGCTTATCGGCAGCGGTGAGGTTAACTTCTGGCAGGCGTGGCTGGCGGGGATTGTCGGCTGTCTGCTGGGCGACTGGATCTCATTCTGGCTCGGCTGGCGCTTTAAAAAGCCGCTGCACCGCTGGTCGTTTATGAAGAAAAACCGTGCCCTGCTGGAGAAGACCGAGCATGCGTTGCATCAGCACAGCATGATCACCATTCTGATCGGCCGCTTTGTTGGGCCGACGCGACCGCTGGTGCCGATGGTCGCCGGGATGCTCGATCTGCCGGTGGCGAAGTTTGTGCTACCGAATATTATCGGCTGCCTGCTCTGGCCGCCGCTCTATTTCCTGCCCGGCATTCTCGCCGGGGCGGCGATTGATATTCCGGCCGATGAAAACAGCGCCAGCTTTAAATGGCTGCTGTTGGGGGCGGCGCTGCTGGCCTGGCTGGCAGGGTGGCTGTGCTGGCGGCTGTGGCGGAGCGCGAAAACCTCAGGCGATCGCCTGACCCGCTGGCTGCCGCGCGGCCGACTACTGTGGCTGTCACCGCTGATGGTGGTGGTCGCCGCGACGGCGCTGACTCTGGTCTGCCGCCATCCGCTGATGCCGGTCTATCTGGCGATCCTGCACAAGGTTATTGCGCGCTGATGCCCATCAGATGCGAGGCGCTGCTGTTGCCGCTTAACAGCTCGGCGGTGGCGCCATCCCAGACAATCCGCCCTTCGGCGACCACTATCGAGCGCGGCGCGATGCGCGCGGCATCTTCCACGCTGTGGGAGACCATCAGCAGAGTGAGCTGCTGCTGCTCGCAGACATCGGCGACCAGGGACAGCATCTCCTGACGCAGCGCCGGGTCAAGCGCTGAGAAGGGTTCATCCAGTAACAGCACCGGCTGCTGGCGCACCAGACAGCGGGCCAGCGCCGCGCGCTGCCGCTGACCGCCGGAAAGCTCGCCCGGCAGGCGTTCCAGCAGCGCATCAATTCCCATCTGTCCGGCCATCGCCGCCACCTGCGCCTGCTCCTCGCGGCTCAGTTTCAGGCCCGGGTGGATCCCGAGGCTGATATTCTGCCGAACCGTGAGATGGTTAAACAGGTTATTCTCCTGGAACAGCATCGAGACCGGACGCTGCGCCGGCGGCGTCGCGTTATGCGCCTCGCCATTGATCCGCAGGCTGCCGCTGGCGGGCGGTAGAAAACCGGCGATCAGATTCAGCAGGGTGCTCTTTCCGGCGCCGCTGGGGCCGAGCACCGCGATGCGCTCGCCGCGCGCGACGTCGAGGGTAAAGCGCATCGGCAGATGCTGGTACAGCCAGGTCACATCATTGAGTTTTAGCATCACGCCCCGGAAGTTTTTCAATCAGCGTAAATAATAAGAAACAGAGCAGCAGCAGGAGCAGGGCGGTGACGGCGCCGTCCTGGCTGCGGTAGGCGCCTATCTGCTGGTAGAGATAGAAAGGCAGGGTGCGGAACGCCTCGTTGCCGAACAGGGCCACCACGCCGAAGTCACCAATCGACAGCACGCAGGCAAAGGCGAGCGCCTGGGCCAGCGGGCGCCGGAGGGCGCGAAGCTCAACCACCCGCAGCCGCGTGAAGCCTTCAATCCCCAACGACTGGCACAGCATACTGTAGCGAGCGGTCACGTCGCGCATCGGGTTTTCCAGCACTTTGAGCGCGTAGGGGATCGCCATCAGGGCATTGGTGAAGATGACGATGCCGTCGGCGGACTCCGGCAGTCCGACGCTGTTACTGAGCAGCAGAAAAAAGCCAGTGGCCAGCACAATCCCCGGCATGGCAAGGATTAACATGCCGCTCAGCTCCATCGCCTGCCCGGCCAGCGGCCGCTGGCGGGCGCGCAGCTCCCGGCTGCTCCACAGCAGCATCATCGTCAGGGTTACGCTCAACAGCCCGGCGGCGATGGCGATGCGCAGAGAGGTACTCAATGCCTGCCAGAGCGCCGGCTGCGCCAGCACGTTCAGCATGTTGCGGTTGATCCCGTCGACGATGACCGCCAGCAGAGGCGGGAGCAGCAGCAGCAGGGCGGCGCCGATCAAGAGTCCGTCGCTCAGGCGGCTGTGCAGACGATCGTCAGGGTCGCGCCAGCCGCGGACATGGCTGACGCCGATAGCCACCGCTTTACTGAGGCGCTGGCTGAGCAGCACCAGCGCGAGGCAGCAAAGCATCTGGATCAGCGCCAGCATTGCCGCTCGCGCCGGATCGTAGTCAAAGCTCAGCGCCTGGTAGATAGCCAGCTCAATCGTGGTGGCCTTCGGGCCGCCGCCCAGCGACAGCACGGTGGCGAAGCTGGCGAAGCAGAGCATAAAAATCAGCGCAGCGACGGCGGGAATGTGCCGGCGCATCCACGGCCATTCGACGAGACGGAAGAAGGCATAGCCGCGCATGCCAAGCTGGGCGGCAATTTGCCGCTGTTCACCAGGGATACTCTCCAGCGCCTGCAGCAGCAGGCGGGTGGCCATCGGCATATTGAAAAAGACGTGCGCCAGCAGGATGCCCTGCAGACCGTAGGGCGAGAAATCCCACTGCCAGCCGAGCGCGTGAAACAGCGAGGCCAGCCAGCCCTGGCGGCCATAGACGCTGAGGATGCCGAACACCGCCACCAGCACCGGCAGGATCAGGGTCATCGCGCACAGGCGCAGCAGCAGTGTGCGGCCCGGGAAGCGACGCCGGTAAAGGGCGCGGGCGAGAAAGATGGCCGGCACCACCGAGAACAGCGCTGACAGCGACGCCTGCCAGAAGGAGAAGCGCACCACGTGCCACAGGTAGCTATCGCTGAAGACCGATTGCCAGCCCGCGCCGGGGGCGCTAAACCACAGCGCCAGAAACGCCGCCAGCGCGACGGCGCAGAGCAGGGTGGCGGCAAAAAGGCCCGGCAATAGCCCGCGAAGGTTTAGCGGCTGACGGCGCGTTGCCATGCGCTAATCCAGGTCTGACGCTCGCTGGCGACCTGCTGCGGGGTAAACGACAGGGTGGTCTGCGGCTTCACCAGGGTATCAAACCCGGCCGGCAGCGCGACCTGAGTCACCGGATACATCCAGTTCCCGGTGGGGATGGCGTTCTGGAAGCCAGGCGAGACCATAAATTTGAGGAACTTCTCCGCCAGTTCCGGCTGCTTGCTGGCGGCGGTACGCGCGGCAACTTCGACCTGCAGATAATGGCCTTCAGCGAAGCTCGCCGCCGCATAGTTGTCTTTCTTCTCTTCAATAATGTGGTAAGCCGGCGAGGTGGTGTAGCTTAAGACCAGGTCGCTTTCCCCTTTCAGGAACAGACCGTAGGCTTCACTCCAGCCCTTGGTGACGGTGACCGTTTTCGCCGCCAGCTTCTGCCAGGCCTCGGGTGCTTTATCGCCATAGACCTTTTGCATCCACAGCAGCAGGCCCAGCCCCGGGGTACTGGTGCGGGGATCTTCGTAGATGACGCGCCATTTCTGCGGGCTCTCAACCAGCTCTTTCAGGCTTTTCGGCGGGTTAGCCAGTTTGTTTTTGTCATAGACGAAGGCGAAATAGCCGTAATCGTAGGGGACAAAGGTGTCATTATCCCAGCCGCCCGGCACGCTGACCGCGCTGGCAGGAACGTGGCTTTTGGCGAACAGTTTACTCTGCGCCGCGGCTTCCAGCAGGTTGTTATCCAGGCCAAGCACGATGTCGGCCTTGCTGTTCTTGCCTTCCATGCGCAGGCGATTCAGTAGCGAAACGCCATCTTCCAGGGCGACGAACTTCAGTTCGCAGCCGCAGTCCGCTTCAAAGGCTTTTTTGACCGCCGGGCCGGGGCCCCAGTCGGCAGAGAAGGAGTCATAGGTATAGACGGTGAGGACAGGCTTAGCCAGAGCGGGCATGGCGACCAGCGCCAGCAGCGGGAGTAATTTTTTCAACACTTTGCACCTCAGAAAAAAGGGGTGGCAAAGGATTTTGAGTGAGCCTCAAATCCCTTCGCCGGCGTTATCCGGATCAGGTTCGACGGGTATTTTCTCAGCCCATACGCTTCATCCTTCAAGCCGCATCTGCGTTAGCTTCGCGCGTTCACCCCAGTCACATAGTTATCTATGCTCCAGGGGATTCACCCGCTTGCTGCCGTGATGCAACGTGAATGATATTGCGTATGTTTATTAGCACCCCGTTGAGAACGGCCTTAGTGTAATGATTTTGTCAGATGACGGAAAGCGCTTACGGCTCCGGCGGCGCAAACCACGCGGATTTAAAGTCGAACCAGCCGAGGGTGTTCATCCGTACGCCGCGCATACTGCGCTGCCCCTGAATCATCAGCCAGTGGTGGATCAGCGGCACGATATGTTGCCCGGCCAGCAGCCGCTGGCTCCAGGTGGCCGGATTAAACTCTCCCGCGCGCCAGCGGCAGGCGTCTGCCTGCCAGTCAATGGGGATGCAGCGCTGAATGAGCGGGACTTCGTACAGATAGGCGAAGAGTGAGAATTCGATCGGTAAGGTGAAGTTAACGCTGTTAAGCCAGATATCGCTGACCACCTCGCCGCGATGCCAGGCATCATACTCCAGCTCCTGGATCTCCAGTTTTACCTGATGCGCTGCCAGCAGGTCGCGCATAATCCCGCCGATCACCCGATGTTCGACGTGATCGCGGTAATAGGTGAGGGTGACGGTCTCCAGCCCCGCCGGCTTCTCGCAGGCGTGGTTGCTGGCGTGATGCCAGCGCGGCAGCAGGCCGTAGGCGGGAAACCAGTTGCCCTGGTAGTGTTCGCCCGCATGGTAGAGCAGGTTGGCGGGCTGAAACAGATAGCTTAACCAGCGACGCACCGCGTCGTTGGCCCCCAGCGGGCTTCGCGAGTCGAACAGCAGGTAATAGCAGCCCTCTTCCAGGCGACTCTCCACCGCTTTTTCGCTTTCGGTATTGCCCTGCAGCGTCAGGCCGCCATTGGGCTCTTCACTAATTTCCGGCAGCACCCAGACGTTCACCTCATCGATCAGCGCCCGGTAGCCAAAATAGTCTTCAAAGGCATGGATCTTGAGCTGGTTCTGATTGTTACGCACCACAGCATAAGGGCCGGTGCCGACCGGCATGGAGGAAAAGTGGTTCATGGTCTGCCACTCCTGCGGCAGCACCATCGCCGGCACCTGGCCCAGCAGCCAGGGCAGCCAGCGGTCGGGCTGGCGCAGATGAATATCCAGGGTCCAGGCGGTGGGCGATTCGATGCGTTCGATATGTGAATAGAGCGGCAGGGCATTGCTGCGCTGCAGAGAGGCGATCACATCCGCCATCTCCAGCTCACGGCCGTGGTGAAAATGGATGCCCGGGCGGAGGAAAAAGCGCCAGTGGGTGGGGGTCAGCTGCTGCCAATGGTGGGCAATATCGGCTTCCAGTTCCCCATTTTCCTCATTTACCCGCGTCAGGGCGCTGAAAATTTGCCGGGCAATATGCGTTTCCGAACGCCGCAGCGCACTGCCGGGCAGTAAATTCTTCATCGGACGATAGTAGAGCACGCGCAGGATATGGCGTCCCTGGCGAAAGCTGCGGCCAAGATGAGAGATCAGCATCTGGCGGACGGCGGCCTTATCGCCGACCAGCTGCACCAGCTGATCGATGCGATCCTGCTCGAGGAGATCTTCGGCACGCTGCTGCTGCAGGGCGAGGCCGGTATAGAGAAAGGTTAGCCGCGAACGCTTGCCGCGGCCTGCCTCCGCCTCCCAGGCCAGCCAGCCGCGGGACTCCATCATATTGAGCAGGGTGCGCATATGGCGACGTGAGCAGCTCAGCATTTCCGCCAGCTCGTTGAGGGTGGTCTCCTGCGACTTGCCGTCGCAGCACTGCCATAAGCGGATGAACTGTTGTTGCAGACGGCTGGAAGACATAAAAGGGGAACTCCTGCGCAAAACTCAGCAATTTATTACTCCCCATATTAAGCCAATAATGAATCCCGATGAAGCGAGGAGGTGAATATGATGAGGTCTACCGCAAAATCGTTCTACCAGCGCTATTTTTCTGCGACGCAGGATGCGTCCTGGCTGGCCCGCCTGATGGCAGGACGACAACAGGAAATCCTGGGAGAACTGATGCAGTGGGGAGTGACGTCAAAGGCCTCTGATCATTGACTTGCAGACATCATGTGTGACTGAGTATTGGTGTTATACTCGTCGTTTTTCACGCTGCAGGGGCGTTGGCCGCGACCGCTCGTTTCGCTGTCGATGCGCTCAGGGTCTGACGTTCTGGCCACGCTCACCCTTTCAGGGCCAGCACAAGCGCTGTGCAAAACGGTTAACCGTTTTGTCCTGCAACATGAAACCCATAGAGTATAGAATCACCCGCCAGCAGAAATCCTCTGCTGGCTTTTTTCGTTTACTTCGCGTGTGTTAAGGACATTCCATGCTGTGGTTGATGACGATGGGACGACGGCTAAACGGCGTGTATGCCGCCTTTATGCTGGTTGCTTTTATGATGGGCGTGGCGGGCGCGTTGCAGGCGCCGACGTTGAGTTTGTTTCTCAGCCGCGAAGTAGGGGCGCAGCCGTTCTGGGTGGGCCTGTTCTACACGGTAAATGCCATTGCCGGGATCCTGGTGAGTCTGGCGTTGGCTAAGCGCTCTGATAGCCGCGGCGATCGGCGGCGGTTAATTATGCTCTGCTGCCTGATGGCGGTGGGCAATGCGCTGCTGTTTGCCTTCAACCGTCACTACCTGACGTTAATTACCTGCGGGGTGATGCTGGCGTCCATCGCCAATGCCGCCATGCCGCAGCTCTTCGCCCTGGCCCGGGAGTATGCCGACAGCTCGGCGCGGGAAGTGGTGATGTTCAGCTCGATCATGCGCGCCCAGCTGTCGCTGGCGTGGGTGATTGGCCCGCCGCTGGCCTTTATGCTGGCCCTCAATTATGGCTTTACCACCATGTTTTCCATTGCGGCGGGCATCTTTGTGATTAGTCTGGCGCTGATTGCCATTAAACTGCCCTCGGTCCCGCGGGTGGAACAGCCTTCGGAAGAGGCGGCGGCGCTGGTGCAGGCCGGCGGCTGGCAGGATAAGAACGTGCGCATGCTGTTTATCGCCTCCACGCTGATGTGGACCTGCAACACGATGTATATCATTGATATGCCGCTGTGGATCAGTAACGATCTCGGTCTTCCCGACAGCCTTGCCGGGATCCTGATGGGCACCGCCGCCGGACTGGAAATACCGGCGATGATCCTCGCCGGTTACTACGTGAAGCGCTTTGGTAAACGTAAAATGATGGTGGCGGCGGTCGCGGCCGGTGTGCTGTTTTATGCCGGGTTGATTCTGTTTCATGGCCGTACGGCGCTGCTGGCCCTGCAGCTATTTAACGCGGTCTTTATCGGTATTATCGCCGGGATCGGTATGCTGTGGTTCCAGGACTTAATGCCGGGTCGGGCGGGGGCGGCGACCACCCTGTTCACCAACAGTATTTCCACCGGCGTGATCCTCGCCGGCGTGATGCAGGGGGCGCTGTCGCAAAGTTATGGCCACGCCAGCGTCTACTGGACAATCGCCGCGATTTCGCTGGTGACACTGTTTTTGACCAGCAGGGTGAAGGATATCTGACAATCTGCCTTGCCCCGGCGAGCCGCGTCGCCGGGGCAAGCTGACTACTCCAGGACGATACGCTTGATATCGCCGATGATAAAAATGTAGGCAATCACGCCGATCAGCGCCGTCAGGCCGACATAGATCAGCGCGTAAAAGAAATTACCCGTTGCGGAGATAATCACGCCAATTATCAGTGGCGCAATAATAGATGCCATATTGGCGCAAAAGTTAAATATGCCGCCGGTGAGGCCTGCCATATTTTCCGGGGCAATATCAGAAATTAAGGTCCAGCCCAGACCGACCATCCCCTGGCCAAAAAATGCCACCGACATAATAATGATAACGGTGCTGTTAGCGCTTACCCAGTTCGCCGCAATAATACAGCTGGACAGTAGTAAACCGGAAATTATTGGTAACTTTCGACTGATGTTGACGGAGCCGGTTCGCTTCAGCAACCGGTCCGAGATCCAGCCGCCGAAGAGGATGCCGATCGCGGCGGCGAGGAAGGGCCAGGTGGCGAAAAATCCGACGTGAAGCCAGGGAAGATGGCGCTCGTTGGCAAGATAGCTGGGAAACCACGTCAGGAAAAACACCAGCGTGGTGTTCCCGGCGAACTGGCCCAGACTGGCGCCTACGATCTGACGACAGCCCAGCAGACGCCTGGCGTCACGCCAGTTAAATGGAACGTTCTGGATTTTATTGTTAATGTTGTTTGCGCCGATGTAATCCAACTCTGCTTTATTAGCCGTGCGTGATTCATGCGGTTCGTGATAAAAACGCCACCACACCAACGTAAATAAAATACCTAATCCGCCGGTGAGAAAAAACAGCGTTCTCCAGCCATGGTGTTCGAGGATTAAAAATAACAGCGGCGAGAAAGCGGCCAGCCCTATATATTCGCCAACTGTATATGTTGCCGTCGCCCGCGCGCGCTCATGCTGGGGAAACCAGGTGCTGACGATGCGGCTGTTGGCCGGAAAGCAGGGCGCTTCGCTGACGCCAAGCCCCAGGCGCAGGAGGAGCAGGGTTTTCAGCCCGAGGGTAAAACTTTGCAGCAGAGTAAACAGCGACCAGAAGAAAATAGACAGGGCATAGGTGAGCTTGTTACCAAAACGGTCTAAAAATACCCCGCCAGGGATCTGCGCCAGCGCATAGGTCCAGGCAAAGGCGGAGAAAATGATGCCCATCATCGCTGGATCGATATGAATTTCCTGGGTTAATTGTGGGGCGACAATACCCAGGATGGTGCGATCGAGATAATTGATCATCGTTCCGACGGACAACAGCAGTAAAATAACTATCCGAACGCGGCTTCTTTTTTTCGTCCCCGATGAGGAAGTGAGGACTTCCTGAGAGTTTGACATACTCATAGCGAGTTCCTTTAAAGTTTAAAATATTTTTGCATATATTCGCACATGCAAAAACATCTCCAGGAACTATAGATAGTATCTATGAATGGCAACGCTTTGTTGCACATTCATACGCTTCACAAAAGAATATTTGATGTAACGCCGATATTTACCCGCTCCCGCACATTATTGGTGGCTTGCATGGTATATTAGCGTCAGTGCATTTATTCTTATATTATACGGGCAAAAATAATGAACCTAAAGCAACTTTATTATTTTAAACGTCTGTCTGAAACCGAACATTACACCGAAGCCGCCTCCAGTCTGTGCATCACCCAGCCCTCGCTAAGCCATGCGATATCGGAGCTGGAGAAGGAGTTAGGGGTCGCGCTGTTCGCCAGACAGGGACGGAACGTTAAAATTACGCAAAACGGCAAGCGTTTTTTGCCGTATGTCGAAGATGCGCTGGCCTCGCTGGAGAATGGCCGGATGACATTACAAAAAAATGGCGCCGAGAATAAAGAGAATATTCGCATCGCCTTTATTTACACGATGGGCGAATATGTTGTTCCGCAGTTAATTAATCAATATTCTCTTTCACCTGAATGTCACAACGTTACTTTTTCTTTTACTCAGGGGACATCGCTGACCCTATTGCAGGAGCTGAAAGCTGGCAAAGTCGATCTGGCGATTTGCTCTTATATTGCGGATGAGCCGGATATCGATTTTATTCCTGTTATTCAGCAGGAGCTGGTGGTGGTCACGGCGAAGGATCATCCGTTGGCTCGCCTGTATGAACATGAGGTCGATCTGGTAGAGACGATTCATTATCCCTATATCTATTTTTCAGAGAATAGCGGTTTACGTCCGTTTATCGATAATGTGTTTATGCAGCAAAAGCTGGTGCCGGAGATCGCCTGCTACGTGGATGAGGATACCGCGATGGCCGGGCTGGTCAGTATTGACTATGGGATCGCGATTATGCCGCGGATCTCCGCGCTCTCCTATTACAACGTTCACATCCTGAAGATTAAAAACACCATCCCCCCACGCTATATCTATCTGGCGACAATGAAAGATCGGTTACTTTCCCCGGCGCTACAGTCATTTAAAAATGTGGTTATCCACGACAGCCAGAATCTCTGTTAGTGGATGGCCCGGAGATCGCCTCCGGGCCATTCGGGCATCAGGAGAGAATATCCATCACTTCACGTAGTTTTGCGATGGCGATCTGTCCTGGCGCAGAAGCCTGTCCTACGGTACCGAAGGTCATCGCCGAGCCGAATAAGCGCCCGGTAACCCGGCTAACGCCACCGGATTTGCCCATCGACATGGTAATCAGCGGGCGAGTGGCATATTTTTCTTTCATGGTCAGCGTAGCGGCAAGCAAGGTCAGAACGTCCTGCGGCGACTGCGGCATCACCGCGATCTTCGGCAGGTCGGCGCCCAGATCCTGCATGCGGCGCAGGCGATAGATAATATCTTCCTGAGCGGGAGTCTTGTGGAAATCATGGTTACTCATGATCACCTTGACGCCCGCGGCATGCGCATCGTCAACCAGCGCGCGGATCTGCGCTTCATCATTGAATAGCTCGATATCGATAACATCAACCAGTCCGCTGCGCGCGGCTTCGCGATTGAGCGCGAAGTACGCTTCGTCGCTGATCTCGGTTTCGCCACCTTCTTTCTTGCTGCGGAAGGTGAACAGCAGCGGGAGCGCTTTCAGCGCGCCACGGATTTCCGCCAGCGCGTCCATCACCTGGGTCATGTCTCTGACCTGGGTAAAGTGGTCAACGCGCCATTCGATAATATCGGCGCCGGCATCGACCAGACCATGGGCGTTACCCAGTATCTCATCGAGGGTTTTGCCGATCAGCGGTACACAAATGAGGGTTTCCCCTTCCTGAAAGGTGATGTTCTTTACGGTTACTGCATTTGTCATGTAGGTATCCATTATTGTTCGCGTTGAACCTCAGGCGGTGACTGCGGTGCGGGACACTTTTTGCGCCGCCCGAGCCTGCAGTTGACGATAGCCGATGTACAGGGCGATCACAAAGCCGATCACGGCGATTGCAAAATCAAACCACATAATGCTGGCAATACTGATCTGCGAAAGCTTTGCGGTGATCAGGGGGATCGTGAAGCTGGCGATACTGCCGGCGGTGTAGAAGATCCCGGTTGCTTTACCTTTTCCGTTCGGGAAACTCATCGCCATGATTGTTGCTCCCAACTGCAGTACCCCGCCGGCGGCGGCAAAGCCGATGATAAAGGCGAAGCCGGTGACCATCATCGGCGTCGGGAACAGGCACACCAGCAGCAGCGAAATCATCGACAGGCCAGTATAGATGATCATGGCGATGGCTGAGCTGAACACCTCTTTGACGAAGGCGGCGGTCACGAAGACGCAGACCAGCGAACCGACGGTATAGATGCTAAGCAGTTTAATCGCCGAGGCGTAGGGCAGGCCGACCACGAATTGACCGTACTGCGCCAGCCACTGGCTGACCAGATAGAAGGTTGCCATGCCAATGTAGCCGTACAGAGTGAAGATCACCATATCCAGCTTATTAGCCTGCGGCCGGGCAGTTGCTTCCGCCTGCGCCGTAGGGGCCTCCTCTTTTTTCGCCGACTGGCTATCCGGGAATGGCATTTTGAGCAGGTAGATGCCGCTCAGGACAAACAGTCCCGCCGCAATGACGAACGACCAGCCGAACCACAGATTCGCCCAGATCAGGAAGCTGATAATGAATGGCAGCAGGAACTGTCCGGCGGAAACGAAGGCTTTGATCAGCACGTTGGCCCGGCTGGCGGAGTGCGGGAAAGACTCCATTAGCGCCGGATAGGTTCCGGAGTCGAGGAAGCTATTCGCCAGGCCCGCCATAATGCCGAAGACGTAGGCCAGATAGATATTTTTAGTCAGCAGGATGCCGACGAAGAAGATCAGATAGCTGAGGATCCCCAGATAAATAAAAGGCTTACGGCCAAAGCGATCCGACAAAAAGCCGGTCACAATGGTCGCCAGCTTGCCGATACCTAACGAGGAGATAACGATGGATACGCCAGCAGCGTCTGTTCCCCACTGTTCCTGAAGATGGGCCATGTTGAGGGTGATTAAGAGCACCCCCATGCCGTGAATCAGGTAGTTGAGATACAGCCCTGCCGCAGTAGGGATGTATTTATTTTTCATCATTCGCCTCTTAGAACAGAATGCTCTTGATGTAATCAACCGGCATCTGTTTACCCGTCCAGATTTCGAACGCGCGCGCGCCTTGCCACAGCATCATCCCCAGACCGTTCAGGGTGCGGCAGCCTTTTTTCTCCGCCACTTCCAGCAGGTGGGTTTTACGCGGGTTGTAGACGACGTCAGAGACGATCAGATCCGGGCGCAGGAAGCTGTCGTTCGGCAGCAACATTTGGCCTTCGAACGGCTTCATGCCAACGCCGGTGGCATTGGTCAGGATCACGCTGCTGTCGATTTCGGCGCGCAGCTTGTCATGATCGTCGAGATCGAACAGATGGATCTCGCAGTTGGTGTTGTTGCGGATCTTAGCAACCGTTTCTTCGGCGTTGGCGAAGAATTTATCGCGGCGGTTAAAGATGGAGATTGCCTTCACGCCATCCAGCGCCGCCTGGACGCAGAGCGCGGTCGCCGCGCCGCCGGCGCCGAGGACGGTCATCTTCTTGCCGATGATATCGATACCCGCTTCGCTAAGGGCGCGCATATAGCCGGTGCCGTCGGTGATATGTCCGGTCAGTACGCCATCGTCGTTGACCACGGTGTTGACCGCCCCGACCAGCTGCGCCGCCGGCGACAGCTTATCGAGATACTGGCAAATTTCGGTTTTGTTCGGCATAGAGACATTAAAGCCGCGCAGCTTCATTGCCCGAAAGCCCTGCACAACGTCCTTCAGCTCCTGATTACCGACTTCAAAAGCCAGATAAACATAGTCCAGCCCGAGATGGGCGAAAGCCTCGTTATGCATGGTGGGTGACATGCTGTGGCGAATCGGGGTGGCGATCAGGCCAATCAGCTCAGTGTGTCCAGTAATACGTTCTGCCATGACAAAAATCCTCAATAAGTTAGAAAGGGAATTCGTTGTGCTTCGCGACTGCCCAGCGCACCCATGTCTTCCAGGGTATCCAGCACGTTGCGGCCTTCGCGGATGCCGTCGATAATGCGCCGCGCCATCAGGCTGTCGCCGATATTCATGATTTTGACGTTATTGGCATTGGCCCAGCGCTCGATCTCGTCGAGACCCGTCCGGTTGGCGCGCATCCCCAGGCAGACAAAGCCGTAGTCAAAGGGGATATCGAAGGTTTGCTGTGTATTTTTCACCCGGAAATGGTCGGCAGCGACTGCCATCAGTTGGGTATTCATGTGCTGTTCGACCTGGTGCTCGTCGAGCATGGTCAACATGGCATTTTTGGTAATGATGTCGAGGTCGCGACCGGCGGCGTCCTGCATTTCGATTAATACCGCCTGCGCGCCGCGCGCCGTAAAGTATTCGATAACGTCGAGGCCAACGGCGCCTGCGCCGACGACGGCGATACGTTTACCCTCGATATCGGTAAATTTCGCCAGGTTGTCGATCATGCCGGTAATGGAAAAGACTTTGCCGTCCGCGGTATCAATGTTTTCCCGCAAGCCCTCAATGGGCGGCAGCAGCGGCGTTGAGCCGGTGGCGTTGACAATCAGATGCGGATGCAGGGCGGAAACTGAGGCCACGTCGGCACATTTGCCGACCTGCAGCATCAGGTTGTCCAGCGAGGCGATGCGATTTTTCATAAACTGCGGGAAATCAGCGATGCGTTTTTTCTCCGGCAGGCGGGAGATTTCGCTGGCGAGGCCGCCGACGTGGTTTTTCGCCTCCAGCAGCCAGGTATGGCAACCGACTTCCGCCGCCGTGCAGGCGGCTTCCATCCCGGCGGTGCCAGCGCCGATGACCACCACGTTCGTTTCGCGACTGACGCGGCGCATTTTGTAGGCATCGCCGTGGATGATGTCCGGGTTAATCGAACAGCGCAGCGGGCGCGAGCGGGCGATACGATGGTCAGCGCAACCGATATTGCAGGAGATGCATTTGCGCATCAGGCGCTCTTTACCGCCTTGCACCTTCTGCACCCACTCCGGCTCGGCAATCAGGCCGCGGCCAATGGCAATAAGGTCGGCATCGCCGCTGGCGAGAATATCCTCGGCCACCTGTGGTGAGCGAATATTGCCGGCGATGACCGTGGGCTTATGGAATTTATCGCGCACCGCGCGGGAGAGGTAGCGCTTCCAGCCATCCTCCAGCGACATCTGGTCGATTTGCAGATTCAGGTTGTCATTCTGCGCCGCAGAGACGTTGATGATATCGACCTTATCCTGGCAGAGTTCAAGGATGCGCAGGGAATCTTCGAGGGTATTGCCCCCCTTGAGGAAGTCGTCGGCGCTGATGCGCAGGCTGACCGGAAAACGCGGCCCCACGCAGGCGCGCACTTTATCGATAATCAGACTTAATATCCGGGTGCGATTTTCGACGGTGCCGCCAAATTCATCGGTGCGTTTGTTAAATAACGGCGATAAAAACTGGCTAATTAAATAGGAATGACCGGCATGAATTTCGACGCTGTCAAAACCCGCACGACGAACGCGCTCCGCGGCATCACCAAACTTTTCAACGGCATGATAAATTTCCTCATGCGTCATTGGGCGTGGAATATTTCCGTGCTTTTTCGAGGGCGTCGTGGAGGAAGAGAGTGGCGTCTGACCGTCAAGGCGGTAGGCGTACGCCGAAGCGCCGGCATGATTTAACTGAATGGATACGCAGGCGCCATGTTTATGCAGGGTCTCGGTTAATTTAAACAGTCGCGGAATATATTGATCGTTATCGATGCGTAACTGCGTGGTGCCGTTGGAAGCAAAGGGAAAATCAATACAGATGTTTTCGATGGTGATAAGTCCGGTGCCGCCTTTGGCCCGCAGTTCATAGTATTCCAGCTGTTCCTGCGAGACCTCGCCGTTGAGCGTGGCCATATTGGTGCCCATAGGGGGCATGATAATGCGGTTTTTTAGCGTCATGCCGTTGATGGTCAACGGACTGAAAAGGTGCGGATAGTGGCTCATCTCTTCTCTCCACAGGAGGCCGGGAGGCCGATATGCGGGGGCCCGGGCGTGTCCTTAGTTAATATTTCTCTGTGGGCAAAGATAGCGAGGGGAAAAATCGAAAAATAATGTTTTTTTTTGTTCTGAGCTATAGGGGTTCTCTATGAGATTAACGCTTCTTTCACATTCTTATATTTTTATATTAAACACTCGTGCCTTATTTTTACTTGCAGTGAAGGGATAATACATAAACAACGAAGAGGAAGAGAAGGAAAGCGGAATGATTCTTCTTTATGGTGTGGGGCAGGGCGGGGTCAAGGCCTGACAATCAGCGAATCAATATTTTTTTTTGTGCGTGAGATCGCAATTTCCGCCGCGATAAAATTAAAAAGCCCGGTCAAATGACCGGGCCCGAAGGTTAATTCATAAACGCCGGCAGCTTGCGTTCATAGTCGGAAATCGCCTCTCCGTGCTGCAGCGTCAGGCCGATGCTATCCAGGCCGTTGAGCATGCAGTGGCGGCGGAAGTCGTCGATCTTAAAGCTGTAGGTTTTATCCCCGGCTTTAACCACCTGCGCTTCCAGATCCACTTCAAACGTCATGCCCGGGTTGGCCTGCACCAGCTTGAACAGCTCGTCGACCTGCTCGTCGCTCAGGGTCACCGGCAGCAGCTGGTTATTGAAGCTGTTGCCGTAAAAGATATCGGCAAAGCTTGGCGCAATCACGACCTTAAAGCCGTAATCGGTCAATGCCCACGGCGCGTGCTCGCGCGAGGAGCCGCAGCCGAAGTTTTCACGTGCCAGCAGGATTGACGCCCCTTTGTATTGCGGGAAATTCAGCACAAAATCCGGGTTCGGCTGCTGGCCTTTATCGTCGAGAAAGCGCCAGTCGTTAAACAGGTGGGCGCCGAAGCCGGTGCGAGTCACTTTCTGCAAAAACTGCTTGGGAATAATCGCGTCGGTATCGACGTTTGCAGCATCCAGCGGAACCACCAGGCCGGTATGTTGGGTAAATTTCTCTGCCATGATGGTCTCCTTACTTCAGATTACGGATATCGGCGAAATGACCGGTAACAGCTGCCGCTGCGGCCATTGCCGGGCTCACCAGGTGCGTGCGTCCGCCGCGGCCCTGACGGCCTTCAAAATTACGGTTGCTGGTGGAGGCACAGCGCTCGCCCGGATTCAGGCGGTCATTGTTCATTGCCAGACACATCGAGCAACCCGGTAAGCGCCACTCAAAGCCGGCTTCGATGAAGATCTTATCCAGGCCTTCCGCTTCCGCCTGCGCTTTCACCGGACCGGAACCCGGCACCACCAGCGCCTGGACACCCGGCGCCACTTTACGCCCTTTAGCGATTTCCGCCGCGGCGCGTAAATCTTCGATTCGCGAGTTGGTGCAGGAGCCGATAAACACTTTATCGATAGCCACATCCGTCAGCGGGATCCCGGATTTCAGGCCCATGTAGGCCAGCGCTTTTTCGGCGCTGGCGCGTTCCACTGGATCGCTGAATGACGCCGGATCGGGGATATTATCCGTCACTGAGATCACCTGGCCCGGGTTGGTGCCCCAGGTCACCTGCGGGGCAATCTCCGCCGCCTGCAGCGTCACCACGGTATCAAACGTCGCGCCATCGTCGGTTTTCAGGGTTTTCCAGTACGCGACGGCATCGTCAAAATCTTTGCCTTTCGGCGCATGCAGACGGCCGCGTACGTAATTGAAGGTGGTTTCGTCCGGCGCGACCAGGCCCGCTTTGGCGCCCATCTCGATCGCCATGTTGCACAGGGTCATACGCCCTTCCATGCTCAGATCGCGGATCGCTTCGCCGCAGAACTCAACCACATGGCCGGTGCCGCCGGCGCTACCGGTTTTACCAATGATGGCCAGCACGATATCTTTAGCGGTAATACCCGGCGCCGCTTTGCCTTGCACGTCGATTTTCATGGTCTTCGCGCGGCCCTGTTTCAGGGTCTGGGTCGCCAGCACATGCTCCACTTCGGAGGTGCCGATACCGAACGCCAGCGCCCCGAACGCGCCGTGGGTGGCGGTATGGGAGTCACCGCAAACAATGGTCATCCCCGGCAGGGTGACGCCCTGCTCCGGGCCCATGACGTGGACGATACCCTGGTATGGGTGATTTAAGTCATACAGCTCAACGCCAAACTCTTTACAGTTCTTAATCAGCTCCTGCATCTGGATGCGGGCCATCTCGCCGGACGCGTTGATATCTTTGGTCTGCGTCGAGACGTTGTGATCCATGGTCGCGAAGGTTTTACCCGGCTGGCGCACCTGGCGGCCATGCGCGCGCAGGCCGTCAAACGCCTGCGGGGAGGTCACTTCGTGCACCAGATGGCGGTCGATGTACAGCAGCGGGGTTTCGTTCTGCGCCTCATACACTACGTGCGCATCAAATAATTTTTCGTATAACGTCTTCGCCATGATTACACCCCTTCTGCGACATAGCGGGCAATGATATCGCCCATTTCATCAGTACTGACCGCCGCCGTTCCGCGCGCCAGGTCGCCGGTACGAACCCCTTCCTCTAAAGCACGGTTGATGGCGCTTTCAATGGCGGTCGCCGCTTCGTCAGCGTCGAGGCTGTAGCGCAGCAGCAGGGCCAGAGAGAGGATCTGCGCGATCGGGTTAGCGATATTTTTGCCCGCGATGTCCGGCGCCGAGCCGCCCGCTGGTTCATACAGGCCAAAACCTTGCTCGTTGAGGCTGGCGGACGGCAACATGCCCATAGAGCCGGTGATCATCGCGCACTCGTCGGAGAGGATGTCGCCAAACAGGTTGGAGCACAGCAGCACGTCGAACTGGGACGGATCTTTAATCAGTTGCATGGTGGCGTTATCGATATACATATGCGCCAGCTCAACGTCCGGATACTCCTTGCCGATCTCGGTGACGATTTCGCGCCACAGAATGGACGACTGCAGGACGTTGGCCTTATCGATGGAGGTCACTTTGTGACGACGCTTACGAGCGGATTCAAAAGCGATGCGCGCGATACGTTCGATTTCAAAGCGGTGATACACCTCGGTATCAAAGGCTTTCTCATGCTGACCGCTGCCTTCGCGGCCTTTTGGCTGGCCGAAGTAGATGCCGCCGGTCAGTTCGCGAACGCAGAGAATGTCGAAGCCGTTGGCAGCGATGTCGGCGCGCAGCGGGCAGAACTCCTCCAGCCCCTGGTACAGTTTGGCCGGACGCAGATTGCTGAACAGTTTGAAGTGTTTACGCAGCGGCAGCAGCGCACCGCGCTCTGGCTGCTCGGCGGGCGGCAGGTGTTCCCATTTCGGACCACCGACGGAGCCGAACAGGATCGCATCCGCCTGTTCGCATCCGGCGACGGTCGCCTGCGGCAGGGGAGTCCCCTGACGGTCAATAGCCGCCCCACCGACGTCATACTGGCTGGTGGTAATGTGCATGGCAAAACGTTGGCGCACGGCTTCCAGTACTTTCATCGCCTGGTTCATCACTTCCGGGCCAATGCCATCACCCGGCAAAACGGCAATATGGTAATTCTTCGACATTACACGGTTTCCTTATTGTTCTCTTTATTCTGAGCTTTGCGTTGCAATTCTTTTTCGACTTCGGCGGCGCGCCAGATGTTGTTCAGCACGTGAACCATGGCTTTTGCTGACGACTCAACGATATCTGTGGCCAGACCAACACCGTGGAAACGGCGGCCGTTGTAGTCAACGACGATATCCACCTGGCCCAGGGCGTCTTTGCCGTGGCCTTTCGCACTTAAGCCATACTTCACTAAATCAATGTTGTAGTTTGTCACGCGGTTAATAGCCTGGTAGATGGCGTCGACCGGACCGTTGCCATTAGCGGCTTCGGTTTTGATTTCATCCCCGCAGACCAGCTTGATTGAAGCAGTGGCGATATCGCTGGAGCCAGACTGGACGCTGAAGTAGTCCAGGCGGAAATGCTCCGGCTCTTCCTGCTGCTTGTTGATAAACGCCAGCGCTTCCAGATCGTAATCGAAGACCTGGCCTTTTTTGTCCGCCAGCTTCAGGAACGCGTCGTACAGATGATCCAGGTTGTAATCGCTCTCCTGGTAACCCATCTCTTCCATCCGGTGTTTCACCGCCGCGCGACCGGAGCGGGAAGTCAGGTTCAGCTGTACCTGGTTCAGGCCGATGGATTCCGGAGTCATGATTTCGTAGTTTTCGCGGTTCTTCAGTACGCCGTCCTGGTGGATGCCGGAGGAGTGGGCGAAGGCACCGGTGCCGACGATGGCTTTGTTGGCCGGGATAGGCATATTGCAGATCTGGCTGACGGTCTGGCTGGTGCGCCAGATTTCATGATGATTAATGTTGGTGTGCACGTTCATGATGTCTTTGCGCACTTTGATCGCCATGATCACTTCTTCCAGCGCGCAGTTGCCAGCGCGTTCGCCGATACCGTTCATCGCGCCTTCTACCTGGCGCGCACCGGCGTGGACCGCGGCGAGGGCGTTACCGACGGCGATGCCCAGGTCATCATGGGTGTGGACGGAAATAATCGCTTTGTCGATATTCGGCACGCGATCATACAGGCCGCTGATAATGTTGGCGTATTCGAACGGCATGGTGTAGCCGACGGTGTCCGGGATATTAATGGTGGTGGCGCCAGCGTTGATCGCCGCTTCCACGACGCGAGCCAGATCGGCAATCGGCGTGCGGCCGGCGTCTTCACAGGAGAATTCGACATCGTCAGTGTAGTTGCGCGCCCGCTTCACCATATAGATCGCGCGCTCAATCACTTCATCCAGCGTGCTGCGCAGTTTGGTGGCGATATGCATCGGCGAGGTCGCAATAAAGGTATGGATGCGGAAAGCTTCAGCCACCTTTAAGGATTCTGCTGCCACATCGATATCTTTCTCAACGCAGCGCGCCAGAGCGCAAACACGGCTGTTTTTGATGGTGCGTGCGATGCTTTGCACCGATTCAAAATCGCCCGGGGAAGAGACCGGGAAACCGACTTCCATTACGTCGACCCCCATACGCTCAAGGGCCAGAGCGATCTGCAGCTTCTCTTTGACACTCAGGCTTGCCTGTAACGCTTGTTCGCCATCACGTAAGGTCGTATCGAAAATAATGACTTGCTGGCTCATGGTTTGGATCCTTAGTCTGTGTCCTGGCGCCTTGTTGACGAGCATAAAAAAACCCGCGCCAAGGCGCGGGTTTTATAGTCTTGCTGGAAGATGACTTAACGCTGAACGTCGCCCAACAGCCTACCGCGCAAATGGCATGCGTTTAGTAGTAGTAGGCTGGTGATACGAGCGGTGCGAATCATTGCGTCAAACTCCAGATGAAATCGTTATGCTTTTAGAGTTACTGGATAGCCGTTTTAAAGTCAACCCCTGGCACGGAAAAAGCGTTATTGGCTCACGATGTGAATTAGCAAATTGTGCTGATGTAAGCCCTGTTTTGCCGAAGATCCTATTTTGGACAAAGGGAGGCGCGTCCTCAATTGTTTCATTTGAAAAAGTGCTTTGCATTCAACGCATCGGCCACGATGAACCGTGAACGAGGCGGCAAAAAAAGCTATCTGAATGAAAATATTATATTTATTTTCCTTATGAATGTATTTGCTCATTAGCGGATTATTTTTCAATGATAAGCAGTTGTTAATTTTATGAGGTTAAAAATAAAATACTTTATTATTGCTTAAGTTACAGTTAACTAGTGGTGTTGTTTTTATTTTTACGGATTATGGTTACACTCACCATCATTAAGTAACCGGTATGGTTTGAGCGGTTCATTTTCCTGGTAGTCCCGCTTTTTCACTGCCACTCATAGCCTTGATATATTCCTAAAAATCTCCTTTGCTATTTTGCAAATGTCATTTGCATGATAAATGATATTTTCGACGCTAATTATAGCGGTTTAGTAAAGGGAATTCATCGTGACGGCGGAATTAGATATGTTAATTGACACTCCAGAATATAAATCAGCCCCCGGACAGGAAGTCGTTAAACCTCAACTACGGATGGTTGATCTCAATCTGCTCACCGTTTTTGATGCGGTTATGCAAGAGCAGAATATCACCCGTGCCGCCCATACGCTCGGCATGTCTCAACCCGCGGTGAGTAACGCGGTTTCACGTCTGAAAGTGATGTTTAATGATGAGCTGTTTGTGCGCTATGGCCGCGGTATTCAGCCGACGGCGCGGGCCTATCAGCTTTTTGGTTCTGTGCGCCAGGCGCTGCAGCTGGTCCAAAACGAATTGCCGGGCTCCGGTTTTGAACCGCTAAGCAGTGAGCGCGTTTTCCATCTGTGCGTCTGCAGCCCGCTGGATAACATCCTGACGTCGGTTATTTTTAATAAAGTTGCGGAGATCGCACCCAATATTCATTTGGTTTTTAAATCCGCGCTGAATCAAAATACGGAACATCAGTTACGTTATCAGGAAACGGAATTTGTGATCGGTTATGAAGAGTTCCGTCGCCCTGAGTTTGCCTGCGTCCCGTTATTCAAAGACGAAATGGTTTTGGTGGCCAGTCGCAACCACCCCCGTATTTCCGGGCCGGTGATGGAGGCGGATATTTATCGTGAGGAGCATGCTACGGTGGCTCTCGATCGGTATGCCTCATTCAGTTTACCGTGGTATGACACGGCCGATAAACAGGCGCGTATCGCCTATCAGGGTAATGCGATGGTCAGCGTATTAAACGTGGTATCGCAAACTCAGATGGTGGCGATTGCCCCGCGCTGGCTGGCCAATGAGTTTGCCGATAAATTAGCCCTGCAAATATTACCTTTGCCGTTGAAGGTTAACAGCCGGACCTGCTATCTCTCGTGGCATGAAGCGGCTGGCCGCGATAAAGGCCATCAGTGGATGGAAGAGCTGCTGGTGGATATTTGCAAGCGCTGAGCCGATGGCAACGAGGGTAAAAGGAGCTTCGGCTCCTTTTTTTATATGATGTAAATTCGATAATGCAGAATTTTGTTCTGTTTGACCTGTTCGAGGCATTCGTTTGGTTCGTGAAAAATGGATCAATTCCTGCTATCACGCCTTTTCTCCGAGTATTTACCATTCCCTTTTCTTATCTCTGAAGCAATCCACCATATTTTCACTTCTCCGCTTTCTTTTCTTCTTATTACGGGGATAACACATCCCCTGCGGCGAATTGCCTGCCTGCTGGCGAGCAGTTATGGTAGTGGCATGCAGTCCATTCACCTCAGTGCGGAGGGTCTCTCCTCCGCATCGTGCGAGCGCGCGGAAATTGAGTTCCGCTGTCGTAAAACAATAAGCCTGGAGGCAAACCATGGAGATGTTGTCAGGAGCCGAGATGGTCGTCCAATCGCTTGTCGATCAGGGCGTCAAGCAAGTATTCGGCTATCCCGGAGGCGCAGTCCTCGATATCTATGATGCGTTACATACCCTTGGCGGTATCGATCATGTGCTGGTTCGCCACGAGCAGGCGGCAGTGCATATGGCGGATGGCCTGGCGCGGGCGACCGGCGAGGTTGGCGTCGTGCTGGTCACCTCTGGACCAGGGGCGACGAACGCCATCACCGGTATCGCGACGGCCTATATGGATTCCATTCCGCTGGTGATCCTCTCCGGGCAGGTGGCGACATCGCTGATCGGCTACGATGCCTTCCAGGAGTGCGACATGGTGGGGATTTCCCGTCCGGTGGTGAAGCACAGTTTCCTGGTGAAGCAGACCGAAGATATTCCCGGTGTCCTGAAGAAAGCCTTCTGGCTGGCGGCCAGCGGTCGCCCCGGACCGGTGGTGGTCGATCTACCGAAAGATATTCTCAATCCGGCGAAAAAGCTGCCGTACGCCTGGCCGGAGGCGGTGAGTATGCGTTCGTATAACCCGACCACCAGCGGTCATAAGGGACAGATTAAACGCGCCCTGCAGACCCTGGTGGCGGCGAGTAAGCCGGTCGTTTACGTCGGCGGCGGGGCGATCAATGCGCATTGCGAACCCCAGCTGCGTGAACTGGTGGAAAAGCTGAAGCTGCCGGTTGCTTCCTCTCTGATGGGGCTTGGCGCTTTCCCGGCGACGCACCCGCAGGCGCTGGGGATGCTAGGTATGCACGGCACCTATGAAGCCAACATGACCATGCACCATTCGGACGTCATTTTCGCCGTCGGCGTCCGCTTTGACGATCGGACCACCAACAATCTGGCCAAGTACTGTCCGAACGCGACGGTGCTGCATATTGATATCGATCCGACCTCGATCTCGAAAACCGTGCCGGCAGATGTGCCGATCGTCGGCGATGCCCGGCTGGTACTGGAGCAGATGCTGGAGCTACTGGACCAGGAAGAGACGCAGCAGCCGCTGGACGACATTCGCGACTGGTGGCAACAGATCGAGCAGTGGCGTGCCCGCCATTGTCTGCGCTACGACGACCAGAGCGATAAAATCAAACCGCAGGCGGTGATTGAAACTATCTGGCGGTTGACCCAGGGCGATGCCTACGTCACTTCCGATGTGGGCCAGCACCAGATGTTCGCCGCCCTTTATTACCCCTTCGACAAACCACGGCGCTGGATTAACTCCGGTGGTCTCGGCACCATGGGCTTTGGCCTACCGGCTGCGCTGGGGGTCAAAATGGCTCTGCCGGACGAAATGGTGGTCTGCGTGACCGGTGACGGCAGTATCCAGATGAACATTCAGGAACTCTCTACTGCGCTGCAGTATGAGTTACCGGTCCTGGTGCTTAACCTCAACAACCGCTATCTCGGGATGGTGAAGCAGTGGCAGGATATGCTCTATTCCGGGCGCCACTCCCAGTCCTATATGGAATCGCTGCCGGACTTTGTGCGTCTGGCGGAAGCCTATGGTCACGTCGGGATCCGCATCAGCGAGCCGCAGGAGCTGGAGTCAAAGCTTGCTGAAGCGCTGGAGCAGGTGCGTCAGCGCCGGCTGGTGTTTGTCGATGTCACCGTCGACGGCAGTGAGCATGTGTACCCCATGCAGATCCGCGGCGGCGGCATGGATGAGATGTGGTTGAGCAAAACGGAGAGGACCTGATTATGCGCCGGATATTATCGGTATTACTGGAAAACGAATCGGGCGCATTGTCCCGCGTTATCGGCCTCTTTTCCCAGCGCGGCTATAATATAGAAAGCCTGACTGTGGCGCCGACGGACGACCCTACGCTCTCCAGAATGACCATCCAGACCGTGGGCGATGAAAAAGCGATCGAGCAGATTGAAAAGCAGCTGCACAAGCTGGTGGATGTGCTGCGAGTCAGCGAATTGGGGCAGGGGGCCCATGTCGAACGCGAAATCATGCTGGTGAAGGTTCAGGCCAGCGGCTATGGCCGTGAAGAAGTGAAACGCAACACCGAAATCTTTCGCGGACAGATTATCGATGTGACGCCTTCTATCTATACCGTTCAGCTCGCCGGAACCAGTGATAAGCTTGATGCTTTCCTGGCTTCGCTGCGCGATGTCGCTCGGATCGTAGAAGTGGCTCGCTCCGGTGTGGTCGGCCTGTCTCGCGGTGATAAAATCATGCGCTGAGGATCGGGAACTGATGCAAAAATAGCCCGGCAGCGACTGTCGGGCTTTTTTTTTGCGAAATCAGTAGGAACTGTAAGCGAAAGCGGTTGCTGCGCTAACTATTCTGCGCTTAGATGTTATAAAAAGGGTTCCATACCTGAATAATGGTTATGTTTGGCACTTCTTACCCAAGGGGCAATTGTGAAACTGGATGAAATCGCCCGGCTGGCCGGTGTTTCAAGAACCACCGCGAGCTATGTGATTAATGGCAAAGCGAAGCAGTACCGCGTAAGCGATAAAACGGTCGAAAAGGTGATGGCTGTGGTGCGGGAGCATAACTATCATCCGAATGCGGTCGCCGCTGGCCTGCGTGCAGGACGCACACGATCTATCGGTCTGGTGATCCCGGATCTCGAAAATACCAGCTATACCCGCATTGCAAATTATCTCGAACGTCAGGCGCGTCAGCGTGGCTATCAGCTGCTGATTGCCTGTTCTGAGGATCAACCCGATAACGAGATGCGCTGCATTGAGCATCTGCTGCAGCGCCAGGTGGACGCTATCATTGTCTCTACCTCGCTGCCGCCGGAGCACCCTTTCTATCAACGCTGGGCTAACGATCCGTTTCCGATTGTCGCGCTTGACCGCGCCCTTGACCGCGAGCATTTCACCAGTGTGGTCGGCGCTGATCAGGATGACGCTGAAATGCTCGCTGCCGAGCTGCGGACCTTCCCTGGCGAAACGGTACTTTATCTCGGCGCGCTGCCGGAACTGTCGGTGAGCTTCCTGCGCGAGCAGGGCTTCCGCAAAGCCTGGCAGGACGATCCGCGCGAGGTGCATTATCTCTATGCCAACAGCTATGAGCGCGAAGCGGCGGCTCAGCTGTTTGAGAAATGGCTTGAAACCCATCCGATGCCTCAGGCGCTGTTTACTACCTCTTTCCCGTTGCTGCAGGGCGTGATGGATGTGACGCTGCGCCGTGAGGGCAAACTGCCCTCCGAGCTGGCGATCGCCACCTTCGGCGATAATGAGCTGCTCGATTTTCTGCAGTGCCCGGTGCTGGCGGTGGCTCAGCGCCATCGCGATGTCGCTGAGCGGGTGCTGGAGATCGTCCTCGCCAGCCTCGATGAACCGCGCAAGCCAAAGCCGGGCCTGAGCCGTATTCGCCGTAATCTCTATCGTCGCGGTAGCCTGAATCGCCGCTAAGCGCGCAATATCGCCAGAGCCCAGGAATATTCCTGGCGGGCCTGCCGGAAAGCAGGCCTTTGGCGATTAATCAGGCAATTGACGTCCAAAATGCAAAACTGAATATATTTCAGACAAATCCCTAAACTTCTTTACGTGTTATTTTGTTTAATTCGCTGGCAATCGTTTTGTTACTCAAAACGGGACACAAAAAATGATTGCGCAGGCTTTAATTGTATTATTTTGTTACATTCACCAGGTTAATTGCTGAATTAACACTCATTTTGTACGCCCCAGCCTTTCTCTTCTGCCCTATCCCGCGTCTGGTCCGCCCCTCAGCCAGCAACAGGTACTGTTAACGACCGGCATAATGGCCTAAAATGCCGCTCGCGTCGCAAACTGACACTTTATATTTTCCCGCCGAAGATATTTTGTTGTTTATAACTGTTACGAGTTTGTTGGTTATTTTCTTACACGTATTCATAACGTTAATTTGCCTCGCCTGTTGATGATTTTTTCATCAGGGCTAATGTCGGCTGTAAATAATGGGTTTTTGAGCTCTGTTGGCATCCGTGCTGGCTTGACAAGCTTTTCCTCCGCTCCGTAAACTCCTTCTGGTGGGAATTTGTGGGATAAAGTGGCGAAAAGGGGTGAGGCTGGCATGTTCCGTGGAGCAACGTTGGTCAATCTCGACAGCAAAGGCCGCCTGGCCGTGCCAACGCGCTATCGCGATGGGCTGATCGAGGACGCTGCCGGTCAATTGGTATGCACCATTGACATTCATCACCCGTGCCTGCTGCTTTATCCATTGCCTGAATGGGAAATCATCGAGCAGAAATTGTCGCGTTTATCGAGCATGAATCCCGTTGAGCGGCGCGTACAGCGTTTGCTTCTGGGTCATGCCAGCGAATGTCAGATGGATAATGCCGGACGATTGCTCATCGCGCCGGTGTTACGGCAGCATGCCGGGCTGACAAAAGAAGTGATGCTGGTCGGGCAGTTTAATAAGTTTGAACTGTGGGATGAAACGACCTGGTATCAACGGGTCAAGGAAGATATCGACGCTGAGCAGTCCGCGACCGGTGAACTGTCGGAGCGCCTGCAGGATTTGTCCTTATAAAAATGATGGAAAATTATAAACATACTACGGTACTTCTGGATGAAGCCGTCAACGGCCTCAATATTCGTCCAGACGGTATCTATATTGATGGTACTTTTGGCCGCGGTGGTCACTCGCGCCTGATCCTCTCCCGGCTGGGAGCGGAAGGACGCTTGCTGGCAATCGATCGCGATCCACAGGCGATTGCCGTCGCGAAAACCATCGATGATCCCCGCTTTTCCATCGTACATGGTCCTTTTTCACAGCTCGCTGACTACGTCGACGAGCGTAATCTTACCGGTAAGATCGACGGTATTCTGCTCGATCTCGGCGTCTCTTCCCCGCAGCTTGACGATGCGGAACGCGGCTTTTCCTTTATGCGCGACGGGCCGCTGGACATGCGCATGGATCCGACGCGCGGTCAGTCCGCGGCCGAGTGGCTGCAGACGGCAGAAGAAGCCGATATCGCCTGGGTGATTAAAACCTTCGGCGAAGAGCGTTTCGGTAAACGTATCGCCCGCGCGATCGTCGAACGTAACCGTATTGAACCGATGACCCGCACCAAAGAGCTGGCGGAGGTCATTGCTGCGGCGATGCCGGTAAAAGATAAGCATAAACATCCCGCGACCCGTACCTTCCAGGCGGTGCGCATATGGGTAAACAGTGAACTGGAGGAGATAGAGCAGGCGCTAAAAAGCTCGCTCAGCGTGCTGGCCCCAGGTGGGCGGCTATCGATCATTAGTTTTCATTCGCTGGAAGATCGCATTGTGAAGCGCTTTATGCGTGAACAAAGCCGCGGTCCGCAGGTTCCGGCGGGAATACCGATGACCGAAGCGCAGCTCAAAAAACTGGGCGGCCGTGAGTTACGAGCACTAGGCAAGTTGATGCCGGGCGAAGAAGAGGTGGCAGAGAATCCACGTGCCCGTAGTTCAGTGCTGCGTATTGCAGAGAGGACGAACGCATGATCGGCAGAGTGACAGAGGCCTTAAGCAAGGTTAAAGGGTCGATTGGAAGCAACGAGCGCCATGCTTTGCCTGGCGTGATCGGGGACGACCTTCTGCGGTTTGGGAAACTGCCACTCTGCCTGTTCATTTGCATCATTATTACGGCGATTACCGTGGTCACCACCGCGCACCATACGCGCCTGCTGACCGCGCAGCGTGAACAACTGGTTCTGGAACGCGACGCCCTGGATATCGAGTGGCGCAACCTGATCCTCGAAGAGAACGCGCTCGGCGATCACAGTCGGGTTGAGCGGATCGCGACCGAGAAGTTGCAGATGCAACACGTCGATCCATCACAAGAAAATATCGTTGTACAGAAATAAGGATTATTGCGACGGATGAAAGCAGCGCCAAAAACGCCAAAAGCAAAGCGTCAGGAAGAACAGGCCAACTTTATCAGTTGGCGTTTTGCGTTGCTGTGCGGCTGTATTCTGCTGGCGCTGACTTTCCTGCTGGGTCGTGTCGCCTGGCTCCAGGTGGTCAGCCCCGACATGCTGGTGCGTCAGGGCGATATGCGCTCGCTGCGCGTCCAGGAAGTGTCTACCGCGCGCGGGATGATTACCGACCGCTCCGGGCGGCCGCTGGCGGTCAGCGTACCGGTGAAGGCTATCTGGGCCGATCCGAAGGAGCTGCATGATGCTGGCGGGGTCACCCTGGATACGCGCTGGAAGGCGCTGGCGGACGCCCTCAATATGCCGCTGGATCAGCTGGCAACGCGCATCAATACCAATCCGCGGATGCGTTTTATCTATCTGGCGCGTCAGGTAAACCCTGACATGGCCGACTACATCAAAAAGCTAAAGCTGCCGGGCATTCATCTGCGTGAAGAGTCCCGTCGTTATTACCCTTCCGGAGAAGTGACTGCTCACCTCATTGGCTTTACCAACGTCGACAGCCAGGGGATTGAAGGGGTCGAAAAAAGCTTTGATAAATGGCTTACCGGCCAGCCTGGCGAGCGTATCGTGCGTAAAGACCGCTATGGCCGGGTCATTGAAGATATCTCTTCTACCGACAGCCAGGCGGCGCACAACCTGGCGCTGAGCATCGACGAACGTCTGCAGGCGCTGGTCTATCGCGAGCTGAACAACGCCGTGGCCTTTAACAAAGCCGAGTCGGGCAGCGCCGTGTTAGTGGACGTTAACACCGGGGAAGTGCTGGCGATGGCCAACAGCCCCTCCTATAACCCGAACAACTTCGCCGGTACGGCGAAAGACACCATGCGTAACCGCGCCATCACCGACGTATTCGAACCGGGTTCGACGGTGAAACCGATGGTGGTGATGACGGCGCTGCAGCGCGGCATCGTCAACGAAAATACCGTGCTGAATACCATTCCCTATCGAATTAACGGCCACGAAATCAAAGACGTGGCGCGTTATAGCGAATTGACCCTGACCGGGGTGCTACAGAAGTCGAGTAACGTCGGTGTTTCTAAGCTGGCGTTAGCGATGCCGTCCTCAGCGTTAGTAGATACTTACTCACGTTTTGGGCTTGGAAAGGCGACCAATTTGGGGTTGGTCGGAGAACGCAGTGGCTTATATCCTCAAAAACAACGGTGGTCTGACATAGAGAGGGCCACCTTTTCTTTCGGCTACGGGCTAATGGTAACCCCGTTACAGTTAGCGCGAGTCTACGCAACGATTGGCAGCTATGGCATCTATCGCCCGCTGTCAATTACCAAGGTTGATCCACCGGTTCCGGGCGAGCGCGTCTTCCCGGAATCACTCGTTCGTACCGTCGTTCATATGATGGAAAGCGTGGCGCTGCCCGGCGGCGGCGGCGTGAAAGCGGCGATCAAAGGCTATCGCATCGCGATTAAAACCGGTACGGCGAAAAAAGTGGGGCCGGATGGCCGCTATATCAACAAATATATTGCTTACACCGCAGGCGTTGCGCCCGCCAGCCATCCGCGCTTCGCGCTGGTGGTGGTGATCAACGACCCGCAGGCAGGTAAATACTACGGTGGCGCCGTTTCCGCGCCGGTCTTCGGTGCCATCATGGGCGGCGTATTGCGCACCATGAACATCGAGCCGGATGCGCTGGCAACGGGCGAAAAAAGTGAATTTGTAATTAATCAAGGCGAGGGAACAGGTGGCAGATCGTAATTTGCGCGACCTACTCGCTCCGTGGGTGCCAAACGCACCGGAGCGCATTCTGCGAGAGATGACGCTGGACAGCCGGGTGGCTGCTTCCGGCGATCTCTTTATCGCGGTACAGGGTCATCAGGCGGACGGGCGTCGTTATATCCCGCAGGCGATAGCGCAAGGTGTGGCTGCCATTATTGCTGAAGCGCAGGGCGAGGCTGAAGACGGTGAGATCCGTGAAATGCACGGCGTGCCGGTTATTTACCTGAGCCAGCTTAACGAACGCTTATCGGCGCTGGCCGGGCGTTTTTATCATCAGCCGTCGCAGCAGCTGCGTCTGGTGGGCGTCACCGGTACTAACGGTAAAACGACCACCACTCAACTGCTGGCGCAGTGGGCGAAGCTGCTCGGCGAAACCAGCGCAGTGATGGGGACCGTTGGCAACGGCCTGCTGGATAAAGTCGTGCCGACCGAAAATACCACCGGTTCTGCGGTAGACGTTCAGCATGTGCTCTCCAGTCTGGTCGGGCAGGGGGCAACCTTCGGCGCGATGGAAGTCTCTTCCCACGGTCTGGTGCAACACCGCGTGGCGGCGCTGCAGTTTGCCGCCTCGGTGTTTACCAATCTGAGCCGCGACCACCTCGACTACCATGGCGACATGGAGCACTACGAAGCGGCGAAATGGCTGCTGTACTCGACCCACCATTGCGGCCAGGCCATCGTCAACGCTGACGATGAAGTGGGGCGTCGCTGGCTGGCGAAGCTGCCGGATGCGGTGGCGGTGTCGATGGAAGATCATATCAATCCGAACTGCCACGGCCGCTGGCTGAAGGCCACCGCGGTCAACTATCACGACAGCGGCGCGACCATTCAGTTTGACTCCAGCTGGGGCAACGGTGAAATCGAAAGCCGCCTGATGGGCGCCTTTAACGTCAGCAACCTGCTGCTGGCGCTGGCGACGCTGCTGGCGCTGGGCTATCCGCTGGCCGATCTGCTGAAAACCGCAGCGCGTTTACAGCCGGTATGCGGCCGTATGGAAGTGTTCAGCGCGCCCGGTAAACCGGCCGTGGTGGTGGATTACGCCCATACGCCTGACGCGCTGGAAAAAGCGCTGCAGGCCGCGCGCCTGCACTGCAGCGGCAAGCTGTGGTGCGTTTTCGGCTGCGGCGGCGACCGTGACAAAGGCAAGCGTCCGCTGATGGGCGCTATCGCTGAAGAATTTGCCGACATCGTGGTGGTCACTGATGACAACCCGCGCACCGAAGAGCCGCGGGCGATTATCAACGATATTCTGGCCGGCATGCTCGATGCGGGTCATGCGAAGGTGATGGAAGGCCGCGCGGAAGCGGTCACCAACGCCGTGATGCAGGCGAAAGAGAACGACGTGGTGCTGGTGGCGGGTAAAGGCCATGAAGATTACCAGATCGTCGGCAATCGCCGTCTGGATTATTCCGACCGCGTCACCGTCGCGCGTCTGCTGGGAGCGGTAGCATGATTCGCTTTACGTTAAGCCAGCTCGCCGCGATCGCCCATGGCGAACGGCAGGGTAGCGACATCGCTATCGACGAGGTGACCTCCGATACCCGTAAAGTGACGGCGGGCTGCCTGTTTGTGGCGCTGAAAGGCGAGCGTTTCGATGCTCATGATTTTGCCGAACAGGCGAAAGCAGCTGGCGCCGGCGCGCTGCTGGTGAGCCGTCCGCTGGCCTGCGATCTCCCGCAGGTGATCGTGAAAGATACCCGCCAGGCTTTCGGCGAGTTAGCCGCCTGGGTGCGTCAGCAGGTATCGACCCGCGTCGTCGCCCTGACCGGCTCGTCCGGTAAAACCTCGGTCAAAGAGATGACCGCGGCGATCCTTAGCCAGTGCGGCAACACACTGTATACCGCTGGCAACCTGAACAACGATATCGGTGTACCGATGACGCTGCTGCGACTGACTAAAGAGCATCAGTACGCGGTGATCGAACTCGGCGCCAACCACCAGGGCGAAATCGCCTGGACCGTCAGCCTGACGCGTCCGGAAGCCGCGCTGGTCAACAACCTTGCTGCGGCGCACCTCGAAGGTTTCGGCTCGCTGGCGGGCGTGGCGAAGGCGAAGGGCGAAATCTATACCGGTCTGCCGGAAAACGGCATCGCCATTCTCAATGCTGATAACAACGACTGGCTGAACTGGCAGGCGGTGATTGGCGATCGCAAAGTGTGGCGCTTCTCACCGAATGCGGCCAACAGCGACTTCACGGCGACCAACGTGCAGATCACCAGCCACGGTACCGAATTTACGCTGCAGACCCCAACCGGCAACGTTGACGTCCTGCTGCCGCTGCCGGGACGCCATAACATCGCTAACGCGCTGGCGGCGACCTCGCTGGCGATGGCGGTAGGCGCCGATCTGGCGGCGGTAAAAGCCGGTCTGGCGCAGCTGAAGGCCGTTCCGGGGCGTCTGTTCCCGATCCGGCTGACGGAGAGCCAGCTGCTGCTGGATGACTCCTACAACGCCAACGTTGGTTCGATGACCGCGGCAGTGCAGGTACTGTCAGAGATGCCCGGCTTCCGGGCGATGGTGGTCGGCGATATGGCGGAGCTTGGCGCGGAAAGCGCGGCCTGCCATCGCGAAGTCGGCGAGGCAGCGAAAGCGGCGGGGCTGGATTGCGTCCTCAGCGTCGGCACCTTGAGCGCGGATATCAGCCGCGCCAGCGGCGTGGGCGAACATTTTAATGATAAAGCCGCAGTAGTGGCTCGCCTGCGCGAGCTGCTGGCGGAGCACAAGATAATGACCATTTTAGTGAAGGGTTCACGTAGTGCCGCCATGGAAGAGGTAGTACGCGCATTACAGGAGACTGGGACATGTTAGTATGGCTGGCCGAACATTTGGTCAAATATTATTCCGGCTTTAACGTCTTTTCTTATCTGACGTTTCGCGCCATCGTCAGCCTGCTGACCGCGCTGTTCATCTCGTTGTGGATGGGCCCGCGCATGATCGCCCGTCTGCAAAAACTCTCCTTCGGCCAGGTCGTACGTAACGACGGTCCGGAGTCCCACTTCAGCAAACGCGGCACGCCGACCATGGGGGGGATCATGATCCTCACCGCGATCACCGTGTCGGTGCTGCTGTGGGCTTACCCCTCCAACCCGTACGTCTGGTGCGTACTGACGGTATTAATCGGCTACGGCATCATCGGCTTCGTTGATGACTACCGTAAAGTGGTGCGCAAAGACACCAAAGGCCTGATCGCCCGCTGGAAATACTTCTGGATGTCGGTGATTGCCCTTGGGGTAGCCTTTGCCCTGTATCTGGCCGGGAAAGACACCCCGGCGACCGAGCTGGTGGTGCCATTCTTTAAAGACGTGATGCCGCAGCTGGGCCTGCTCTATATCCTGCTGGCTTACTTCGTTATCGTCGGTACCGGCAACGCCGTCAACCTGACCGATGGCCTCGACGGCCTGGCGATTATGCCGACCGTCTTCGTCGCTGCCGGCTTTGCGCTGGTGGCATGGGCTACCGGCAACATGAACTTCGCCAACTACCTGCACATTCCCTATCTGCGCCATGCTGGCGAGCTGGTGATCGTCTGTACGGCGATTGTCGGCGCGGGTCTGGGCTTCCTGTGGTTTAACACCTATCCGGCGCAGGTCTTTATGGGCGACGTCGGTTCGCTGGCGCTTGGCGGCGCGCTGGGCATTATCGCCGTGCTGCTGCGTCAGGAATTCCTGCTGGTGATTATGGGCGGCGTTTTCGTCGTGGAGACTCTGTCGGTGATCCTGCAGGTTGGCTCCTTTAAGCTGCGCGGTCAGCGCATCTTCCGTATGGCGCCGATTCACCATCACTATGAACTGAAGGGCTGGCCGGAGCCGCGCGTTATCGTGCGCTTCTGGATTATTTCGCTGATGCTGGTGCTGATTGGCCTGGCGACGCTGAAGGTACGTTAATCATGGCAGATTATCAGGGTAAAAAAGTCGTCATTATTGGGCTGGGTATGACCGGCCTGTCATGCGTGGACTTTTTCATGGCGCGCGGCGTGACGCCGCGTGTAATGGACACCCGCGTCGCGCCTCCGGGGCTGGATAAATTACCCGAATCGGTCGAATGCCATGTCGGCGGACTCAATGATACCTGGCTGCTGGCGGCGGATCTGATTGTCGCCAGTCCCGGCATCGCGCTGGCCCATCCTTCGCTGAGCGCGGCGGCCGATGCTGGCGTAGAAATCGTTGGTGATATCGAACTGTTCTGCCGCGAGGCGCAGGCCCCGATCATCGCCATTACCGGCTCGAACGGCAAAAGCACCGTCACCACCCTGGTGGGCGAGATGGCGAAAGCGGCCGGGGTTAACGTCGGCGTGGGCGGTAATATCGGCCTGCCGGCGCTGATGCTGCTGGACACCGATCGTGAGCTATATGTGCTGGAGCTCTCCAGCTTCCAGCTGGAAACGACCTCCAGCCTGCAGGCGGTGGCGGCAACCATCCTCAACGTGACTGAGGACCATATGGACCGCTACCCGCTTGGGCTGCAGCAGTATCGCGCGGCGAAGCTGCGGATTTACGAGAATGCAAAAACCTGCGTGGTGAACGCGGACGATGCGCTCACGATGCCGGTACGCGGGGCGGACGATCGCTGCATCAGCTTTGGTGTCGATGTCGGTGACTACCACCTTAACCGTCAGCAGGGCGAAACCTGGCTGCGCGTTAAAGGTGAGAAAGTCCTCAATGTGAAAGAGATGCCTCTCACCGGTCAGCATAACTACAGCAACGCCCTGGCGGCACTGGCGCTGGCCGATGCCGCGGGCCTGCCGCGGGCCAGTAGCCTCAAGGCATTAACCACCTTCACTGGTCTGGCCCATCGCTTTCAGCTGGTGCTGGATCACAACGGCGTACGCTGGATTAACGACTCGAAGGCAACCAACGTCGGCAGCACCGAGGCGGCGCTGAACGGCCTGCAGCTGGATGGCACGCTGTATCTTCTGCTGGGCGGCGACGGCAAGTCCGCTGATTTCACCCCGCTGAAGCGCTACCTCGGCGGCGATCGTATCCGTCTGTACTGCTTTGGTCGCGACGGCGCCGAGCTCGCCGAGCTGCGTCCTGACGTGGCGGTACAAACTGAAACCATGGAACAGGCGATGCGTCAGATAGCGCCCCTGGTGAAAGCGGGCGACATGGTGCTCCTGTCGCCGGCGTGCGCCAGCCTGGATCAGTTTAAGAACTTTGAACAACGGGGCGATATGTTTGCCCGTCTGGCGAAGGAGTTAGGTTGATGCGTTTCTCTCTCCCACGCCTGAGAATGCCGCAGCTGAGCTTGCCTCGGTTGAGACTGCCGCGACTGCCGGGGATGTTTATCTTCGCCTGGCTGTTCGCCGCGCTGAAAGGCTGGGTGATGGGCTCGCGCCCGAAAGATAACGACAGTCTGGTGATGTATGACCGGATGCTGCTATGGCTGACCTTCGGCCTGGCGGCGATCGGCTTTATCATGGTGACCTCGGCGTCGATGCCGGTGGGGCAGCGCCTGGCGAACGATCCTTTCCTCTTTGCCAAGCGTGACGGCCTGTACATTGTGCTGGCCTTTGTCCTCGCGCTGGTGACGCTGCGCCTGCCGATGGATTTCTGGCAGCGCCACAGTACCGCGATGCTGATCGCTTCGATCGTTATGCTGCTGATCGTGCTGGTGGTGGGTAGCTCGGTAAACGGCGCATCGCGCTGGATCGCCCTCGGCCCGCTGCGCATCCAGCCGGCGGAGTTCACCAAGCTGTCGCTGTTCTGCTATATCGCCAACTATCTGGTGCGTAAAGCGGATGAAGTGCGTAACAACCTGCGCGGGTTCTTAAAACCGATGGGCGTGATTTTCGTGCTGGCGATCCTGCTGCTGGCGCAGCCTGACCTCGGTACCGTGGTGGTGCTGTTCGTCACCACGCTGGCGATGCTCTTCCTTGCCGGCGCGAAGCTGTGGCAGTTCATCGCCATTATCGGCATGGGTATCTCGGCGGTGGTCCTGCTGATCCTCGCCGAACCGTACCGTATTCGCCGCGTGACCTCCTTCTGGAACCCATGGGAAGACCCGTTCGGCAGTGGTTACCAGCTGACCCAGTCGCTGATGGCCTTTGGCCGCGGCGAGATGTGGGGGCAGGGCCTCGGCAACTCAGTGCAAAAACTGGAGTATTTGCCGGAAGCGCACACTGACTTTATCTTCGCCATTATCGGCGAAGAACTCGGTTATATCGGTGTGGTACTGGCGCTTTTAATGGTATTCTTCGTCGCTTTCCGCGCCATGTCGATTGGCCGTAAAGCGCTGGAGATCGATCATCGCTTCTCCGGCTTCCTCGCCTGTGCGATTGGTATCTGGTTTAGCTTCCAGGCGTTAGTTAACGTCGGGGCGGCGGCGGGGATGCTGCCGACGAAAGGTCTGACGCTGCCGCTGATCAGTTATGGTGGTTCCAGTCTGCTGATTATGTCGACGGCCATCATGTTGTTGTTGCGAATAGATTATGAAACGCGTCTGGAAAAAGCCCAGGCGTTTACACGGGGTGTTCGATGAGCGGTCAGGAAAAGCGGTTGATGGTGATGGCGGGCGGTACCGGCGGGCATGTGTTCCCGGGGCTGGCGGTCGCGCACCATTTAATGGACCAGGGCTGGCAGGTTCGCTGGCTGGGTACCGCCGATCGTATGGAAGCGGATTTAGTGCCGAAAAACGGCATCGAGATTGATTTTATCCGTATCTCTGGCCTGCGTGGTAAAGGGATAAAAGCGCAACTGTTGGCGCCGGTGCGTATCTTCAACGCCTGGCGTCAGGCGCGAGCGATCATGAAGCGTTTCCAGCCGGATGTGGTGCTGGGCATGGGCGGCTATGTCTCCGGGCCTGGCGGTCTGGCGGCGTGGTCGTTGGGGATCCCGGTGGTCCTCCACGAACAAAACGGTATTGCCGGTCTGACCAACAAATGGCTGGCGAAGATTGCGAAGAAAGTGATGCAGGCGTTTCCCGGCGCGTTCCCGCATGCGGACGTGGTCGGAAACCCGGTGCGTACCGATGTACTGGCGCTGCCGCTGCCGGGTCAGCGTCTGGTGGGGCGTCATGGACCGATTCGCGTGCTGGTGGTCGGTGGCTCTCAGGGCGCGCGCGTCCTGAACCAGACTATGCCGCAGGTGGCGGCGAAGCTCGGTGATGCGGTGACCATCTGGCATCAGAGCGGCAAAGGTGGCCAGCAAACCGTGCAACAGGCCTATGCCGCTGCGGGGCAGCCGCAGCATAAAGTGACGGAATTTATTGATGACATGGCCGCTGCCTATGCCTGGGCTGATGTCGTGGTTTGCCGTTCCGGCGCGCTGACGGTCAGCGAAATCGCGGCTGCAGGTTTACCGGCGCTGTTTGTACCCTTCCAGCACAAAGATCGTCAGCAGTACTGGAATGCGCTGCCGCTGGAGAAAGCCGGCGCGGCGAAAATTCTTGAACAGCCTGAGTTCACGGTAGAGGCGGTTGCCTCTACCCTGGCGAGCTGGGATCGGGAAACGTTGCTGGATATGGCGGAACGAGCGCGTGGCGCTTCGATTCCGGACGCTACCGAGCGAGTAGCAGAAGAGGTCAGCGCCGTAGCTTTGGCGCGCTAATTGCGGTGATTTTCACCGCCCGAATGACAGAAGTTGATGGCGTAAAGAATGAATACACAAGATTTGGCAAAACTGCGTTCCATAGTGCCCGAGATGCGTCGCGTCCGGCACATTCACTTTGTCGGCATCGGCGGTGCCGGTATGGGCGGTATTGCCGAAGTGTTGGCTAATGAAGGTTACCAGATCAGCGGCTCCGACCTGGCGCCGAATCCGGTGACCCAACAGCTGTCGCAGCTTGGCGCCACTATTTATTTCAACCATCGCCCGGAAAACGTGCGCGATGCCAGCGTTGTGGTCGTTTCCAGCGCGATTTCCGCGGATAACCCGGAAATCGTTGCCGCACACGAAGCGCGCATTCCGGTGATCCGCCGTGCGGAAATGCTGGCGGAGCTGATGCGCTTCCGCCACGGGATTGCGATTGCCGGAACTCACGGCAAAACCACTACCACCGCGATGGTGTCCAGTATTTACGCCGAAGCCGGGCTCGACCCGACCTTCGTCAACGGCGGGCTGGTGAAAGCGGCGGGCGTGCATGCCCGTCTCGGCCATAGCCGTTATTTGATTGCGGAAGCGGATGAGAGCGATGCGTCGTTCCTGCATCTGCAGCCGATGGTCGCGATTGTGACCAACATCGAAGCCGACCATATGGATACCTACCATGGCGACTTCGAAAATCTGAAGCAGACCTTTATTAACTTCCTGCACAACCTGCCGTTCTACGGACGCGCGGTGATGTGCGTGGATGATCCGGTTATTCGTGAACTGCTGCCGCGCGTAGGCCGGCAGATCACCACCTACGGTTTTAGCGACGACGCCGACGTTCGCGTCGAGGACTACCGTCAGCTTGGGGCTCAAGGCCATTTTCGCCTGGTGCGTCAGGATAAAGAGATCCTGCAGGTCACGCTCAATGCCCCGGGTCGCCATAACGCGCTGAACGCGGCGGCGGCGGTGGCCGTGGCGACGGAAGAGGGAATTGACGACCAGGCGATCCTGCGCGCGCTGGAAAGTTTCCAGGGAACCGGACGCCGCTTTGATTTTCTTGGCGAGTTTCCGCTGGCGGAAGTCAACGGCAAGCCGGGCAGCGCGATGCTGATCGATGACTACGGCCACCACCCGACGGAAGTGGACGCCACCATCAAAGCCGCGCGCGCTGGCTGGCCGGATAAAAATCTGGTGATGCTGTTCCAACCGCACCGTTATACCCGTACCCGCGATCTGTATGACGATTTCGCCAACGTGCTGACCCAGGTCGATGCGCTGCTGATGCTGGATGTCTATCCGGCGGGCGAAGCGCCGATCCCGGGCGCCGATAGCCGCTCACTGTGCCGTACGATCCGCGGTCGCGGTAAAGTTGACCCAATCCTGGTCTCTGACCCGGCCCAGGCCGCGGAGATGCTGGCGTCGGTGCTGACCGGTAACGATTTAGTGCTGGTGCAGGGCGCGGGCAATATCGGAAAAATTGCCCGTCACCTGGCTGAAATCAAACTGGCTCCGCAAAAAACGGAGGAAGAGCGCCATGGCTGATAAAATCGCGGTGCTTTTCGGTGGAACCTCCGCTGAACGTGAAGTGTCGCTGAATTCAGGCGCCGCGGTGCTGGCCGGGCTGCGTGAAGGCGGGGTGGATGCCCATCCGGTCGACCCGCGCGACATCGATATTACCCAGTTAAAAAATCTGGGCTTTAAGAAAGCGTTTATTGCCCTCCATGGCCGCGGCGGGGAAGATGGCACATTGCAGGGGCTGCTGGATCTGATCCAGTTGCCTTATACCGGCAGCGGGGTGATGGCCTCTGCGCTGTCGATGGATAAACTGCGCAGCAAATGGCTGTGGCAGGGGGCGGGATTGCCGGTCGCGCCGTGGGTCGCGCTGACCCGCGCCCAGTTTACTGCAGGACTTTCTGCTGCCGTTGAACAACAGATTGCGGCGCTGGGCCTGCCGGTCATCATCAAGCCGAGCCGTGAAGGCTCCAGCGTCGGGATGTCGAAAGTCAGCGAAAGCTGTGATTTACCGAGTGCATTGGCGCTGGCTTTTCAGCATGATGATGAAGTTTTGGTCGAAAAATGGCTTAGTGGGCCGGAATTTACCGTCGCCATCGTCGGTGAAGAAATTTTACCGTCAATACGTATCCAGGCCGCGGGAACCTTCTATGATTATGAGGCGAAGTATCTGTCTGATGAGACGCAATATTTCTGCCCTGGATTTGAAGATCCCGCGCGTGAGTCAGACATCCAGAGCCTGGTGCTTAAAGCCTGGAATGTTCTGGGTTGTAAAGGCTGGGGCCGTATTGACGTGATGCTGGACAGCGATGGCCAGTTTTATCTGCTGGAAGCAAATACTTCCCCGGGCATGACCAGCCATAGCCTTGTACCGATGGCGGCGCGTCAGGCAGGAATGAGCTTCTCCCAGCTTGTTGTACGAATTCTGGACCTGGCGGGGTGATATGTCGCAGGCTGCGCTGAATACGCGGAACCATGAAGAGGACGTTTCTTCTTCGCGTCGGAGTAATGGAACGCGGCTGGCAGGGATCGTTTTCCTGCTGGCGGTGCTGTTTACCGTGCTGGTCAGCGGGTGGATGGTTCTTGGCTGGATGGAAGATGCGCAGCGCTTGCCGCTGTCGAAGATGGTGGTGACCGGCGAGCGTCACTATACGCGCAATGATGACATCCGCCAGGCGATTCTGGCGTTGGGTTCACCGGGTACTTTCATGACTCAGGATGTGAACATTATTCAGAGTCAAATTGAACGCTTGCCGTGGATTAAGCAGGCGAGCGTCCGTAAGCAGTGGCCCGATGAATTGAAGATTCATCTGGTTGAATATGTGCCGATTGCGCGCTGGAATGATCAACATATGGTGGATGCAGAAGGAAATGCCTTCAGCGTACCGGCGGATCGCACCAGCAAACAGAATTTACCGATGTTATACGGCCCGGAAGGCAGTGAGAACGAAGTGCTGCAAGGGTATCGTGACATGGGGCAGGTGCTGGCAAAGGATAAATTCACGTTGAAAGTGGCGGCGATGACCGCCCGTCGCTCCTGGCAGTTGACGCTTAATAATGACATTAAGCTCAACCTTGGCCGTGGCGATACCATGAAACGGCTTCAGCGCTTTATGGAACTCTACCCGGTTCTCCAGCAGCAGGCGCAGACCGACGGCAAACGGATTAGCTACGTTGATTTGCGTTATGACTCGGGTGCGGCAGTGGGCTGGGTACCTGCTCCCGTAGAGGAAACTAATCAACAACAGAATCAGGCACAGGCAGAACAACAATGATCAAGGCGACGGACAGAAAACTGGTAGTTGGACTGGAGATTGGCACCGCTAAGGTGGCCGCTTTAGTAGGGGAAGTTCTGCCCGACGGCATGATTAATATCATCGGCGTGGGCAGTTGCCCATCACGTGGTATGGATAAAGGCGGTGTGAACGACCTCGAGTCGGTGGTGAAATGCGTACAGCGCGCCATCGACCAGGCCGAACTGATGGCGGATTGCCAGATTTCATCAGTTTATTTGGCACTTTCGGGTAAACATATAAGCTGTCAGAATGAAATCGGGATGGTACCGATTTCGGAAGAAGAAGTGACGCTGGATGACGTTGAGAACGTGGTCCACACCGCGAAGTCGGTTCGCGTCCGCGATGAACATCGCGTCCTGCACGTGATTCCGCAGGAATATGCCATCGACTACCAGGAAGGGATTAAAAACCCGGTAGGGCTGTCCGGCGTGCGTATGCAGGCGAAGGTGCATCTGATTACCTGCCATAACGATATGGCGAAAAACATTGTTAAAGCGGTGGAACGTTGCGGTCTGAAAGTTGACCAACTTATTTTCGCCGGGTTAGCGGCCAGTTATTCGGTATTAACAGAAGATGAACGTGAGCTGGGCGTCTGCGTCGTGGACATCGGCGGTGGTACAATGGATATCGCCGTCTACACCGGCGGCGCATTGCGTCACACCAAAGTGATCCCGTACGCCGGGAACGTGGTGACCAGCGATATCGCCTATGCCTTTGGTACGCCGCCGAGCGATGCCGAAGCGATTAAGGTTCGTCACGGTTGCGCATTAGGTTCCATCGTCGGTAAAGACGAAAACGTCGAAGTCCCGAGCGTAGGCGGACGTCCGCCGCGCAGCCTGCAGCGTCAGACGCTGGCAGAGGTGATTGAACCGCGCTATACCGAGCTGCTTAATCTGGTCAACGAAGAGATCCTGCAGCTGCAGGAACAGCTCCGCCAGCAGGGTGTCAAACATCATCTGGCGGCAGGGATTGTGTTAACCGGCGGCGCGGCGCAAATTGAAGGCCTGGCGGCCTGCGCGCAGCGGGTATTCCATACCCAGGTGCGTATTGGCGCGCCGCTGAACATTACTGGTTTAACGGATTACGCCCAGGAGCCGTATTATTCGACGGCGGTTGGGCTGCTGCACTACGGCAAAGAGTCACATTTGAGTGGTGAAGCGGAAGTCGAAAAACGCGTGACGGCGTCAGTGGGCTCGTGGATTAAACGACTCAACAGCTGGCTGCGAAAAGAGTTTTAATTTTTTAAGAGAACGCAGACAATTAGCGTTCTCAGGCGACAGGCACAAGACGGAGAGAAACTATGTTTGAACCTATGGAACTGACCAACGACGCGGTGATTAAAGTCATCGGCGTCGGTGGCGGCGGCGGTAACGCCGTTGAACACATGGTGCGCGAGCGCATTGAGGGTGTTGAATTCTTCGCGGTGAACACCGATGCGCAGGCGCTGCGTAAAACGGCTGTTGGCCAGACTATCCAGATCGGTAGCGGTATTACCAAAGGTCTGGGTGCGGGCGCGAACCCGGAAGTCGGCCGCAATGCGGCGGACGAAGACCGCGAAGCGCTGCGTGCGGCCCTTGATGGCGCAGACATGGTGTTCATCGCGGCAGGTATGGGCGGCGGTACCGGTACCGGTGCGGCGCCAGTGGTTGCGGAAGTGGCGAAGGATCTGGGTATCCTCACCGTTGCGGTGGTCACGAAGCCGTTTAATTTCGAAGGCAAGAAGCGCATGGCGTTTGCTGAGCAGGGGATCACCGAACTGTCCAAGCACGTTGACTCACTGATCACCATCCCGAACGACAAGCTGCTGAAAGTACTCGGCCGTGGTATTTCTCTGCTCGACGCGTTCGGCGCGGCAAACGATGTACTGAAAGGCGCGGTGCAGGGTATCGCCGAACTGATTACGCGTCCGGGCCTGATGAACGTCGACTTCGCGGACGTCCGTACCGTGATGTCAGAAATGGGCTACGCGATGATGGGCTCCGGCGTGGCGAGTGGTGAAGACCGTGCGGAAGAAGCGGCTGAAATGGCTATCTCTTCTCCGCTGCTGGAAGATATCGACCTGTCCGGCGCGCGCGGCGTACTGGTTAACATCACTGCGGGCTTCGACCTGCGTCTGGATGAGTTCGAAACCGTGGGTAACACCATCCGTGCCTTTGCGTCGGATAACGCGACCGTGGTTATCGGTACTTCTCTGGACCCGGATATGAACGACGAGCTGCGCGTGACCGTGGTGGCGACTGGTATCGGCATGGACAAGCGTCCGGAAATTACCCTGGTGACCAACAAACAGGTTCAGCAGCCGGTGATGGATCGCTACCAGCAGCACGGTATGTCGCCGCTGACGCAAGAGCAGAAGCCGGCAGCAAAAGTGGTGAACGACAATACGCCGCAAACCGCGAAAGAGCCGGATTATCTGGATATCCCAGCCTTCCTGCGTAAGCAAGCCGATTAAGAATCGACTGGAAGTTGGGCATCTGCGCTCTTTGTGCTAAACTGGCCTCCCGATAGTGGTGTACACTTCGGTTGGATAGGTAAATTGGCGAGATTATACGATGATCAAACAAAGGACTCTTAAACGTATCGTTCAGGCGACTGGTGTCGGTTTGCATACCGGCAAGAAAGTCACACTGACGTTACGCCCTGCGCCGGCAAATACCGGGGTCATCTATCGTCGCACCGACTTGAATCCACCGGTAGATTTTCCGGCTGATGCCAAATCTGTGCGTGATACCATGCTCTGTACTTGCCTGGTTAATGAGCATGACGTGCGGATTTCTACGGTTGAACACCTGAACGCCGCATTGGCTGGCCTGGGTATCGACAACATTATTGTTGAAGTCGATGCGCCGGAAATCCCGATTATGGACGGCAGTGCGGCTCCGTTCGTTTATCTGTTGCTGGACGCCGGCATCGATGAACTGAACTGCGCCAAGAAATTTGTTCGTATCAAAGAGACGGTTCGCGTCGAAGATGGCGACAAATGGGCTGAATTCAAACCGTACAATGGTTTTTCGCTGGATTTCACCATCGATTTTAACCATCCGGCGATTGATGCCAGCACCCAGCGCTATACGCTGAACTTCTCGGCCGATGCGTTCATGCGTCAGATTAGCCGTGCGCGTACCTTCGGTTTTATGCGCGATATCGAATATCTGCAGTCCCGCGGCCTGTGCCTGGGCGGCAGCTTCGATTGTGCCATCGTTGTTGACGATTATCGCGTACTGAACGAAGACGGTCTGCGCTTTGAAGACGAATTTGTTCGCCACAAAATGCTGGATGCGATCGGTGACCTGTTTATGTGTGGTCACAACATTATCGGCGCATTCACGGCGTACAAATCGGGTCACGCGTTGAATAACAAACTGCTGCAGGCGGTCCTGGCAAAACAGGAAGCCTGGGAGTATGTGACCTTCGAAGACGACGCAAAACTGCCTATGGCGTTCCGCGCACCGTCGATGGTTCTGGCGTAAGCCTGACCATTCAGTAAATTCGACTGGTAACCTGGTACTCTCTCCGACCAGGGAACCAGTCGTTTTTCTTTTATAACCCCTTCCAGTTATTTTTCGCAGTGATTGTCGGGCAATAATTAGCGCGCGTTCGCTGTTTTATTAAGCGTTTTCCCCGGGCAATCGCCTTCATTCATGCTGCCTCAGCGCGGTAATAATGTTAGTATTTGAGCGCAAAATTATTTCTCCGGGTTGCTTTACCCCGTGGATGTCAGGGTGTCCTGCAAAAAACGCTAATTAAGAGGCGGCCTGAACGACGACGGGTATACCAACGAAAGGTAATGAAAGTGAGTGGATTGCTGACGCGCTGGCGACAGTTTGGCAGACGGTATTTTTGGCCGCATCTCCTGTTGGGGATGGTCGCGGCCAGCTTCGGCCTGCCCGCGCTTAGCAACAGCCACGAAACTGCGACGCCGGCGAAGGCAACGTCCAGCAACCATAATCCGAGCAAAGTTAACTTCTCTCAGCTGGCGCTGCTGGAGAGTAATCGTCGGCCGAACTTTACCGTCGACTACTGGCATCAGCACGCCATTCGCACCGTTATTCGTCATCTCTCCTTCGCGATGGCGCCACAGGCATTGCCGGTGGCGGAAGAAACTTCCCCGCTGCAGGCCCAACATCTGGCGCTGCTTGATACGCTCAGCGCGCTGCTGACCCAGGACAGCACGCCGCCGGTGGTGATCCGCCAGGTGGCTTACATCTCTTCCTCATATTCTGCCTTCCGCGTGAGCGCCTGGATTAGCCAGGTGGCGGGGATCCGCGCAGGACCTCAACGTCTCAGCTGAAAATAACCACGGACCATCCTATTTTTTGTGACTCCGCACCGCGGGGCGTTTGAGATTTTATTATGCTTATTAAAATGTTAACTAAGGTTTTCGGCAGCCGTAACGACCGTACGCTGCGTCGTATGCGCAAAGTTGTCAATATCATCAACGGTATGGAACCGGCGATGGAAAAACTCTCTGATGACGAGCTGAAAGCGAAAACTGCTGAATTCCGCGCGCGCCTGGAAAAAGGCGAAGTGCTGGAAAACCTGATCCCGGAAGCCTTTGCCGTCGTTCGCGAAGCCAGTAAGCGTGTGTTCGGCATGCGCCACTTCGACGTCCAGCTGCTGGGCGGTATGGTGCTTAACGATCGCTGCATCGCCGAGATGCGTACTGGTGAAGGTAAAACGCTGACCGCGACCCTGCCGGCGTACCTCAACGCGCTGACCGGTAAAGGCGTCCACGTGGTGACCGTCAACGACTATCTGGCGCAGCGTGACGCCGAAAACAACCGTCCGCTGTTCGAATTCCTTGGTATGAGCGTGGGCATCAATATGTCCGGTCTGCCGGCGCCGGCGAAGCGTGAAGCCTACGCTGCCGATATTACCTACGGCACCAACAACGAATACGGCTTCGACTATCTGCGCGACAACATGGCCTTCAGCCCGGAAGAGCGCGTTCAACGTAAACTGCACTATGCGCTGGTGGATGAGGTGGACTCCATCCTGATCGACGAAGCGCGTACCCCGCTGATCATTTCCGGTCCGGCGGAAGACAGCTCTGAAATGTACCGTAAGGTAAACAAAATCATCCCGCACCTGATCCGTCAGGAAAAAGAGGATTCGGATACCTTTACCGGTGAAGGCCACTTCTCTGTTGATGAGAAAGCCCGCCAGGTTAACCTGACCGAACGCGGTCTGGTGCTCATCGAAGAGCTGCTGGTGCAGGAAGGCATTATGGAAGAAGGTGAGTCGCTGTACTCCCCGACCAACATCATGCTGATGCACCATGTGACCGCCGCGCTGCGCGCCCATGCGTTGTTCACCCGCGACGTTGACTACATCGTTAAAGATGGCGAAGTTATCATCGTCGATGAGCACACTGGCCGTACGATGCAAGGCCGCCGTTGGTCCGATGGTCTGCACCAGGCGGTGGAAGCCAAAGAAGGCGTGGAGATCCAGAACGAAAACCAGACTCTGGCCTCTATCACCTTCCAGAACTACTTCCGCCTGTACGAGAAACTGGCGGGGATGACCGGTACAGCGGATACCGAAGCCTTCGAATTCAGCTCTATCTATAAGCTGGATACCGTTGTCGTGCCGACCAACCGTCCGATGATCCGTAAGGACATGGCGGATCTGGTCTATATGACCGAAGCGGAAAAAATTCAGGCGATTATCGAAGATATTAAAACCCGCACCGCTGCCGGCCAGCCGGTGCTGGTGGGGACTATCTCGATCGAAAAATCCGAAGTAGTTTCGCGCGAGCTGACCAAAGCCGGCATCAAGCACAACGTACTGAACGCCAAGTTCCACGCCAGCGAAGCGGATATCGTCGCCCAGGCGGGTTATCCGGCAGCGGTGACCATTGCCACCAACATGGCGGGTCGTGGTACCGATATTATGCTCGGCGGTAGCTGGCAGGCGGAAGTCGCCGCGCTGGAAAATCCGACGGCGGAACAGATTGAAAAAATCAAAGCGGACTGGCAGGTGCGCCATGATGCGGTTCTGGCCGCAGGCGGTCTACACATTATCGGTACTGAGCGTCATGAATCACGCCGTATCGATAACCAGCTGCGTGGCCGTGCGGGTCGTCAGGGTGATGCCGGTTCTTCCCGCTTCTACCTGTCGATGGAAGATGCCCTGATGCGTATCTTCGCCTCCGATCGTGTGTCCGGCATGATGCGCAAACTGGGGATGAAACCGGGTGAAGCCATCGAGCACCCATGGGTGACTAAGGCTATCGCCAACGCCCAGCGTAAAGTGGAAAGCCGTAACTTTGATATTCGTAAGCAGCTGCTGGAATATGATGATGTGGCTAACGACCAGCGCCGCGCGATCTACACTCAGCGTAACGAACTGCTGGACGTGTCTGATGTCAGCGAAACCATCAACAGCATCCGCGAAGACGTCTTTAAAGCGACTATCGATGCGCATATTCCGCCGCAGTCGCTGGAAGAGATGTGGGATATTGAAGGCCTGCAGGAGCGTCTGAAAAACGACTTCGACCTCGAGCTGCCGATCAAAGAGTGGCTGGATAAAGAGCCGGAGCTGCATGAAGAGACCCTGCGTGAACGTATTCTGCAGAGCGCGGTAGAAACCTACCAGCGTAAAGAAGAAGTGGTCGGTGCCGAGATGATGCGTCACTTTGAGAAAGGTGTGATGCTGCAGACCCTGGACTCCCTGTGGAAAGAGCACCTGGCAGCGATGGACTATCTGCGTCAGGGTATCCATCTGCGTGGCTATGCGCAGAAAGATCCGAAGCAGGAGTACAAGCGCGAATCGTTCTCTATGTTTGCTGCGATGCTGGAGTCACTGAAGTATGAAGTGATTAGCACCCTGAGCAAAGTCCAGGTGCGTATGCCGGAAGAAGTCGAAGCGATGGAGCAACAGCGTCGTGAAGAAGCCGAGCGCCTGGCGCAGATGCAGCAGCTCAGCCATCAGAGCGATGATGAGGCCGCTGCCGAGGATCTGGCGGCACAAACCGGCGAGCGTAAAGTGGGGCGTAACGATCCCTGTCCGTGCGGTTCCGGTAAAAAATATAAACAGTGCCACGGCCGTCTGAGCTAAGGCCTGATAAAAAAACAAAGGCGCAGAGTTCTGCGCCTTTTTTATGGAGCTGATTCAATGAAAAAACTGCAAATCGCCGTCGGGATAATTCGCAATCCGCAAGGCGAAATCTTTATTACCCAGCGCGCCGCTGATGCCCATATGGCGAATAAGCTGGAGTTCCCGGGCGGGAAGATTGAATCTGATGAGACGCCGGAGCAGGCGCTAATTCGCGAGCTGCAGGAAGAGGTTGGAATTACGGTAAGGTCTGCAACGCTATTTGATAAGCTGGAGTATCAGTTCCCTGACCGCCATATAACGCTGTGGTTTTTCCTTGTGGAAAGATGGCAAGGCGAGCCATGGGGTAAAGAAGGGCAACCGGGACGGTGGATGGCGGGTCAGACACTGGATCCAGAGGCGTTCCCCCCGGCGAATGAACCGGTTATCAACAAACTTATCGGCCTGGGCTGAGCGTCAGGCTACAACGCTAACCCGATAATTATCGGGTTAGCGTGCCGGTAAATCAGGGCTGCTGCTCGCTCCAGTCATCGCTGTCGGAGAGATCGCCCGCACTGGGGATGCGTTTCTCTTCTGCGGCCCATTCTCCCAGATCGATCAGCTGACAGCGCTTGCTGCAGAATGGACGAAAGGGACTCTGCTCGCCCCACACCACGTTTTTTCCGCAGGTCGGGCAGTTGACGATGGTCTCTTCAGACATGTTATCTCCTTAGCAGCAGGCCAGTTCAAAATCAAAGCGCTCCGGCACGATCCCATACTCACTGTCCAGCGGCAGGAAACGGATAGCGAAACGGCTCTTATGGCCGGAGATCTGCGGATACAGCTGGTGAGCCAGATCGAGACGCAGACGTAGCAGATCGGCATCTTCGCCATTATCCTGGTAAAAGCCGTTGAGGCTGGTCTGTTTGCGAAACAGCGCAGAGTTACGGATCAGGTCGAGGATCAGGTTCAGGGACTGGATCAGCGGATCGAGGCTGGCGAGCCAGCTGGCCACCTGCTCGTCCCGATGCGCCTGTGGCATATGGAGCCAGATATGCAGGGTCGGTAAATCGAAGCTGCAGCAGCCGCCTGGAATACTCAGGCGCTGACGCACCAGCGCAATCAGGCGATCTTCACGCAGAAACTGGCCAATACGCGGCGCGGCCATCAGGGTGCTGGAGGATTGCTTCAGCTGCTGGCGCAGTTCGTTAATGCGCTCCTGATCGACGCCCGGTACTTCTGCCCAGGACTGGAGCTTGCGCTGCTGGCGCTCCAGTTCTTTAACCAGGTCGGTACGCACCTCGCCACGCTCCAGCACATCCAACAGATCGCCGGCGTTACGGAAAAAATGGAGCGCATCGGCATGAGTGGCAATCATCGGATGGAAAGCCATTTGCTGGATCAGAAATTCGATGCGCAGCCAGGTACGCATTTTCTCATTAAGAGGATGTTCAAACAGAACGGGGGTATGCATTACGAGTTTTCCTGTGAGGCGGCCTGCGATGCCAGCATTAAATACTTTTCGTGCAGGCGGGCAACATCCGATGCCACTGCATCCGGCGTGCCAGTGTTTTCAATAACATCGTCCGCGACGGCCAGGCGCTGCTCGCGCGTGGCCTGAGCGGCAAGAATATGTTCAGCATGTTCGCGGCTGACCTTGTCACGCAGCATGGTGCGTTCGATCTGCGTTTCTTTTGGCACATCGACGACCAGTACGCGATCGGCCTGACCGGACAGGCGGTTTTCGACCAGCAAAGGTACGACCCAGAGGAGATAAGGGGAGGTAGCAGCCTGCATCTGGCGGCGCGTTTCCTGCTGGATCAGCGGATGCAACAGCGCGTTAAGCCAGGCTTTATCCTCCACGTGAGCAAAAATTTTTTCCCGCAGCAGGCGGCGGTTCAGCGTGCCGTCGGGGGCAATCATCTGCGACCCAAAGTGGCCGGCGATGGCCTGGAGCGCTGGGGTGCCAGGTTCGACCACCTGGCGGGCGATAACATCGGCATCAACAACGTTAACCCCGAGCTGCGCGAAGGCGTCTGCGACCGTGCTTTTACCGCTGCCGATCCCACCTGTTAACGCGACTGTGTACCCCATATCTTCTGACCCTGAAACGGATTGCTCGTATTTTTTGCATTCAGACAGCGATGACTGGCCGCACGTCGGAGAGGTGATAGTGATCATGTCGTGATAGTCACGTGCCAACCGGGATCGCCGCCCGCTATTCTGTTTCTTTTAATCAAGCAAATCAAATGGTTAAAAATAATACGCTGGCGAGGAAAGGCATAAGCGCTTTTTTCTCCATTCACCAGGTAAATTTATACGATTGTAGCGTAAAAAAAGTGAAAATCGCAGTCTTGCGCAGGCCTGATTCGTGCGTATGATAACGTCACTGGAGTTGTGCTCTCACAATAATGCAATTAACCCCAGGAATTCGCACATGCGTATTGAAGAAGATCTGAAGCTTGGTTTCAAAGACGTTCTTATCCGCCCGAAACGCTCTACTCTCAAAAGCCGTTCTGATGTTGAGCTGGAACGTGAATTCACTTTCAAACATTCAGGCCAGACCTGGTCCGGTGTGCCAATTATTGCGGCCAACATGGATACCGTCGGCACCTTCAGTATGGCGCAAGCACTGGCCACTTTTGGTATTCTGACCGCGGTACACAAGCACTACACCGTTGAGGAATGGCAGGCGTTTGTACAGGGCGCATCCGCAGATGTCCTCAAGCATGTGATGGTTTCCACCGGCACTTCCGATGCGGATTTCGAAAAGACGCAACAGATCCTCTCTCAGAATCCGCAACTGAAATTTGTGTGCATCGACGTGGCTAACGGCTACTCTGAGCACTTCGTGCAGTTTGTGGCGAAAGCTCGTGAAGCCTGGCCGCAGAAAACCATTATCGCCGGAAACGTGGTCACTGGTGAAATGTGCGAAGAGCTGATCCTCTCCGGCGCCGATATTGTGAAAGTCGGGATTGGCCCGGGTTCCGTCTGCACTACCCGCGTCAAAACTGGCGTCGGCTATCCGCAGCTCTCCGCCGTGATCGAGTGCGCTGATGCGGCGCACGGCCTGGGCGGCCAGATCATCAGCGACGGCGGATGCACCATGCCGGGTGATGTGGCGAAAGCTTTCGGCGGCGGCGCCGATTTCGTGATGCTCGGCGGCATGCTGGCGGGCCATGAAGAGAGCGGCGGAACCATCGTTGAAGAGAACGGGGAAAAATTCATGCTGTTCTATGGCATGAGCTCCGAGTCGGCGATGACGCGCCATGTTGGCGGTGTCGCGAAATACCGCGCGGCGGAAGGTAAAACCGTTAAGCTACCGCTGCGTGGCCCGGTGGATAATACTGCTCGCGATATCCTTGGCGGCCTGCGTTCAGCCTGCACCTATGTTGGCGCGTCGCGTCTGAAAGAGCTGACCAAACGGACGACCTTTATCCGCGTTCAGGAACAAGAGAACCGGATATTCAATAGCCTGTAAGTGGCTTCGCTGGCGCCTGTGCTGCGCCAGCGTTTCTCACCCTCCCGCCCCGCCAATGGCATCGCCCAGATGAAAAACGGGCAAATACATCGCCACCACCAGAATGCCGACCAGTGAACCGGTTATCACCAGCATGATGGGTTCGAGATGCGCAGCCAGACTGTCGGCTCGCTGATGCGTTTGCTCTCGATGATGGTGCGCCAGATTTTCCAGCATTTGATCCAGCGCCCCCGCGCTTTCACCCGTACGGATGAGCTGCAGGCACAGCGGAGTAAAACCGCCGCACCGGCTTAACGCCTGCCAAATCGGTTCCCCCTGGGCTATCAGCGTACGGGCTTGCGCCAGGCGCTGGCGCCAGAGTGGGCACGACAGAGTTGCTTCAACACTTTGCAAACCCTGCAGAAAGCTAATACCGGCGCTTTGGGTTAACGCCAGGATGGTAAAGATCAGGCTCAGCTGTTGGCCGCCGATCAGGGGGCCGATGAGAGGGAGCGCGTTCAGCAATCGCTGGCGACGCAGCAACCAGTCGCTACGCCGCCGGACCAGCTGGTTGAGCAGCAGCGGGCTCAGGAAAAGGGCCAGCAGTAGAGGCCAGCCGCGACTTAGCATGTCGCCTGCCGCAACGACCATCCGCGTCAACAGCGGCAGCGGCGTACTGAACGTCTGGTAGATGGCGGTGAACTCGGGCAGGACAAAATAGAGCATCCCCAGCACCACCAGCAGCGCCAGGGCGAGCACAATCAGCGGGTAACGCAGCGCTTTTTTGACCTTGCCTGCGAGCCGCTGCTGCTCCTGCTGTTGGTTGGCCAGCTGCAGGCAGCAGATATCAAGCTTGCCTGTCAGTTCGCCGGTACTAATCATCGCCAGATAAAGTGGCGGAAAGGCTTGCGGCCACTGCGCCAGCGCGGTAGAGAAAGCTACGCCCTGAGCCAGCTCGCGGCCCAGGGACTCAAGCAGCGCTTGCCATTGCGGGTGTGGTTGCTGCTGCGCCAGCAGAGTTAAACCGTCCGCCAGCGGCAGGCCGGCCTGCAGCAGGGTGGCGAGCTGACGGATCGTTTCGCTACTGTAGCGTGGGTGCCAGAGATTCAGCTTCACTGCACAGCGGCGCACGGCCAGCGGCATGACGCGCTGCTGCTGAAGGTCGTGCAGCACCTCCAGACGACTGGCTTGCCATAGCATCCCCTGGCAAGGGGCGCCGTGCGCATCGATACCGCGCCAGCGCCAGAGACGCTTAGTCGCCATGGGGGATCCCCAGCACCCGCACCACCTCTTCAAGGCTGGTCAGCCCCTGTTCGATAGCCTGACAACCGCTTTCAAAAAGCGTCATCATCCCCGCGGCTCGCGCCAGAGATTCAATTTCAATGGCATTCAGCTCCTGGACTATTCCCTGGCGTAACCCGGGGGTGACAGGCATGACCTCAAACAGCGCCAGCCTGCCGTGATAACCGTGATAACAGTGATCGCAGCCAGCCGCCTGCCAGCGCGGCAGCGGGCGTGGCCACAGGCTGTGCGGCAGGTCGGCGGCGCTACCGACATTGCGCCGACAGTGGGGGCACAGCTTGCGGACCAGGCGCTGGGCGATAACCAGCGAGAGCGCTGAAGATATCATCCAGCGGGCGATGCCCATCTGCTGCAGGCGGGTGAGGGTTTCGCTGGTGGAGTTGGTGTGCAGGGTGGAAAGCACCAGATGGCCGGTCTGGGCGGCTTTCAGGGCTATTTCAGCGGTCTCGGCGTCACGAATCTCGCCTACCATGACAATATCCGGATCCTGGCGTAACAGGGCGCGGAGTACGCTGTGAAAGGTGAGCCCGGAACGCGGATTAATTTGCGTCTGATTCATCCCGGCGATGGGGATCTCCAGCGGATCCTCGACGCTACAGATGTTCACTTGCTCCCGGTTTCTGGCCTGCAGGGCGCTGTAGAGGGTCACCGTTTTACCGCTTCCGGTCGGGCCGGTGACCAGCAGTAGACCCTGCGGCTGATTAAGCGCCTGGCGAAAAGCCGCCAGCTGGGACGAGGAGAGTCCGAGGGCCTCCAGATCCAGGGCCTGGTCAACCTGATGCAGAAGACGCAGGACAATTTTTTCGCCATAGCGGCAGGGTAGAGTGGCGATGCGAAAGGAGAGCGGTCGTCCGCCGAGGTTCAGCGCGAACTGACCATCCTGTGGTAAACGATGCTCGGCGATATCGAGACTGGCCATGACCTTGAGTCGCGCGATAACCGGTGCCGCCAGCTCGGGGGCCAGCAACGGCAGGGCATGGAGGACGCCATCGACCCGCAGGCGGATGCGTAAATGCGTTTCCGTGGGTTCGATATGAATATCGGACGCCCGCTGACGCAGAGCCTGTTCGAGGATCTGGTTGACCCGTTCGGCGATATTCTCTGGCCCCGCGTTTTGCGCCAGTTGCGCCTGCTTTTCCTGGGCCTGCAGACGCTTGTCCATCTGTTCCTGGCTCCAGCATTCAATATCGATTCGCTTTTGCGTCGCGAAGCGCAGCGCCTCCATCAGCTCCGCCGGTGGGGTATCGACCACCGCAATGGCTATTGTCTGCTCGTCGCTATGCAGTAACATGGCGTGATAGCGGCGACAGAGAGGGATCAGCTGTTCTGTTTTCATGTGTTTGCCCTTACTTCACCCGGAAGACGTCTTCGCAGGCCTGCTGAAGGGCGCTGTTGCCGGTGATAGTGCAGACGCGCTGCCAGCCAGTGACGCCCTCGGCGTTATCCCAGGTCGGCGTCAGGGTGACGCCCAGTCCGTTCAGGCTTTCCTGGCCGGTGAGGGTGACGACCCCTTTGGCCACGCTCATGGCGGAGAGGTAGCGAGTGGTTGTCGGCGAGGGAATGCCGTTGCTGCCGCCGTCACATACCGTCAGGCCGCCATGATCGAGCGCGCAAAGTTCGATGGCCGTCCGGTAAGGGACAAAGGTCTGCAGCAGGTCGGTGAGGGCGGCTTTACGCAGGTAGTTCTGGTAGGCCGGGATGCCAATGGCACTGAGAATAGCGATGATCCCAATGACCACCATCAGTTCAATCAGGGTGAAACCACGTTGTTTATCCATAAGTCGCTCCTTGTTGTGACAGGAGCACTGTGACGGGATTTGGGATACCAGGCGAGGAGGCGAAAACAATCCGGGAAACCAGATTCCAGGGTTTTTACTTTGCTTACATGGTGGGCATGAACGGCTGCGAGTCGGCTCGCAAAATCAGGCCCTCACGCCCGGCAGCGTGAAGGCCAATTACTTAGCGAAAACGCATCGACAGGTCGAGCGCCTGCACATGTTTGGTCAGGGCGCCGACGGAGATATAGTCGACGCCGGTGTCGGCAAATTCGCGGATGGTGTCGAAGGTGACGTTACCGGAGACCTCCAGCGCCGCCTGGCCTGCGGTGATTTTCACCGCCTCGCGCATCAGGTCGGTGGTGAAGTTATCGAGCATAATGATGTCCGCCCCGGCTTTTAACGCCTGCTCCAGCTCATCCAGGGTTTCCACTTCCACTTCCACCGGCACATCAGGATGTAGCCAGAACGCCTTTTCCACCGCCTGACGGATCGAACCGGAGGCGATGATATGGTTTTCTTTAATCAGGAAAGCGTCGAACAGGCCCAGGCGGTGGTTGGCGCCGCCGCCGCAGAGTACCGCGTATTTCAGCGCGGTACGCAGCCCTGGCAGCGTTTTACGGGTATCCAGAAGTTGGGTTTTGGTGCCGGCCAGCAGGTCGACGTAGCGACGGACGACGCTGGCGACGCCGGAGAGAGTTTGCACAAAGTTCAGCGCCGTGCGTTCGCCGGTGAGCAGAATACGCGACGGGCCTTCCAGCTCGAACAGCGGCTGGTCGGCTTTGACCGCATCGCCGTCGGCCACGTGCCAGGTGATATTCACGTCGTCACCGGCGAGCTGAATAAAGACCTCTTCCACCCAGCGTTTGCCACAGAAGACGCCATCTTCGCGGGTAATGACCACCGCATGGGAGCGTGCATCCTGCGGCAATAATTGCGCGCTAATATCGTTGTTGGCGTCGACTTCGCCGCCCAAATCTTCCCGCAGGGAGTGTGCGACAGCATCGGTAATATCGAGGTTAATACGTTCCAGCAGCACGTCACGGCGGCGGTCGGGGTTGTAACGACGAGGCGACATGATAAAGCTCCAGATAGATAAGATTCAGAAGTGGGAAACATGCTAACCTGAACGACGTTTCAGTACCATACACACTTCATCCTTTGGGCCGGCGTGTGGCCCGGAAGCATGAGTTCGCGAAAGGAGATCCCGCATGCAGTTGAACGAGGGATGGCTGGTCGGCGCGCGTCGGGTTCCCTCGCCGCACCATGACTGCCGTCCGGATGAAGAAGCCCCTTCCTTACTGGTGGTGCATAACATTAGCCTGCCACCGGGTGAATTTGGTGGTCCGTGGATTGATGCGCTGTTCACTGGCACCCTGGATCCGCATGCGCATCCTTTCTTTGCCGAGATTGCTCATCTGCGCGTTTCGGCACATTGTCTGATTCGCCGTGATGGCGAAATCGTGCAGTATGTGCCTTTCGATAAGCGTGCGTGGCATGCGGGGGTCTCCTGCTATCAGGGGCGAGAACGCTGCAATGACTTTTCCATTGGCATTGAGCTGGAAGGCACGGATACCCTGGCGTATACCGATGCGCAGTACCAGCAGCTGGCGGCGGTGACGGAACTACTGATCACGATTTACCCGGCTATCGCCGAAAACATCGCGGGCCACAGCGATATCGCGCCCGTGCGGAAAACCGATCCAGGACCGGCCTTTGACTGGATAAAATTCCGGGCGCTACTCAGTGCGCCGTCAGATAAGGAGACATCATGACGCTGTTTACGACGCTGCTGGTGCTTATCGCCGAACGGCTGTTTAAGCTGGGTGAACACTGGCAGCTTGATCATCGGCTGGAGGTGGTGTTCCGCCGGATAAAACATTTTTCGCTGCTGGGCACGCTGCTGATGACGGTGGTGGCTGTCGCGGTGGTGTATCTCATTCAGCGCCTGCTGCAGGGGCAGCTATTTAACGTACCTCTGCTGGTGTTCTGGATCTTGCTGGGCCTGTTGTGCATCGGGGCAGGCAAGGTTCGGCTGCATTATCATGCCTATCTGAAAGCGGCGTCGCGCAATGACAGTCGCGCCTGCGATGCCATGGCCAGCGAGCTGACGCTGATCCACGGCGTACCGCCGGGCTGCGATGAGCGTGAATATCTGAGTGAGCTGCAAAATGCGCTGCTGTGGATTAACTATCGATATTACCTGGCGCCGCTTTTCTGGTTTGTGGTGGGGGGCGCGTGGGGGCCGCTGACGCTTATCGCTTACAGCGTACTGCGCGCCTGGCAGACGTGGCTGGCGCGCTACCAGACGCCGCATCACCGTTTGCAGTCTGGGATCGATGGTCTTTTGCATATCGTGGACTGGCTGCCGGTGCGTCTGGTGGGGGTTGTCTATGCTCTGGTGGGGCATGGAGAGAAAGCGCTCCCGGCGTGGTTTGCATCGTTAGGCGACCGCCATTCATCGCAGTATCAGGTATTGACCCGCCTGGCGCAGTATTCCCTGGCTCGTGAACCGCACGTGGATAAAGTGGCGACCCCGAAGGCCGCGGTGTCGATGGCCAAGAAAACCTCGCTGGTGGTGGTGGTGATCATGGCGCTGCTGACGATTTACGGCACCCTGGTTTAACGGCCTGAGCCCGCGCTCAGCCTGCCACGATGCATGCACCTGCGGGACTCTTGTTGCCGGGTGGCGGCTTCGCCTGACCCGGCCTGCAGAACCGCGTCAGCGGGCTTCATTCCGAACCGCTACAGCGTATCCGCCGGCGGGATGCCGAAGTCGGGCATCCCGTCCTCCCTCCAGCTGACGAGTTTTAACCGCGTATGGCGATTGGGGTCATACAGTGGATCGCCTTCTATCTCGGTGTAATTCCGCGCGTGATACACCAGCACATCTTCCCCTTCCGGCGTTTGGGTAAAACTATTATGGCCCGGGCCATACTGGCGGTTTTCATAGCTGGTACGAAAGACCGGCTGCGGGGCTTTATGCCAGTTCGTCGGCTGCAGCGGATCGGCCTGCAGATCGATCCAGAGTAACCCCATGCAGTAGTTTTCATCGGTGGCGCTGGCGGAATAGCTGATGAACAGCTTATCGCCATGCACCAGCACCGCAGGACCTTCGTTGACCTTAAATCCCCGGCACTCCCAGTCGAACTCCGGCTTGCTCAGCATGACCGGCTCGCCTTTAAGCGTCCACGGGTTGGCCATTTCAGCAAGATATAAGTTTGAGTTGCCTTCGATATGCGGGGATTTTTGCGCCCACAGATACCAGCGTTTGCCCTGATGGATAAAAGTAGTGGCATCGAGGGCGAAGGTATCGAAAGGCGTGACCACCTGGCCTTTTTCCTGCCAGCGACCGGTCAGCGGATCGTTGTCGGCGCACTCGAGAACGAACATGCGATGCTGGAACATCCCCAGCGCATCCAGATCGTGAGTATGGGTGGCGGCAAAATAGATATACCACTTACCGTCTATTTCATGCAGCTCCGGCGCCCAAATCAGCTGGCTCATCGGCCCGCTTTGCGGCGCGCGCCAGACCACTACCGGCTCAGCATCGCGCAATCCTTCAAGGGTGGCCGCGCGCCGGATCTCCAGCCGGTCATATTCCGGTACCGAGGCAATAAAGTAGTAGTGATTAAGGTGGCGCAGAATAAAGGGGTCTGCGCGCTGTTCAATAAAGGGGTTTGGCCAGTTGTTCATCAGGCTTTCCTTACGTGTTCACTGGTTTTCAGTTCCTGGTATTCGTTCAGCTCGCTGTAGTTGCTGCGGCGCTTCTCTAAATCGCTTTGAATCTGGCGCATCAGGGTGCGGTCAACCTTCAGCAGGCGCACCACGCCGGCGGTGATCAGATAGCCGACGCCGGGGATGACCGAGAATAGGAGCACGATGCCGTTGAGGGCGGAGGCGCTTTGCGCTTTCGCGCCGGCGTCGTAGCCGTACCATGACAGCAGGAAACCTACCATTGCTCCGGCGACCGCCAGGCCGACCTTGAGGAAGAACAGATTGCCGGAGAAGCTAATGCCGGTGATGCGCTTACCGGTTTTCCACTCGCCATAGTCGTCAACGTCGGACATCAGCGACCAGTGCAGCGGAGAGGGGATCTGATGCAGGATGTTGAGCAGGAAGTAGAGCACCATAATCAGCGTGGTGGCGTGCGGATTAAAGAAATAGAAGGCGCAGGAGAAAATCGCCAGCACGATGTTGGTCCAGAAGAAAACCTGCAGTTTGCACCAGCGGTCGGTGAGGACTTTCGCCAGCATGCTGCCAATCATCATCCCGACCACGCCGAGGCTGATAAACAGGGTGGCAAAATGGGTGCTTTGTCCCATCACCCAGGTGACGTAATACATGGTGGCGGCCATGCGAATAAAGCCCGGGCAGACGTTGCACAGCGTGAGCAGCAGGATGCGCACCCACTGGTCATTTTTCCACACGTCTTTGAGGTCTTTTTTCAGTTCATCATTCGTCTGCACCGCCGGGTGTATGCGTTCACGCACGGTAGCGAAGCAGAACAGGAACATACACATGCCGATAAAGGCCAGCACGGTCATCGCCATCTGGTAGCCCTTCGCTTTATCGGCGCCGCCGAACCAGTCGGCCATTGGCAGCAGCGTCAATGACAGCAGCAGCGTGGCGATACCCACCATAACAAAACGATAGGACTGGCAGGCAACGCGTTCTTTCGGATCAGCGGTCATCACCGTTCCCAGCGAGCAGTAGGGGATGTTAATCGCGGTATAGGTCACCGACAGCAGAAAGTAGGTCACGAACGCATAGATAACTTTGCTGTTATAGGTCCACTCAGGAGTAGTGAACATCAGCACGCTGAACAGGGCGTAGGGGAAGGCAATCCACAGTAGCCATGGACGAAAGCGGCCATATTTACTGCGGGTACGGTCGGCAAGGGCGCCCATAATCGGATCGGTCACCGCATCGATGACGCGCACCGACAACAGCAGTACGCCGACCAGCGCCGGCGCCAGGCCGAAGATATCGGTATAAAAATAGTTAACAAACAGCATGATGGCGCCAAATATGATATTGCATCCGGCATCACCCATCCCGTAACCAATCTTTTCCTTTATTGATAGTCTATTGTCTGCCATGTGCGGTCTCTCCGTTGCAGTATGGAGAGAATTATTGGCTGCTATCGAGGGAAATACGTTGCAGGAACTCGTTAACGATATGGATATATCAGCTATGGAGGGGAAAGTGTGAAGCAGATAACAATGCTCTGCGCCCGTTATTCAGGGAGGGGCGCAGAGCAAAGAGAAATATTTATGAGATGTATTATTGTGCTTTTATGGTGGCGGCGGCTTTCTGTTTAAACAGATAGCCCACGCCCAGCACCGCAATCCATACCGGGATCAGCCAAACGGAAATCGCCATCCCCGGGGTCATCAGCATAATCACCAGCACTGCCGCCATAAACAGCAGGCACACCCAGTTACCCAGCGGGTAGAAGAGGGCAGGGAAGCGAGTGGTGACCCCCTGCTGCTGTTTGGCGCGACGGAATTTCATATGCGCCAGGCTGATCATCGCCCAGTTGATAACCAGGGCCGAGACCACCAGCGCCATCAACAGGCCGAAGGCGGATTCCGGCGCCAGGTAGTTTATCAGTACGCACAGCGCGGTCACCAGGGCCGAGACGAGGATGGTATTCACCGGCACGCCGCGTTTGTCGACGCTGAGTAGCGCTTTCGGCGCGTTACCCTGCTGGGCAAGGCCGAACAGCATACGGCTGTTGCAGTAGACGCAGCTGTTATAAACCGACAGAGCCGCCGTCAGCACCACGACGTTAAGGGCATTTGCCACCAGCGTATCGCCAAGCTCATGGAAAATCAGGACGAATGGGCTGGTGTCCGCGGTCACGCGGGTCCACGGCAGCAGGGAGAGCAGCACCGCCAGCGAGCCAACATAGAAGATCAGGATACGGTAGATAACCTGGTTGGTGGCTTTCGGAATGCTTTGCTCCGGATTATCCGCTTCCGCCGCGGTGATCCCCACCAGCTCCAGACCGCCGAAGGAGAACATGATGATCGCCATCATCATTACCAGTCCGGTAAAGCCGTGCGGCAGGAAGCCACCCTGATCCCACAGGTTACGTACCGTCGCCTGCGGGCCGCCGTTGCCGCTGAACAGCAGCCAGCCGCCGAACAGAATCATCGCCACCACGGCGACCACTTTGATAATCGCGAACCAGAACTCCATTTCCCCGAACACTTTCACGTTGGTCAGGTTAATGGCGTTGATAGCGATGAAGAAGACCGCCGCAGAGGCCCAGGTCGGGATTTCCGGCCACCAGAACTGGATATATTTGCCGACGGCGGTGAGTTCCGCCATGGCCACCAGGACATACAGCACCCAGTAGTTCCAGCCGGAAGCGAAGCCGGCAAAGCCGCCCCAGTATTTATATGCGAAGTGGCTAAACGAACCTGCTACCGGCTCTTCCACCACCATCTCACCCAACTGACGCATGATCAGAAAGGCGATAAAGCCGGCGATAGCGTAACCAAGAATGATACCCGGGCCGGCGGACTGAATGACGGACGCGCTTCCCAGAAACAGGCCGGTGCCGATAGCCCCGCCCAGCGCGATAAGCTGAATGTGGCGGTTTTTCAGGCCGCGCTTCAGCCGATCGCCGTGCTGTTGACCTTCCATATGAAACCTCGTGTGTGGTTATTTTTTGTGTACGTCATCCGTCAGGTTGCTGCTTCTCTGCTGTCCCTGCCAGAAAGCATAGCCAGCGAAAATTTGGGCGAAGTGGCCCACTTTTTACCTGAGTGATGGCGCGCACATATTGTTGTGTTTGTGTATTTAGCGACTTCCGTTTCTGTATTGTTTTGTTTACGGAAGGCGGTGTGGTAATTCAAAAAAAGGCCTTTCGTCTGAGGGAGAATAGTGTTAAGCGCGACCGAATGCACCTGCTTTATGAAGGGATGATGACGATGTGTCTAAAAAGACATCAATAGACACATTCAGTATTATTCCATCGCATTACCCATGATTGGTTATTTATTCTGTTAATTTGATTTTTTATTCATCTATGGCGCAGTTGAATCGGTTCAGATAGCGTAATTTTTCGTTTCCATAAAGTTAACGCTACCCCTTTGTGAGTAAACGTAACATTTGTGCAAGGTTACATTTCTGAAATGTTATTTCTGTAAGGTTGTTAAAATGTCCGCGGTTTACTGATTTCAATCAAAACCTGTATGGACAGAAGGTGAATACTTTGTTACTTTAGCGCTACGAACTTTAAATTGGTAAGACCAATTGACTCCGGGCTAATGGCAGAGACAGGGAATATGGCCTACAGCAAAATCCGCCAACCAAAATTATCCGATGTGATAGAGCAGCAGCTGGAGTTTCTGATCCTTGAGGGGACCTTGCGCCCCGGTGAAAAACTTCCGCCCGAACGCGAACTGGCTAAGCAGTTCGACGTTTCCCGCCCCTCGCTGCGTGAGGCGATTCAACGCCTCGAAGCCAAGGGCTTGTTGCTTCGTCGTCAGGGAGGTGGAACGTTTGTTCAGAGCCGCCTGTGGCAGAGCTTCAGCGATCCGCTGGTCGAGCTGCTGTCCGATCACCCTGAATCCCAATTCGATCTGCTTGAGACCCGTCACGCGCTGGAAGGCATCGCGGCTTATTACGCGGCGCTGCGCAGCAATGATGAAGATCGCGATCGTATCCGCGAGCTGCATCAGGCCATTGAACGGGCGCAGCAGTCGGGCGATCTGGACGCTGAGTCCGGCGCCGTCGTCCAGTATCAAATCGCCGTCACCGAGGCGGCACACAATGTGGTTTTGCTCCATCTGCTAAGGTGTATGGAGCCGATGCTGGCACAAAACGTTCGTCAGAACTTTGAATTGCTGTATGCCCGCCGGGAAATGCTCCCGTTGGTCAGCAACCATCGTACTCGCATTTTCGAGGCGATAATGGCCGGGGAGCCGGAGCAGGCGCGTGAGGCGTCGCACCGTCACCTGGCGTTCATTGAGGAAATTTTGCTGGACCGTAGCCGTGAGCAGAGTCGTAGAGAGCGCTCACTGCGTCGTTTACAGCAACGAAAGGACGAGAACTCCGGTTCTTAAGCGCCATTTTTAGAGCGCGGCAACTAAACGCAGAACCTGTCTTATTGAATTTTTGGTTGTTCAAAGGTGAAGAACGAAGAGTTCAATGGGACAGGTTCCAGATTAATCAACGATTAGATAGATAAGGAATACCCCCCATGTCAGAACGTTTACCAAATGACGTGGATCCGATCGAAACTCGCGACTGGCTACAGGCGATCGAATCGGTCATCCGTGAAGAAGGTGTTGAGCGTGCTCAGTATCTTATTGACCAACTCCTTTCTGAAGCCCGCAAAGGCGGGGTGAAAGTGGCTGCTGGCGCATCGACCGGCGGTTACGTCAACACTATTGCCGTTGAAGATGAACCGGAATACCCGGGGAATCTGGATCTGGAACGTCGTATCCGTTCTGCGATCCGCTGGAACGCGATCATGACCGTTCTGCGCGCATCGAAAAAAGATCTCGAACTGGGCGGCCACATGGCTTCCTTCCAGTCTTCCGCAACCTTCTACGAAGTGTGCTTCAACCACTTCTTCCGCGCACGCAACGAGCAGGATGGCGGCGATCTGGTGTACTTCCAGGGCCACATCTCTCCGGGCGTGTATGCGCGTGCTTTCCTGGAAGGTCGTCTGACTGAAGAGCAGATGAACAATTTCCGTCAGGAAGTTCACGGTAAAGGTCTGTCCTCTTATCCGCACCCGAAACTGATGCCGGAATTCTGGCAGTTCCCGACCGTTTCTATGGGTCTGGGCCCAATCGGGGCAATTTATCAGGCTAAATTCCTGAAATATCTGGAACACCGTGGTCTGAAAGACACCTCCAAACAAACCGTTTATGCTTTCCTGGGCGACGGTGAGATGGACGAGCCGGAATCTAAAGGTGCGATCACCATCGCCACCCGCGAGAAGCTGGACAACCTGGTCTTCGTTATCAACTGTAACCTGCAGCGTCTTGATGGCCCGGTAACGGGTAACGGCAAAATCATCAACGAACTGGAAGGCATCTTCGCGGGCGCAGGCTGGAACGTTATCAAGGTTATCTGGGGCGGTCGTTGGGATGAGCTGCTGCGTAAAGACACCAGCGGTAAGCTGATCCAGCTGATGGAAGAAACCGTTGACGGCGATTACCAGACCTTCAAATCCAAAGACGGTGCATATGTGCGCGAGCACTTCTTCGGTAAATATCCGGAGACCGCGGCGCTGGTTGCCGACTGGACTGACGAGCAGATTTGGGCCCTGAACCGCGGCGGCCACGATCCGAAGAAAGTTTACGCTGCACTGAAAAAAGCGCAGAAAACCAAAGGCAAAGCGACCGTAATCCTCGCCCATACCATTAAAGGTTACGGCATGGGTGACACCGCTGAAGGTAAGAACATCGCCCACCAGGTTAAGAAAATGAACATGGACGGCGTACGTTACGTCCGCGATCGTTTCAACGTGCCGGTTGCCGATGCCGATCTCGAAAAACTGCCGTACGTCACCTTCCCGGAAGGTTCCGAAGAGCACACCTATCTGCACGCTCAGCGCCAGAAACTGCACGGCTATCTGCCGAGCCGTCAGCCGAACTTCTCTGAGAAGCTGGAGCTGCCGACGCTGGAAGATTTCGCTCCGCTGCTGGAAGAGCAGAATAAAGAGATCTCTACCACTATCGCATTTGTTCGTGCCCTGAACGTGATGCTGAAGAACAAATCCATCAAAGACCGCCTCGTGCCGATTATCGCCGACGAAGCGCGTACTTTCGGTATGGAAGGTCTGTTCCGTCAGATCGGTATTTACAGCCCGAACGGCCAGCAGTACACCCCGCAGGACCGTGAGCAGGTTGCTTACTACAAAGAAGACGAGAAAGGCCAGATCCTGCAGGAAGGGATCAACGAGCTGGGCGCAGGCGCATCCTGGCTGGCTGCGGCGACTTCTTACAGCACCAACAACCTGCCGATGATCCCGTTCTACATCTACTACTCGATGTTCGGGTTCCAGCGTATCGGCGACCTGTGCTGGCAGGCAGGCGACCAGCAGGCTCGCGGCTTCCTGATCGGTGGTACTTCCGGTCGTACAACGCTGAACGGCGAAGGTCTGCAGCACGAAGATGGCCACAGCCATATTCAGTCGCTGACTATCCCGAACTGTATCTCTTACGATCCGTCCTATGCATACGAAGTGGCGGTCATCATGCATGATGGCCTGGAGCGTATGTACGGTGAGAAACAAGAGAACGTTTACTACTACATCACTACGCTGAACGAAAACTACCACATGCCGGCCATGCCGGAAGGCGCCGAGGAAGGTATCCGTAAAGGTATCTACAAACTCGAAACCATTGAAGGTAGCAAAGGTAAAGTTCAGCTGCTGGGCTCCGGTTCTATCCTGCGTCACGTTCGTGAAGCAGCGCAGATCCTGGCGAAAGACTACGGCGTGGGCTCTGACGTGTATAGCGTCACCTCCTTCACCGAACTGGCGCGTGATGGCCAGGATTGCGAACGCTGGAACATGCTGCACCCGCTGGAAACCCCGCGCGTGCCGTATATCGCTCAGGTAATGAACGACGCTCCGGCCGTGGCATCCACTGACTATATGAAACTGTTCGCTGAGCAGGTTCGTACTTATGTACCGGCTGATGATTACCGCGTACTGGGTACCGATGGCTTCGGTCGTTCCGACAGCCGTGAAAACCTGCGTCACCACTTCGAAGTCGATGCTTCCTATGTGGTCGTTGCAGCGCTGGGCGAACTGGCTAAACGTGGTGAAATCGATAAGAAAGTGGTGGCTGACGCTATCGCGAAATTCGACATCGATGCAGAAAAAGTTAACCCGCGTCTGGCGTAAGAGGTAAAAGAATAATGGCTATCGAAATCAAAGTACCGGACATCGGGGCTGATGAAGTTGAAATCACCGAGATCCTGGTCAAAGTGGGCGACAAAGTAGAAGCTGAACAGTCGCTGATCACCGTAGAAGGCGATAAAGCCTCTATGGAAGTCCCGTCTCCGCAGGCTGGCGTCGTGAAAGAGATTAAAGTCTCCGTCGGCGACAAAACCGAGACTGGCAAACTGATTATGATTTTCGATTCCGCCGAGGGTGCAGCAGCCGCTGCACCTGCGCAGGAAGAGAAGAAAGAAGCCGCTCCGGCTGCGGCTGCGCCAGCAGCTGCCGCGGCAGCGAAAGAAGTTCACGTCCCGGATATCGGCGGCGATGAAGTTGAAGTTACTGAGATCATGGTTAAAGTGGGCGACACCATCGCCGCTGAGCAATCCCTGATCACCGTAGAAGGCGATAAAGCCTCTATGGAAGTGCCGGCGCCGTTCGCGGGTACCGTGAAAGAGATCAAAATCAACACCGGTGACAAAGTGTCCACCGGCTCCCTGATCATGATCTTCGAAGTGGCGGGCGCTGCGCCTGCCGCCGCACCTGCTCAGGCTGCTGCTCCGGCGGCGGCTGCTCCAGCTGCGGCTGGCGGTGCGAAAGACGTTAACGTACCGGACATCGGCGGCGACGAAGTTGAAGTCACCGAAGTGATGGTCAAAGTCGGCGATAAAGTGGCTGCTGAGCAGTCCCTGATCACCGTCGAAGGCGACAAAGCGTCTATGGAAGTGCCGGCGCCATTCGCAGGTACCGTCAAAGAGATCAAAATCAGCACCGGCGATAAAGTCAAAACCGGTTCCCTGATCATGGTCTTCGAAGTGGAAGGCGCTGCGCCTGCCGCCGCGCCGGCTCAGGCTGCTGCTCCGGCACCGGCTGCTGCACCGGCTCAGGCCGCTAAGCCTGCCGCTGCACCGGCTGCGAAAGCAGAAGGCAAAACTGAATTCGCTGAAAACGATGCTTACGTTCACGCGACGCCGCTGATTCGCCGCCTGGCGCGCGAGTTCGGCGTTAACCTGGCAAAAGTGAAAGGCACCGGCCGTAAAGGTCGTATCCTGCGCGAAGACGTTCAGGCTTATGTGAAAGACGCGGTTAAACGCGCTGAATCCGCACCGGCGGCTGCCGCTGGCGGCGGTATCCCGGGCATGCTGCCATGGCCGAAGGTTGACTTCAGCAAGTTTGGTGAAATCGAAGAAGTGGAACTGGGTCGTATCCAGAAAATCTCTGGGGCTAACCTGAGCCGTAACTGGGTGATGATCCCGCACGTTACCCACTTCGACAAAACCGATATCACCGATCTGGAAGCGTTCCGTAAGCAGCAGAACGCCGAAGCTGAGAAGCGTAAACTGGACGTGAAATTCACCCCAGTGGTCTTCATCATGAAAGCCGTTGCCGCTGCGCTTGAGCAGATGCCGCGCTTCAACAGCTCGCTGTCCGAAGATGGTCAGCGCCTGACGCTGAAGAAATACATCAACATCGGTGTGGCGGTTGATACCCCGAACGGTCTGGTGGTTCCGGTCTTCAAAGACGTGAATAAGAAGAGCATCACCGAGCTGTCTCGTGAACTGACCACCATCTCGAAGAAAGCGCGCGATGGCAAGCTGACGGCTGGCGAAATGCAGGGCGGTTGCTTCACCATCTCCAGCATCGGCGGCCTGGGCACTACCCACTTCGCGCCGATTGTTAACGCGCCGGAAGTGGCCATCCTGGGCGTGTCTAAGTCCGCGATGGAGCCGGTATGGAATGGTAAAGAGTTCGTTCCGCGTCTGATGATGCCGATCTCTCTGTCCTTCGACCACCGCGTCATCGACGGTGCTGATGGTGCCCGCTTCATTACCATCATTAACAACACCTTGAGCGACATTCGCCGTCTGGTGATGTAATCGAAAAAGCCGGCCTGACGGCCGGCTTTTTTCTGATAACCTCAGGCTGTTGGGGATTATCAGCAACAAAGGACAAAATCGTTTGCCGTTTGTTGTTTAAAAATTGTTAACAATTTTGTAAAATACACGCGGATAGAACGTCCCGGTGGACTTGGGCGTAAGAATAATAGCGTCAGACCCGCCGGATATAAATTACAGAGGTCATGATGAGTACTGAAATCAAAACTCAGGTCGTGGTACTTGGGGCAGGCCCCGCAGGTTACTCTGCAGCCTTCCGTTGCGCTGATTTAGGTCTGGAAACCGTCATCGTAGAACGTTACAGCACCCTCGGTGGCGTTTGCCTGAACGTGGGTTGTATCCCGTCTAAAGCGCTGCTGCACGTGGCAAAAGTTATCGAAGAAGCGAAAGCGCTGGCCGAACACGGCATCGTTTTCGGCGAACCGAAAACCGACATTGACAAGATCCGCACCTGGAAAGAAAAAGTTATCACTCAGCTGACCGGCGGCCTGGCTGGCATGGCTAAAGGCCGTAAAGTGAAAGTGGTTAACGGTCTGGGTAAATTTACCGGCGCCAACACCCTGGAAGTGGAAGGCGAAAACGGTAAAACCGTGATCAACTTCGACAACGCCATCATCGCGGCGGGCTCCCGTCCGATTCAGCTGCCGTTTATCCCGCATGAAGATCCGCGCGTATGGGACTCCACCGACGCCCTGGAGCTGAAATCTGTACCGAAACGCATGCTGGTCATGGGTGGCGGTATCATCGGTCTGGAAATGGGTACCGTATACCATGCGCTGGGTTCAGAGATTGACGTGGTTGAAATGTTCGACCAGGTTATCCCGGCGGCCGATAAAGACGTGGTGAAAGTCTTCACTAAACGCATCAGCAAGAAATTCAACCTGATGCTGGAAACCAAAGTGACTGCCGTTGAAGCGAAAGAAGACGGTATTTACGTTTCCATGGAAGGCAAAAAAGCGCCGGCTGAAGCGCAGCGTTACGACGCCGTGCTGGTCGCTATCGGTCGCGTACCGAACGGCAAAAACCTCGACGCAGGTAAAGCGGGCGTGGAAGTGGACGATCGTGGCTTCATCCGCGTTGACAAACAAATGCGCACCAACGTGCCGCACATCTTTGCTATCGGCGATATCGTCGGTCAGCCGATGCTGGCGCACAAAGGCGTACACGAAGGTCACGTTGCCGCAGAAGTTATCTCCGGCCTGAAACACTACTTCGATCCGAAAGTGATCCCGTCCATCGCCTACACTGAGCCAGAAGTGGCATGGGTTGGTCTGACTGAGAAAGAAGCGAAAGAGAAAGGCATCAGCTACGAAACCGCCACCTTCCCGTGGGCTGCTTCCGGCCGTGCTATCGCTTCCGACTGCGCAGACGGTATGACCAAACTGATCTTCGACAAAGAGACCCACCGTGTTATCGGCGGCGCGATTGTCGGCACCAACGGCGGCGAGCTGCTGGGTGAGATCGGCCTGGCTATCGAAATGGGCTGCGACGCTGAAGACATCGCGCTGACCATCCATGCTCACCCGACTCTGCACGAGTCTGTTGGCCTGGCGGCAGAAGTCTTCGAAGGCAGCATCACCGATCTGCCAAACGCCAAAGCGAAGAAAAAGTAACTTTTTCTTTCAGGCTAAAAGCATAAGCGGCTCCCGGAGCCGCTTTTTTTATGCCTGATGTTTAGAACTATGTCTCCGTTCATAAACCGCTACACCTCATACATACTTTGAAAATAATCACGCCATAAACTTATAGGCAGTTAACGATATAGTTGAGGTGTGAGATGAAACGCTTTTTAACCGCAGCGCTGGTCGCTGCAACGTGCCTATCCGGTGTGGCCTGCGCGGCTGACGCCACCATCCCCTGGGCGGACAACAGCGGTGGCACGGAAACGACCCATATCGCGGCGATGGGGCAGGATCTGAATGCCCAGCATCAGCAGGTGACGAAGACGAATGAGGGGGTATGGGCGGCGAACTCCGGAAGCATCAGCGCTGATGAAGCGGCATTATCCAGCACAAAGCCGACTTTTGCTGGCGATCCGTCTCTGATGCCCCATCAGGGCTAAGCGAATAGAAACGCCAGGTTGCTTGAGGGCAACCTGGCGTTTTTTTATGGTTTGACAACCTGCCAGCCGGCGTCAGCATCGGGGGCAAAGCGCGTGATGGCCTGCGCTTTTGCGGCGCTCTCTTCGCCGAGATTAGCCTGATAAACGGTATCGTGCAGATCGATCATAAAGCTCATCACTCCGGTTTCACCCCATTCCACAGGCCAGGCAAGCAAGGCCGCATCCTGGTCATCGCGGCCTGCGATAATGCGGAAACGATAGCCATGATAACCGGCGCCGGGCTCCGTCGGGCTGAATGCCGGCCCCAGCGGGCTGGGCGTCTCACCCGGCGACGTCGGCCAGTACAACCCATCTTTTTTGCCTTCACTGCTGATGATTTTCTGCGCCCAGCGGTGATTAAGCTGGTAGTAATCCTGCTGGGCGTCAACGTAAGCGTGCATGGCGGCTATCGCTGACAGTTCATTGCGACCGATGGCGCGGGTGAGGATCTCCTCTTCGCCTGCGGCCATATCAAAGCGCCAGCCCTGAGACGTTTTTACGATAGGCACCGGCAACCGCCATGCCTCGCTGCCGACGTCGAGCCAGGCGTTATCACCCTGCTGCACGATGACATGTTTTACCTGCCAGTCGCGCTGAAAACGGTCGACGGCGCTGGGGTCGATCCCATCGGTAGGTAAAAATTGCTGCCAGTTATCGCCGAGCACCTTGCTCAGCGCCGCTTCATTTTGCTGGCTGAGCGCCTCAGCCAGCGCGCTCGCGGCCTGTTCCGGTGTAGAAAACTGCTGCTGGGCGAAGGCGGCTAACGGTGACAGTATCAATGTGAACAGGGCAATAGGTAATAGGTTTCTCATTCTGCTCATCCTCAGCGGCGGCGCAGTTCATGGTATTCGGAAAGACGTTCTCTGGCGCCGCCACGCTCCTCGCGGTTTACAGCGGAAAACTGCCGACTTTGCAGTCCCCGTTCCTGCTGCGCTTGCCAGGAGGGGGCGCGGCTTTCGTTGCCGCTAAGAGCGCTGGCGCGTAAATGACTAACCTGCTGCTGACGCTGCGCGGGCGTGGCGGACTGGATCTGCTGCCGATGCTGTTGCTGCTGAGGTGTCAGGTTCTGCTCGCGGCTCTTAACGGTTTCCCGACGCTGCTGTTGTTGCGGCGTGGGATTTTTCAACTGCGTTTTCGCCGCCTCGCGACGCTGCTGCTGGGTCGAGGTTGGTGTGCTGTCGTAACCGCGATAGTTGCTGCGCTGGGTGGCTTGTTTCAATTGCGCCGAAGCTGCCTGACGCTGGGCATCGCGTGAGGCGTTGTTTGCCGCCAGGTTGCCCGCTGTCGCCGCCGGTACGTTATGCTGCAGCTGGGTCATCGCTGCCTGGCGCTGCGCTTCGCGATCGACTGGCGCATGTTGGGTAGCGCTCAGTCCGCCGGAAACGTTGGTCTGATGGAAGCGTTGAGCAACCGTATTATCGGGATACGGTGTGTGACTGCGATAGGCAGGATTATGCTGCCAGTTAACGTGGTTGCCCGGCAGGTTTTCTCCCGTTATATGATTGAAATTATTTACATTAATATTGATGTTATCGCCATTATGCGAGTAATCGCCGTGGTGATAGTCGTCATCGTGATGGTGGTGGTCATCATCATCCCAGTCGATGCTGCTAAACAGCGCCCAGGTAGTGGCCACGCCCAGGCTGTAACCGAAGCCTTTGACGAAGCTATCGGTAAACTGCTCCCCGGGAGGCGGCGGCAGGTAGACCGGCGGATAGGCGCTGTTTGGCCAGGTACCATAGACGGTGGAGGGGTTATAGCTGGGAACATAGACCACCTGCGGATTGGTCGGTTCTATTTTAATAACCTGCGTGGGCGCAGGCGCCGCCGAGTGGGTGGTGGACGTTGCTGCCGTGCTGCTGGCGGAAACCGGTGCGGCAGGGGTGACAATCACTTTCTGCTGTGGCGTGGATTTCAGTGTCCCGGTCTGCTGGGCAATAGTGCGCAGGCGCTGCACCGAGTCCATCACATCATGCGGCTGGGCCAAAAACGCATTGCCGAGGTTCTCCACCCACGGCGGATTTTCGCCCATCATCGCCAGCAGGGCAGGGAAAGCGACAAGGGATTTGACGCTGGGATCCCACGGCTGACTGGCAACCGCCTGAACCGCCGCATCCCCTTTCATCGCGGGGTTATCCTGGGACCACTGTACCGCCTGCATGACGTTGTCGGGATAAGTGGAGGCCATCAACACCTGCGACAGCAGACTGTCCGGGTAGAGCGCGATGGGCGCGACCCACTGATCAATTTGCGCCTGGGTGTAGGTGGTGGTCACCGGCTGCGCTGCGGCAGGAGGTGAGGTTGGCGTTGGTGCCGGTGCAGGCTGCGCCGCCGCCTCAGTGACCTTCTCTGGAGTACGGCTTTGCACATAGAGTGTTCCCGCCGCCGCGAGTAAGCCAGCGCTACAGAGCAGGGCGATGATATGGGGTTTGAACGGCAGTGACATAGAAGCTCCTGACCCAAAAAGTAACCCATCTCGCTAAAGTATCGGCGAAAACGGCGCGTTTGCTGAGTATAAGTAAGCGGTATGGCTTTTTATTGATTATTGTTGGGATCGGCCCGGGGAGTTGTACGCGGAAAGGAATTTTTGTCGCGGGATTTGAACAGAAAGCCTGCAATATCCTGCCCTTAACGATTCAGCTAAATTTTAATGTTGCTTTTTTGTAAACAGATTAACACCTTTCAAAAATCCTGCTATGCTGCCGACGCGGTATCGGGCATTTACCCTACAAACTGCTGTCTCACAGGAGCGTGAAGAAAATCGCCCAGCCACTAAATCCTTCAAGATGCGTCAAGGCGGCAAACTGCCAATTCCGAAGCAGATTGATTGAAGACGTGTAGGCCGCATTATGACAATGAGAAGCGAGGAGAACCGTCGTGCTAGAAGAATACCGTAAGCACGTAGCTGAGCGTGCCGCCATGGGGATTGTTGCCAAACCCTTAGATGCAACCCAAATGGCCGCGCTGGTAGAACTGCTGAAAAACCCGCCTGCGGGAGAAGAAGAATTCCTGTTAGACCTGCTGATTAACCGTGTACCGCCGGGCGTCGACGAAGCCGCCTATGTTAAAGCTGGATTCCTTGCCGCGATCGCCAAAGGCGAAGCGACCTCCCCTCTGGTAACCCCTGAAAAAGCCGTTGAACTGCTGGGCACCATGCAGGGTGGTTACAACATTCATCCGCTGATCGATGCGCTGGACGACGCGAAACTGGCGCCGATTGCCGCGAAAGCGCTGTCTCATACTCTGCTGATGTTCGATAACTTCTACGACGTAGAAGAGAAAGCAAAAGCAGGTAACGAGCATGCTAAACGGGTCATGCAATCCTGGGCTGACGCTGAGTGGTTCCTGAACCGCCCGCAGCTGGCAGAGAAAATCACCGTTACCGTCTTCAAGGTCACCGGCGAAACCAATACCGATGACCTGTCTCCGGCGCCGGATGCCTGGTCGCGCCCGGATATCCCACTGCATGCGCTGGCGATGCTGAAAAACGCCCGCGAAGGAATTGATCCGGACCAGCCGGGCGTCGTCGGCCCGATTAAACAAATCGAAGCCCTGCAGCAGAAAGGCTATCCGCTGGCCTACGTCGGCGACGTGGTCGGTACGGGTTCCTCGCGTAAATCCGCGACCAACTCGGTGCTGTGGTTTATGGGCGACGATATTCCGAACGTGCCGAACAAGCGCGGCGGCGGTCTGTGCCTGGGCGGCAAAATCGCGCCAATCTTCTTCAACACCATGGAAGATGCGGGTGCGCTGCCTATCGAAGTTGATGTGTCAAACCTGAACATGGGCGACGTGATTGACGTTTACCCGTTCAAAGGTGAAGTGCGTAACCACGAAACCAACGAACTGCTGGCCAGCTTCGAGCTGAAGACCGATGTGCTGATCGACGAAGTGCGCGCCGGTGGCCGTATTCCGCTGATCATCGGCCGCGGCTTGACCACCAAAGCGCGCGAAGCGCTGGGGCTGCCGCACAGCGACGTCTTCCGGCAGGCGAAAGACGTGGCGGAAAGCACCCGCGGCTTCTCTCTGGCGCAGAAAATGGTTGGCCGCGCCTGCGGCGTTGCCGGTATCCGTCCGGGCGCCTACTGCGAGCCGAAAATGACCTCCGTCGGTTCTCAGGACACCACCGGTCCAATGACCCGTGATGAACTGAAAGACCTGGCGTGCCTGGGCTTCTCCGCTGACCTGGTGATGCAGTCCTTCTGCCACACCGCAGCCTATCCGAAGCCGGTTGACGTGACCACGCACCATACCCTGCCGGACTTCATCATGAACCGCGGCGGTGTTTCTCTACGTCCGGGCGATGGCGTTATCCACTCCTGGCTGAACCGCATGCTGCTGCCGGATACCGTGGGTACCGGCGGCGACTCCCATACCCGTTTCCCAATCGGTATCTCCTTCCCGGCGGGCTCTGGTCTGGTGGCCTTCGCCGCTGCGACCGGCGTGATGCCGTTGGATATGCCGGAATCGGTGCTGGTGCGCTTCAAAGGGAAAATGCAGCCGGGTATCACCCTGCGCGACCTGGTTCATGCCATCCCACTGTATGCCATCAAGCAGGGCCTGCTGACCGTTGAGAAGAAAGGTAAGAAAAACATCTTCTCTGGTCGCATCCTCGAGATCGAAGGTCTGCCGGATCTGAAAGTCGAGCAGGCATTTGAACTGACCGATGCGTCCGCTGAGCGTTCTGCTGCCGGTTGCACCATCAAGCTGAACAAAGAGCCGATCGTTGAGTACCTGAACTCCAACATCGTCCTGCTGAAGTGGATGATCGCCGAAGGCTACGGCGACCGCCGTACGCTGGAACGCCGTATCCAGGGCATGGAAAAATGGCTGGCGGATCCGCAGCTGCTGGAAGCCGACGCTGACGCGGAATACGCGGCAGTGATCGACATCGATCTGGCGGATATCAAAGAGCCAATCCTGTGCGCGCCGAACGATCCGGACGATGCCCGTCTGCTGTCTGACGTGCAGGGCGAGAAGATCGACGAAGTGTTCATCGGTTCCTGCATGACCAACATCGGCCACTTCCGTGCCGCCGGTAAGCTGCTGGACAGCCACAAAGGCCAGCTGCCGACTCGCCTGTGGGTGGCGCCGCCAACCCGTATGGACGCCGCGCAGCTGACCGAAGAAGGCTACTACAGCGTGTTTGGTAAGAGCGGGGCGCGTATCGAAATCCCTGGCTGTTCCCTGTGTATGGGTAACCAGGCTCGCGTGGCCGACGGTGCGACGGTGGTCTCCACCTCCACCCGTAACTTCCCGAACCGTTTAGGTACCGGCGCTAACGTCTATCTGGCCTCTGCCGAGCTGGCAGCGGTGGCTTCTCTGCTCGGCAAATTGCCGACGCCGGAAGAGTACCAGACCTTCGTGGCGCAGGTGGATAAGACAGCGGAAGATACCTACCGTTATCTGAACTTCAACCAGCTGGATCAGTACACTGAAAAAGCTGACGGCGTGATCTTCCAGACCGCGGTGTAAAACCATTCGGTCAGCCCGGCTGACCGTTTGGCGATAAACTCCCCAATGCCCGGTGAACATTGCATCACCGGGCATTTTTATTTCCAAACCTCCTGCCCGTTACGCTTTTTTTCTTTCTGTCTGCTGCGATAATTACTGCATGGGTACAGTGCAGCGGTGACGCATTGCCCTTGCAGAGGAAAAGACTATGGACTACGAATTTCTGCGCGATATTACCGGAGTGGTAAAGGTGCGAATGTCGATGGATCACGAGGCGATCGGCCACTGGTTCAACGAAGAGGTGAAAGACAATCTTGCCCTGCTTGATGAAGTAGAGCAGGCTGCACGCACCGTGAAGGGCAGTGAACGTTCCTGGCAGCGGGCTGGCCATGAATATACGCTGTGGCTGGATGGCGAAGAGGTGATGATCCGCGCCAATCAGCTGGAGTTTTCCGGCGACGAAATCGAGGAGGGGATGAGCTACTACGACGAAGAAAGTCTCTCTCTCTGCGGCGTGGAGGATTTCCTGCAGGTTGTTGCCGCTTATCGTGAATTTATGCAGCAGCGTTAATGACGCCTTTTATGTCGGGTGGCGCAAGAGCGTAGCCCTGCTAAGCGTAGCGTGAGCAGGGGAAATCCCCGGGTAGCGGCTGGTGCCTTACCCGGGCGACCAGGCGACGCAGAATCCCAGGCCCGGCAAGCACAAGCGCCGCCGGGCATTTCCAATATTACACGGCAGGAATATTGCGGCCGTAGTAAATCTCGCGCATCTCTTTCCACAGCAGGTCGGTAATGACCTTGCGCTCTTCGGCGGTCAATTCTTCCGGTCGGGTATGGAACATGTAGTGCTTAAGGTCGAACTCCTTGAGCAACATTTTGGTATGGAAGATATTTTCCTGATAGACGTTCACATCGACCATGTCATACAACGACTTAATGTCATCGGACATAAAGTTCTGAATCGAATTGATTTCATGATCGATAAAATGCTTCATCCCATTGATATCGCGGGTAAAGCCGCGCACGCGGTAGTCAATGGTCACAATGTCCGATTCCAGCTGGTGGATCAGATAGTTCAGCGCTTTAAGCGGAGAAATGACCCCGCAGGTAGAGACTTCAATATCGGCGCGGAAGGTGCACAGTCCACCTTCCGGATGGCTCTCCGGGTAGGTATGCACGCAGATATGGCTCTTATCGAGATGGGCGACCACGGTTTCCGGTAACGGACCTGGATGTTCGGTCTGGTCGATAAGCTTGGGATCGACAGGCTCTTCGCTGACCAGAATGGTCACGCTGGCGCCCTGGGGTTCATAATCCTGGCGGGCGATATTCAGGATATTGGCGCCAATAATAGAACAGGTTTCTGTCAGGATCTCCGTCAGGCGATTGGCATTATAGAGTTCGTCGATATAAGCGATGTAGCCGTCACGCTCCTCTGCCGTTTTGGCGTAACAGATATCGTAGATACAAAAACTCAGGCTTTTGGTCAGGTTGTTAAAGCCATGCAGCTTCAATTTTTTCAATTTAGTTCACCCCCTTACTTCGCGTCACGGTGCGGACAAAGCATCATGCAGATATTGTGGTAAGGCGAAGGCCGCCGTATGGATTGCCGGATTGTAGTAACGGCAGGTCAGGTTGGCTTTGTGAAAGCGCGCCTGAATGATTTCGCTGGAGAGATGGCGCAACGCCTCGTTGTCGCTCGCCCAGGCAAAAGTCATGATCCCGCCGTAATAGGTTGGGATGGCCGCCTGGTAGAAGCTGACGTCGCGAAAATAGTGGCTCAGTTTGCGATGGCTACCGACCGCTTCGTCCTGCTGCAGGAAACAAACGCCGTTTTGCGCAACGAACACGCCCCCCGGGTTCAGGCAGCGTTTGCAGCCTTCATAAAAAGCCGAGGTGAACAGGCTTTCGCCCGGACCGATAGGGTCGGTACAGTCCGAAATGATCACGTCAAACGTTTGCGTCGTCTGGTTAACAAAATTGACGCCATCATCAATCACCAGCGTGAAGCGCGGATCGTCGTAGGCCCCGGCGCTATGGTTGGGCAGGTACTGACGGCAGAATGAGACCACCCCGGCATCGATTTCCACCATGGTGATGGTTTCGATGCTACGGTGACGAGAGACTTCGCGCAGCATCGCGCCGTCGCCGCCGCCGATGATCAGGACATGCTTCGCGTTGCCGTGGGCCAGCAGCGGCACGTGGGTCATCATTTCGTGATAAATAAACTCATCGCGTTCGGTGGTTTGCACGACGCCATCCAGCGCCATCACCCGGCCAAAGGCGCGGTTGTCGAAGATGATCAAATCCTGATGATCGGTTTTTTCGTGGTACAGCACGTTATCAACGCTAAAGTACTGACCAAAATGGTCATGCAGCGTTTCATGCCACAGTGGATTATCGGCCACGGTGAGGCTCCTCCTTCGTTAACATCTGTTACACCCGTAAAACGAGTGCAACATCATAGACAACTATAGATGAGGATGCACGGCGGTTATTGCAGCAATGCGGCAGGAATAACCGCCACCGCCCGGGGAGAGCGGTGGGGGGAGGGTTATTTCGCCGGTGCGGGTTGGCTATCTACTATCCGCACGGAATAAACCATGGTGGCGCCTGGCGGGATTTTCGGCGGTAATCCTTTACTGCCATAGGCTTTTTCGGGCGGGACGACCAGCGTCAAGGAGCCATGGTTCTGCAGGCGTTGCAGCGGGCCGCGAAACACCGGGGGATAGGCATCCAGCTTCTGGGTGAGCGCCTGATCTTTCGCTTCCATATCGTTGATCACTGTCCCGTCCGTCAGCATCTCTTTGATTACTACGGTGACCAGATCGTTACCGCTTATTTTTCCTTTGCCCGGATAATCGACGCGACTGTAGACGCCATCTTTGAAGACCACATCTTTTTTGCGCGCAAACGCCTGCTGATATTTCTTACCGGCACTGATGTTTTTCTGCTCGATTTTATTCAGGTTCTGGAAAACCTGCTGCGAGACGTCAAACAGCGCCTTGTTACGCTCCTGTTCTCCGAGACGAAGCTGGCCGCTAAAAGCATCTTCGATACCCCGCAGCACCAGCCCGGCGTCGACGGTAATTCCCTGAGTGCGACGGGTGGTGAGAACGTTAAGGGCTTCTGCTCCCATCGAGGCGCCGATCGCATAAGCCTGCTGTTCTCCCGATGCGCTGAGTTTGGCGGCGGCGCTCTCGCCGCTGCGCGTTTTAGACTGTACAGAAAGCTGTGTTCTCAGCAGTTGGATTTCATCTTCTTTCATCCGTAGCTGGGCGTTGTCTTTATCCGCCTGCAGGCGGTAGGCTGCAACAACCGCCGCCATTTCCGGCGGCTCATTTTTTGGCGCTGCAGCGGTGTCAGGGCGGGTTGTTGGCGCTTTTTCCGCGGCGGCCAACCGGGCGGTTAACGACTGCTTGTCGGCGTTTAGCGCCTTGACCTGGTCGAGAGCGGCCTGCTGTGTTTTCTCCGCGGCGTCGAGCCGGATAGTCAGCGACTGCTTATCGGTGGTCAGCGCTTTGACCTGGTCGAGGGCGGACAGCTTCTCTTTTTCCGCCGCGGCCAGTCGGCTGGCCAGCGGCTGTTTATCAGCGTTCAGTGTTTTGGCCTGGTCGAGGGCGGCCTGCTGTGCCTTCTCCGCAGCGGCGAGCCGGATAGTCAGCGACTGCTTATCGGTGGTCAGCGCTTTAACCTGCTCGAGGGCAGCCAGCTTCTCTTTTTCCACCACGGCCAGTCGGGTGGCCAGCGGCTGTTTGTCGGCGTTATGGGCTTTGGCCTGGTCGAGGGCGGCCTGTTTCTCTTTTTCCGCAGCCATCAGCCGGGCGGTGAGTGTCTGCTTGTCTGTGTCGAGGGCGGTGAGCTGGCCGAGTGCGGTCTGCTGTGCTTTTTCCGCGGCGGCCAGCCGGGAGGTCAGCGTTTGTTTATCTGTATTCAGCGTGGTGAGGCTGGTGCTGAGCCGTTTATTTTCCGCTTCGACGCTCTGAAGCTGCGACGTTAATTGTTGGATCTGCTTAAGTGCGGCAGCCTGGCTCTGTTGCAGAGTATTATTCCGGGCAACGACTTCCTTTTTAATTAACGTCTCATTTTCCGCCGTGGCGGCGGTTAAGGCGAGCTGTAATTGCTTTATTTTATTATTTAACGCCGCTTGCTCATTCGCAATGGATGTATCCGTGGCTGGTGTGGCGGTAAGCTGTTTTTTTAATTGTTGGATAATTTTATCTTTTTGCGCAATCGTTGCCTGTTGGCTGGCGATTCTTTTTTGCAACTGTGCGTTATTGGCCGTCGTTTTTTTATTGTCCGCGTTCTGGCGAGCGTCTGACGCTTGCTTTGCTGTGGCCGCAGAGCTTTTCTCTTCTTGCGCTTGAGCTTGAGCTTGCTGAGTTTGCTGCTGGGCGTAATCGAGAAAAGCCGGCGTAGCACCGGCGTAGAATGAGGTTGAAAGCGCCAGCGCCGCGACGAGCATCAGCAGTGGTGCTTTATGGGTCAGCGTGGCGGGTTTGTTCATGGCAGTTTGTTTTCACCACGCTGTACCAGGGTATCGATCAGCGTTTTCTGGATATCGGAACACAGTTTGATGGATTTAAACTGATACATGGAGTCAATGCCCAGTCGGGTGGGATCGGCCACTTTATCGCGCACATTGTTGTATTGCGATGCCGAACGCACCAGGGCATTGAACTCATTGCTGAGTTTAGTTGCCTGCTGTGGGTTCACCTCTTTAAGTGAATCCAGCGCCTTTCGGCAGGACTCAATACGCTCCTGTTCGCTGGTCGCTCGCTCCTGCTCAGCCTGCTGCTGTGATGTGAGCGGCGTGGTGATCGGTTTTACCTGCTGGCGAGAAGAGGTATTGCTACAGCCCACTAATAAAAGTGCGGCGAGCGGGATAATACGGAGAGTCGGCGAGATATTCACAATTTCAGTCCATGAAGTAGGGATATTTTCACCGGATTCTAGAAGGGTGCTTTTTATTTTGCAATATATGACTAATGATATTTTATTAGTTTTTTAGTCATTCATCATTATTAGGGGTTTAATTTATTTGGCGAATTGATAGGTTTGCAATTAAATAATGTTTGTTTATATACAATAATAAATATAGATATAAATATTTAAATGTGACAAATGAAACGGCAAAGGCGCGGAGCGTGACCGTCCGCGCCGGTCATTATTTGACGTAAGCCAACAGGCTGAGCGAATCGCGGGCCAGCGCTTTGCATTTTTTCGCCGTCGGGATGTTAATACCGCTGAGATCGCGGTAGCTATCCTCGCCAAGCGCTTTCATGTTGTAGCTGTCGTAGTTGCTCAGGTCCCACTGGTTCTGTTGGGCAAAGAACACCAGCGCGCGTCGGATCTGTGTATTGGGCAGGTTCTGGTAGCCACAGTCGTTTTTCAGAAACACAAAAACCGCGGTTAAATCAGCCATATCTTCTGCTTCTGATTCGCTGAGCGCGTAGCTGTTGGCGGAGAGAGCAAGCAGGCTGCCGAGTACCATTGTTCTGAAAAGCGTCTTCATTTTTTCTACCATTAGATCACCGACGCTTCAAATTAGCATACTTCTTTACACAGCGCCGATCTTTATTCTTACTCTTCTGCTTGACCTTCCCGTTACGGTAGGGTTTAAGCTCAAATATTCGCCCGCAGAATAAAAAGGATGTGAATATGCAACGTCGAGACTTCCTCAAACTGACCGCCGCGGTTAGCGTGGCCAGCGCATTACCGCTATGGAGCCGTGCGGTTTTTGCGGCCAGTCGCCCGGCTCTGCCGATACCGACGCTGTTAACGGCCGATGCGCGCAACCGTATCGCCCTGACGATCCAGGCGGGCAAAACACAGTTTGGCGCTCTGCACGCCACCACCTGGGGCTATAACGGTTCACTGCTGGGTCCTGCGCTACAGTTGACGCAGGGGAAGACCATTACGGTTGACATTACCAACCAGCTGGCGGAAGAGACCACGCTGCACTGGCATGGCCTGGAGGTCCCGGGCGAGGTCGACGGCGGACCGCAGGGGGTTATCGCCCCGGGCGCCACCCGTACGGTGAGCTTCACGCCGACGCAGCGGGCGGCCACCTGCTGGTTTCATCCGCATCAACATGGGACCACCGGCCGGCAGGTGGCGATGGGGCTGGCCGGCCTGGTGCTGATCGAGGATGAAGAGAGCGGACGCCTGCTGCTGCCTAAGCAATGGGGAATCGATGATGTGCCGGTGATTGTCCAGGACAAGAAGTTCACCGCCGCCGGCGAGATCGACTACCAGCTGGATGTGATGAGCGCCGCTGTCGGCTGGTTTGGCGATACGCTGCTGACCAATGGCGCTCTCTATCCCGAACATGCCGCCCCGCGGGGCTGGCTACGTCTGCGCTTGCTAAACGGCTGTAATGCCCGTTCCCTCAATTTTGCCACCAGCGATAAGCGTCCGCTGTACGTGGTGGCCAGTGACGGCGGTCTGTTGGCCGAGCCGGTGAAGGTCGATGAATTGCCGGTGTTGATGGGGGAACGCTTTGAGGTGCTGGTGGACACCAGCGACGGTAAACCTTTCGATCTGGTGACCCTGCCGGTGAGCCAGATGGGCATGGCCATTGCGCCTTTTGATAAACCACAGCCGGTGCTGCGCGTTCAGCCGCTGGTCATTCCCGCCTCCGGCAAACTGCTGGATACGCTGGCCACGCTGCCGGCGCTACCGTCCCTGACGGGGCTGACGCAGCGTCAGCTCCAGCTGTCGATGGATCCGATGCTCGACAGGATGGGCATGCAGGCGCTGATGGAGAAGTATGGCGACCAGGCGATGGCGGGAATGGACCACGGCATGATGGGACATGGCGGCATGGGCGACATGAGCAATATGCACCACGGCAATATGAGCAATATGAACCACGAGGCTGGTCGGGATCATGGCATGTCGTCAGGCAAGGGGTTTGATTTCCATAACGCCAACCGCATCAACGGCAAAGCCTTCGACATGAATGTGCCGATGTTTGCCGCGGCCAGAGGCCAGTATGAGCGCTGGGTGATATCGGGTAAGGGCGACATGATGCTGCATCCGTTCCATATCCACGGCACCCAGTTCCGTATCCTCAGCGAGAACGGCAAGCCGCCAGCCGCGCACCGCAGCGGCTGGAAAGATACCGTCCGCGTGGAAGGTGACGTCAGTGAAGTGTTGGTGAAGTTTGATCATCCGGCGCCGAAGGAGTTTGCCTATATGGCCCACTGCCACCTGCTGGAGCATGAAGACACCGGGATGATGTTGGGATTCACGGTTTAGGGCTCGGCGGCCTGCTGCCATCTTCCATGGGGAGAAGGGATAAACACAAAAAAAACGGCAACTTTCGTTGCCGTTTTGCGTTTTATTTGGCGTCATCCGGGAGCGCATAGGCGACGATGTAATCGCCCATTTTGGTACCGAATGAGCCGTGACCGCCGGCAGAGATGACAACATACTGTTTGCCATTCACTTCGTAGGTCATTGGGGTGGCCTGACCGCCGGCTGGCAGACGGGCTTCCCACAGCTTCTCGCCGTTGCTCATATTGTACGCGCGCAGGTAGTTATCTGCGGTCGCGCCGATGAACAGGACGTTACCGGCCGTGGAGATCGGACCGCCAAGCATCGGCATCCCCATGGTGAACGGCAGCTTAACCGGCATCGGGAACGGCAGGCTGTCCTGCGGAGTACCGATACGTTTTTTCCATACCACTTCGTTGGTTTTCAGATCCAGCGCGGAGATATAGCCCCAGGCCGGTTGTTTGCACGGCAGACCGAACGGCGACAGGAACGGATTCAGGGTGACGCCGTACGGGACACCGTACTGTGGCTGCACGCCGGACTCGGTGCCAGAGCCTTTCGCATCTTTCGGCGGCTCCATCGGGTTGCCCGGGCCGCGTGGGATCAGTTTAGAGACGAACGGCAGCGCCATCGGGTTGGCAATAGCCACCTGACGGTTCGGATCGACGGAGATACCGCCCCATTCAAACATCCCCAGGTTACCCGGGAAGACGAGAGTGCCCTGCTCAGATGGCGGGGTGAAGATACCTTCATAGCGCATCTGGTGGAAGATCACGCGACACACCAGCTGGTCGAACATAGTGGCGCCCCACATGTCCGCCCCGGTCAGATCTTTCTTCGGACGGAAGCTCAGATCGGAGAACGGCTGGGTTTTGGCGACGTAATCCCCTTTGGCAGCGCCCTGCGGAACCGGTTTTTCCGGGGCCGGGACCACCAGCTCGCCATTACGGCGATCCAGTACGAAGATGTTGCCGGTTTTCGCCGGGGCATAGACGACCGGTACGGTTTTACCATTAACCTCAATGTCAGCCAGCGTCGGCTGGGAGGGCATATCCATATCCCACAGATCGTGGTGGACGGTCTGGTAGCTCCAGGCCAGCTTACCGGTGGTGGCGTTCAGCGCCACAATCGAGCTGGCGTAACGCTCTTGCTCCGGCGTGCGGTTGCCGCCCCAGATATCCGGGGTGGTCACGCCCATCGGTAGATAGACCAGATCCAGCTTAGCGTCGTAGGCGGCAGGCGCCCAGGAGTTCGGTGAGTTGAGCGTGAAGTGATGTTCATCGCTCGGGATGGCGTTCGGATCTTTCGCACCCGGATCGAAGGCCCACAAGAGTTTACCGGTATTCACATCAAAGCCGCGGATCACGCCAGACGGCTCGCGGGTTGAGAAGTTATCTGTGACCGCGCCGGCTATCACGATGGTTTTATCGGTGATAATCGGCGGAGAAGTGGGTTCATACATACCCGGCGTGGTGACCGGCATGTTGGTCTGCAGGTTGAGAATACCTTTATTGGCAAAGGTTTCGCACAGCTTACCGTTGTCGGCGTTCACCGCGAACAGGCGGCCATCGTTCACCGGCAGGATAATACGGCGCGGACAGTCGGCGACGACGTCGGCAGGCGCGTTATCCGCTTTGGCTTCGTGATAAGAGACGCCGCGGCAGGTGACGTGCTGGAACGACGGATCGGCGTTCAGCTGCGGGTCAAAATGCCACTTCTCTTTACCGGTGGCCGCGTCCAGCGCGAACAGACGCTGGTGGGCGGTACACAGGAAGAGCGTGTCGCCGACTTTAATCGGCGTCACTTCGTTGGTGATTTCACCCGGGTCGTTCGGTTGCTTCAGGTCGCCGGTGCGGAATACCCAGGCTTCCTTCAGGTTCTTCACGTTGTCGGCGTTAATCTGCTTCAGCGGAGAGAAGCGCTGGCCTTCCTGGTTGCGGCCATAGGCCGGCCAGTCGCCGTCGGCAACGTTGGAGATCGGCGCGGCCGGGGTGGCGTCGGCGCTCAGGGTGCCGTTGACTTCCTGCGGGTCGTTAAAACCAGCCCAGGTCAGCATGCCGCCGCTGATCAGCAGGGCGACGACCAGCGCGCCAACGGCGCCAGCGGAAGGCACCGGCAGACGACGCCAGACAAAGGGCAGGATCAGCCAGATGCCAAAGAAGACGAGGATATCGCTACGCGGCGTCAGCGCCCAGAAGTCGAAGCCGACTTCCCAGACGCCCCAGATCATGGTCGCCAGCAGCAGCGCAGCGTACAGCCACAGCGCAGCGCGTTTGCCGCGCAGCAGCATCACGGTCACGCCCAGCATCACCAGACCGGCGATAGGGTAGTACCAGGAGCCGCCAAGCACGACCAGCCATGCTCCGCCGATTAAAAGATAGAGGCCGCAGAACGCTGCAAATAGCGCAGTCAGCGTCACCAGGAGCCTTGATTGTTGAGACTTTGTTTCAGCCATAGAAAGTTACTCATGTGTTTGTTAATTTTTTAACTGCAATTAATTATAGGTTTTAACAAGTGTGATCGGAATCACAAATATGGCTTTATTAATCCCTGCACCGAAGATTTCTTTTTGCTGGTATACTGGATGGCTTGCCGGTCATCGTCGGGGCGAAAGCAGCGGCTTTGATGATTTATATTTAGAATCAAATGGTTAGTCTTATGAAACATACTGTAGAAGTGATGATCCCGGAATCCGAGATCAAAGCGCGCATCGCGGAACTGGGTCGTCAAATCAACGAACATTATCAGGACAGCGGCAGCGAAATGGTGCTGGTGGGGCTGCTTCGCGGCTCATTTATGTTCATGGCCGACCTGTGCCGTGAAGTGCAGGTGCCGCATGAAGTCGATTTTATGACCGCCTCCAGCTACGGCAGCGGCATGTCCACCACCCGTGATGTGAAAATCCTCAAAGATCTGGATGAAGACATCCGTGGTAAAGATGTACTGATCGTGGAAGACATCATCGATTCCGGCAATACCCTGTCTAAAGTGCGTGAGATCCTCAGCCTGCGCGAGCCGAAATCGCTGGCCATTTGTACGCTGCTGGATAAACCAAGCCGTCGTGAAGTGAATGTCCCGGTTGAGTTCGTCGGTTTCGCCATTCCGGACGAGTTCGTGGTGGGCTACGGTATCGACTACGCCCAGCGCTACCGTCATCTGCCGTATATTGGCAAAGTTACCCTGCTGGACGAGTAAGAGATATCCCCCCTGGACAGCGCGCGCCGCGCTCTCCAGGGGGGCTAAGCCTGAAGGCTATTTGTGGTTGATGTGCTTGATCTTGAGGTTGGAGATGCCGTGGCGATAGCGCTGTTCGAGGGTTTCCCGGCTCACGGCGGTGACATCCAGATCGCGCAGCAGCCCGTCGTGAATGCCATATGCCCAGCCGTGGATGGTGACCTTCTGTCCGCGCTTCCACGCCGATTGCATAATCGTCGAATGTCCCAGGTTGTACACCTGCTCCATCACGTTGAGTTCGCAAAGGGTATCCAGACGGCGCTCCTCCGGCATTTCACCTAGCAGTGAGCTGTGCTTGAACCAGATATCGCGGATATGCAGGAGCCAGTTGTCGATAAGCCCCAGCTCCGGGTTTTCCACCGCCGCCTGCACGCCGCCGCAGCCGTAGTGGCCGCAAATAATAATGTGCTCGACTTCGAGGACATCGACGGCATACTGCACCACCGACAGGCAGTTCAGGTCGGTGTGGATCACCAGGTTAGCGACGTTACGATGGACAAACAGTTCGCCAGGTTCCAGGCCGGTAAGTCGCTCAGCGGGAACGCGGCTGTCAGAGCAGCCAATCCAAAGGAAGCGCGGTTTCTGCGTCTGCGACAGTTTCTCAAAAAAGCCGGGGTCCTCTTCCACCAGCATTTTTGACCATAGTGCATTATTGCTGATGAGTGTATCTATATCATTCATGGACGTTAACGGCCTGTAACCAAGTAAGTGCGTTGCGCTAATATAGGGTAAGCTCACCTTTTTTAAAACCATCTTAACCCGTGATACGTCAGGCTACCGATGCGTTGGCGGCGCCAGCGCCAGTAGAACGCAAACGTGAGTCAGGCGGGTTAATGACGTGTCACGACACGAGAAGAGATATTTAATGACCATTGCTCTGGAATTAAAACAGCTCAAAAAAACCTACCCCGGCGGGGTTCAGGCGCTGCGGGGAATCGACCTGCAGGTTGAAGCAGGCGATTTCTATGCCCTGCTGGGGCCGAACGGGGCCGGAAAATCCACGACTATCGGCATCATCAGTTCGCTGGTGAATAAAACCTCCGGTCAGGTCAATGTCTTTGGCTACGATCTGGAAAAAGACGTCGTCAACGCCAAGCGCCAGCTTGGCCTGGTGCCGCAGGAGTTTAACTTCAATCCGTTCGAGACCGTGCAGCAGATTGTCGTTAACCAGGCGGGCTACTACGGCGTGGAACGCAAAGAAGCTGTCGCCCGCAGCGAAAAATACCTAAAACAGCTCGATCTGTGGGAAAAACGCAACGAACGCGCGCGGATGCTCTCCGGCGGGATGAAGCGTCGCCTGATGATCGCCCGCGCGCTAATGCATGAGCCGAAGCTGCTGATCCTCGACGAACCGACCGCTGGCGTCGATATTGAACTGCGTCGCTCAATGTGGGGCTTTCTTAAGGATCTGAACGATCGCGGAACCACCATTATCCTGACCACCCACTATCTCGAAGAGGCCGAAATGCTATGCCGCAACATCGGCATCATCCAGCACGGCGCGCTGGTGGAAAACACCTCGATGAAAGCGCTGCTGTCGAAGCTGAAGTCAGAGACCTTTATTCTTGACCTCGCGCCAAAAAGCCCGGTACCGAAGCTCGAAGGCTACCAGTATCAACTGGTCGATACCTCGACGCTGGAAGTCGAGGTTCTGCGCGAGCAGGGGATTAACAGCGTCTTTGCCCAACTGAGCGCCCAGGGGGTGCAGGTACTGAGTATGCGTAACAAAGCTAACCGTCTGGAAGAGCTGTTTGTCACGCTGGTGCATGAGCGAAAAGGAGAGTCAGCATGATGCAGCTTTATTGGGTCGCGCTGAAAAGCATCTGGACCAAAGAGATCCACCGTTTTATGCGCATCTGGATCCAGACGCTGGTGCCGCCGGTGATCACCATGACCCTGTACTTCGTGATTTTCGGCAACCTGATCGGGTCGCGCATCGGCGAGATGCACGGCTTTACCTATATGCAGTTTATCGTGCCGGGCCTGATCATGATGGCGGTGATCACCAACGCTTATGCCAATGTCGCCTCGTCGTTCTTCAGCGCCAAGTTTCAGCGCAATATTGAAGAGCTGCTGGTGGCGCCGGTGCCGACGCATGTGATCATCGCTGGCTACGTTGGCGGCGGCGTGGCGCGCGGACTGTGCGTGGGGATCCTGGTGACGGCGGTATCACTGTTCTTTGTGCCGTTCCAGGTTCACTCCTGGCTGTTTGTCGCCCTGACGCTGATCCTCACCGCGGTGCTGTTCTCGCTGGCGGGCCTGTTGAACGCGGTGTTTGCCAAGACCTTTGACGACATTAGCCTGATCCCGACCTTTGTGCTGACGCCGCTGACCTACCTCGGCGGGGTGTTCTACTCGCTGACCCTGCTGCCGCCGTTCTGGCAGGGGCTGTCGCATCTGAATCCCATCGTCTACATGATCAGCGGTTTCCGCTTCGGCTTCCTGGGTATCAACGATGTGCCGCTGGTGACCACCTTTGCGGTGCTGGTGGTCTTCATCGTCGCCTTCTATCTGCTTTGCTGGTCGTTAATCCAGCGCGGCCGCGGCCTGCGCAGCTGATGTTCATCACGGTTAGCGCTTCCTGATGCCAATACGCGAAGCGCTAACCGCTTATCTTTGACCGCCATCACCGATACGTCATCCTCCCCTTGCTACATTGTTGGCTGGCTAAGGAGGGAAGCATGCTTGGTTGGGTCATTACCTGCCACGATGAGCTGGCGCAGGAGATGCTGGATCGTCTTGAACGAAAATTTGGTCCGCTGGCCCAGTGCCGGGCGGTCAATTACTGGCGCAATCTCAGCAGTAATATGTTGAGCCGGATGATGTGCGATGCGCTGCATGCCACCGACTCCGGGGACGGGGTCATTTTCCTGACCGACAGAACCGGCGCGGCGCCTTATCGGGCCGCGGCGCTGATGAGCCACAAACATACCCACTGCGAAGTGATCTCCGGCGTCAGCTATTCATTACTTGAGCGAATGTATCTGCTGCGGAACACGTTAAGCAGCGAGGCGTTTCGCCAGGCCATCGTCAGCGCGGGCGGGCCGATGGTGAGCAGCCTGTGGCATCAGCAGCAGAAGAATCCCCCGTTCCGCTTGCGCCATGATACCTTCGGAAATTAAACAGCGTGACAGATGCTGCTTTTGTTACAATAACTGCCGTTGATGGTTTACCGGTTCGATGCGCATGCTTGCCCGATTTTTTACGCTGCTTCTTTTACTGACCTCGCTCAGCGCTTCCGCCAGTCTGCTTAGCCAGCAGGGCAAGCCTGTACACTATATGCAGACCACCGAAGATGCGGTCATCTGGGCGCAGGTGGGGAATCATGTGGTCAGCGTCGGCAATGTGCGTGCCGGGCAGATCCTCGCGGTCGTCCCGACGGCGGCTGACTATTATGAATTTCGCTTCGGCTTCGGCACCGGGTTTATTGATAAAGGCCACCTCGAGCCGGTACAGGGTAAGCAGCGAGTGGAGGACCGACTGGGGGATCTCAATAAACCGTTGAGTAACCAGAGTTTGCTCACCTGGAAAGATACGCCGCTCTACAACACACCCGCCGTGAGCAGCGTGCCGTTTGGTACGCTGGCCACTAACCTGCGCTATCCGATCCTCAGCAAGCTAAAAGACCGGCTCAATCAGACCTGGTTTCAGATCCGCATTGGCGACCGGCTGGCGTGGGTCAGCAGTCTGGATGCACAGGAAGATAATGGTATTCCCGTACTGACCTATCATCACATTCTGCGCGACGAAGAGAACACCCGTTTCCGCCATACCTCGACCACGACCTCGGTACGCGCCTTCAACAACCAGATGACCTGGCTGCGCGATCAGGGCTATACCACGCTGACCCTGTATCAGCTGGAAGGCTATGTGCGTAATAAAATCAACCTTCCGGCGCGGGCAGTGGTCATCACCTTCGATGACGGCCTGAAATCGGTAAACCGTTACGCCTATCCGGTACTAAAGCAGTACGGTTTTCATGCCACCGCGTTTATTATCTCCTCGCGTATTAAGCGCCATCCGCAGAAATGGGATCCGAAATCGCTGCAGTTCATGAGTATTTCTGAGCTCCGGCAGATCCAGGATGTTTTTGATATTCAGTCGCATACCCACTTCCTGCATCGGGTTGACGCCGGCCGCCGGCCGATTTTATTCAGCCGCAATTACCATAATATTCTGTTTGATTTCGCCCGCTCGCGCCGGGCGCTCAGCCAGTTTAATCCGCATGTTCTCTACCTTTCCTATCCCTTCGGCGGCTATAACGCCACGGCGGTGCAGGCGGCGAATGACGCCGGGTTTCATATGGCGGTGACGACGGTGCGTGGGAAGGTGAAGCCGGGGGACAATCCGTTTCTGCTAAAGCGGTTATATATCTTACGCACGGATTCGCTGGAGACGATGTCGCGGCTGATCAGTAACCAGCCGCAGGGGTAATACCGGCGCTGTGCCTGAGCGCAGCGCCGCGGTCATCAGGCGACCTGCACCGGAATGGCTTTCGCCTGGCGCTTCATTTCATTGTCGCCTTCGAAGTAGGCGATGTTGGGCTGCCAGCGGCGCGCCTCTTCGTCCGACATGGTGACGAAGCTGGCGATGATCAGGATATCGCCGACGCTGGCGCAGTGCGCGGCGGCGCCGTTGACGGAGATGATTCTGGAGCCCCGCTCGGCGGCAATGGCGTAGGTGGAGAAACGGTTGCCGTTGGTGACGTTCCAGAGGTGAATGGTTTCATTCTCCAGAATACCGGCCGCATCCAGGAAATCCTGGTCAATGGCGCATGAACCTTCATAGTGCAGGTCAGCCTGCGTGACTTTTACGCGGTGGAGCTTGCCCTGCAGCATATTACGCATCATAACTTCTACCCTTCAACCTTAATGTAGCAGAGCGGACAGGTCGTCCGCCCTGAGAAAAGCCCGGGCAAGTATTGCCCGATTTTTACCCGCTGTCTACTGACCGAGCGTGACGATCTGGTTGTCGATCAGGCGGGCCTGACCCAGCCAGGCGGCCATCAGGATCACCGCGCGCTGGCTGGCATCCGTCAGCTCAAGCAGGGTGTCGGCATCGCGGATCTGAATGTCGTCGGCGCGGAAGCCTTTTTCATTCAGCTCCTGTTCAGCGATAGCGATGATCTCATCGAGCTGGCGATCGCCGGCGACCAGTTTTTCCGCCACCGCGCTCAGCACCTTGTAGAGGCCGGGAGCGATTTTGCGCTGGTCGGCGGTCAGGTAGCCGTTACGCGAGCTCAGCGCCAGGCCATCTTTCGCGCGGACGATCGGCACGCCGATAATCTCGATATCGTAGCCCATGTCGGCGACCATCTTGCGGATCAGCGCCAGCTGCTGAAAGTCTTTCTCGCCGAAGCAGGCGACGTCCGGCTGAACCAGATTGAACAGCTTACTGACGATGGTCGACACGCCGCGGAAGTGGCCCGGGCGGCTGGCGCCTTCCAGCATAGTGGACAGGCCTGGGACGTCGACGTAGGTCTGGCCTTCGGTGCCCTGCGGGTAGACTTCCGCCGGCGTCGGCGCGAAGACAAAGTCGACATGGCGCTTGTTCAGCTTTTCGCAATCATCCTGCAGGGTACGCGGATAGCGCGCCAGGTCGTCGGCGCGGTCAAACTGCATCGGATTGACGAAAATACTGACCACCACCACGTCCGCGCTGGCTTTAGCCTCATCAACCAGCTTCATATGACCATCATGCAGGTTGCCCATCGTCGGAACCAGCGCGATACGCTTACCTTCCTGACGCAGACGGCGGATATGCTGACGCAGCAGCAGCACGGATTCAATAATCAGCACAACAAGACTCCTTAATGGAAACTGTGTTCTTCGCCCGGATAGACCCCGGATTCAACTTCGGCAATATACTGCCGTACCGCGGCGCGGATGTCGCCCGCTTCGGCAAGGAAATTCTTGGCGAATTTAGGGATGTGGCCGCCGGTGATCCCGAATGCGTCATGCATCACCAGGATCTGCCCGTCGGTGACGTTGCCCGCGCCGATGCCGATCACTGGAATGGTCAGGGCGTCGGTAATGCGTTTCGCCAGTTCTACCGGGACGCACTCCAGCACCAGCAGCTGCGCGCCAGCCGCTTCCAGCGCTAATGCGTCGTCAAACAGGGTCTGCGCTGCATCGCCGCGCCCCTGCACTTTATACCCGCCGAATACGTTTACCGACTGCGGCGTGAGGCCGAGGTGGCCGCAAACCGGCACCGCGCGTTCCGCCAGCATCTTCACGGTATCGGCCAGCCAGGCGCCGCCTTCGAGTTTGACCATATTGGCGCCAGCGCGCATCACGATGGCCGCATTTTCGAAGGTCTGTTCGGGGGTGGCGTAGGCCATGAACGGCAGGTCGGCAAGCAGCAGGCTGTTCGGCGCACCGCGGCGGACGGCGCGGGTGTGATAGGCGATATCTTCCACGGTGACCGGCAGGGTGGAGTCGTGACCCTGTACCGTCATTCCCAGGGAATCGCCCACCAGCAGCACATTAATGCCTTCATCGGCGAACAGCTTCGCGAAGCTATGGTCGTAGGCGGTAATGGTGGCAAAGCGCTTCTTTTCCTGTTTGCATTTCTGCAGCAGGGCAATGGTGGTCGGTTTCATAACATTTCCTGATGATGAAAGTCATATTAACCGGCATTCTAACAGCAGCATTCAGAGGGGCAATGATTTTGGGCAACCGATTACGACGATCGCCGCAAATGCTAAAAAAGGAGAGGGGATTACCAGCTCGCGGGTTTTTCCGCGCCCAGATCATCCAGCACGGCGCGCAGCGCAGGGCCGTCAGGAAAATGGAGATCCGGAGCGATCTCGAACAGCGGCCAGAGCATAAAGCCGCGGTTTTTCATATCATAGTGCGGAACGGTCAGGCGCGGGCTATTGATGACCTCATCGCCAAACAGCATGATGTCGAGGTCGAGCGTGCGCGGTCCCCAGCGTTCAGCTTTGCGCACCCGACCCTGCTGCAGCTCGATGCGCTGAGTGTGATCGAGCAGCGCATCGGGCGCCAGGGTGGTTTCCAGCGCGACGGCGGCGTTGAGATAGTCCGGCTGATCCTGCGGGCCCAGCGGCGGCGTGCGGTAGAACGAAGAGACGTTCACCACGCGGCTGTGCGGAATATCGCCCAGCGCGCGGATGGCTGCCTGCACCTGCTCCAGCGGAGAAGCAAGGTTACTGCCAAGCGCGATATAGACCAGGGTCATGCGTTACCCTGACGCGGCGCGCGTTTGCGCGGACGACGGTGGCGACGGCGTGGCGCCGGATCGTCCCCGAGGTCGTTGAGCATGTCTTTTTGTTCCGGCGGCGCGGCGACCTGGAATTCGCCCCACCATTTGGTCAGACGCTGCAGTTCGCTGTTGTTTTCCGCCCCGGCGCGCAGCTCCAGCAGATCGTAGGCGGCACGGAATTTCGGATGCTCCATCAGTTTCCAGGCGCGTTTGCCCTGGCGACGGGACATGCGCAGCTGCAGCTGCCAGATATCACGAATAAGGGTAGTGATGCGTTTAGGGATCGCCAGCGTACGGCAGGCTTCGTCCAGGACATCGTTCATCGCCAGAGCGAAGGCGTCGTAGTACGCCAGGCCGCTCTCCTGGGCGATTTTTTGCGCCGTCTCCAGCAGCGGATACCAGAACATCACCGCGAAGAGGAAGGCCGGATTGACGCGCATGTCGTTATGAATGCGGTTATCGGTGTTCTTCAGCACCTGGCTGATGATCCGCTCCATCGGGCTGTCGCCGCGCTCGGTAAAGTAGCGGGTGATGGTCGGGAACAGCGGCTGGAACAGGTTGTATTCGCGCAGCAGCATGTAGGTCTGGTAGCCATACCCGGCCTGCAGCAGCTTAAGCACCTCTTCGAACAGGCGTGCCGGCGGCACGTCGTGGAGCAGGGTGGCCAGGCGCGGCAGTGGTTCAGCCGTTTCCGGGCTGATACGCATATCCAGCTTGGCGGCAAAGCGCACCGCGCGCAGCATGCGTACCGGATCTTCGCGATAGCGGGTTTCCGGATTGCCGATCAGGCGGATCACGCCGTCCTGCAGATCCTTCATGCCGCCGACGTAGTCGCGAACGGTAAAGTCAGCCACGCTGTAATAAAGGCTATTGATGGTGAAGTCGCGACGCTGGGCATCCTCTTCGATCGAGCCGAAGATGTTATCCCGCAGCAGCATGCCATTCTGGCCCTGCTGGGAGGTCACGCGATCGGTGGTGTGCCCTTCGTGGTGGCCGCGGAAGGTGGCCACTTCAATGATTTCCGGCCCGAACATGACGTGCGCCAGGCGGAAACGTCGCCCGACCAGACGGCAGTTGCGGAACAGCTTGCGCACCTGATCCGGTGTGGCGTTGGTGGTGACGTCAAAATCTTTCGGCTTTTTGCCAAGCAGCAGGTCGCGGACACCGCCGCCGACCAGCCAGGATTCGTAGCCTGCCTTGTTGAGGCGGTACATGACCTTGAGGGCGTTTTCACTGATATCTTTGCGGGAAATAGCATGCTGCTCACGCGGGATCACCGTCATAGGCATGGGTTCGACGGCGGCTTCTGCCTCGCGCTCCTCACGGCTTAGCACCTTACGGCAAAAATTAGCGACTCGGGTAAAAATGGTGCACCTCGTAGTGTCAGACGGACTTCAGATCAACTGTACAGTATAAAAATAGCGGCTAATCATAGCTCAGCGGGAGCCATTTGAGAATGCTCGATTTTTGCGGGCTGCCAGTTGGCGACGGCCTGACTGAGTAAATCGTCCATGCTCAGGGCTTGCCAGTCCTGGGCGATGTCCTGATTAAGAAACCGGAGCGCCCGGACAATTTCGGGGCGCGGATCGCCTTCCGGCAGCGCCGGTGCGTGGTTTTGTTTAGAGAGTTTATTCCCGTCAGCATTGAGGGCCAGCGGCAGATGGAGGTAGTCCGGCGCCTGCCAGCCAAAATGCTGATACAGTGAAATCTGCCGGACCGTCGGCTCAATCAGGTCAGCGCCGCGGACGATCTCGGTGATCCCCTGAAAGTGGTCATCAACCACCACCGCCAGATTGTAGGCAAACAGGCCGTCGCGACGGTGGATAATAAAATCCTCGCGCGCCAGCGGCTCGTTGGCGACCAGCGTGCCGCGCAGGCGATCGGTGAACTGCAGCACCGGACGGGTCTGGCGCAGGCGCAGCGCGGCGTTTTCCGCCCCCAGCCCGAGGTCGCGGCAGTGACCATCGTAGATCCCGCCTACGGCATGGATCCGCGCGCGGGTGCAGGTGCAGTAATAGCTCAGCCCTTGTTCACCCAGCCAGGCCAGCGCCTCGCGGTAAGCTTCATGTCGTTGCGACTGCCAGAGCACGTCGCCGTCCCAGTGCAGACCGTAGTGGTCAAGCTGGCGCAGAATGGTGTCGGCGGCCCCGGGGACTTCGCGCGGCGGGTCGATATCTTCAATACGAACGCGCCAGATACCCTGGTTCGCGCGGGCTTGCAGGTAGCTGCCGAGCGCGGCAATCAAAGAGCCGAAGTGGAGTTCACCGGAGGGGGAGGGAGCAAAGCGCCCAATATAGCGTGAGTCAGTCATGTTACGGACAACAGAACCAGGCGGGAGAGACTCCCGCCAGAGAGTGAGGCAGCAGGGGATTAGCCCGCCATCTGTTTTTCGCGAATTTCCGCCAGGGTTTTGCAGTCAATGCACAGATCCGCAGTCGGACGCGCTTCCAGACGGCGAATGCCGATCTCCACGCCGCAGGATTCGCAGTAGCCGAAGTCTTCATCTTCAACTTTTTTCAGCGTTTTCTCGATCTTTTTGATCAGTTTACGTTCGCGGTCGCGGTTACGCAGTTCCAGGCTGAACTCTTCTTCCTGGGCGGCACGGTCTACCGGATCCGGGAAGTTGGCAGCTTCATCCTGCATGTGCGTTACGGTGCGATCCACTTCATCCCTGAGTTGATTACGCCATGCTTCAAGAATACGCTTGAAGTGCGCCAGCTGGGCTTCGTTCATATACTCTTCGCCCGGTTTCTCTTGGTACGGCTCCACCCCAGCGATGGCGAGAATACTCAGGGACGATGTTTTACGGTTTTGCCCTTCTTGCATGTTGCTTCTCCTTAACACGCACTATCGATCCCCATGTGGGGGAAAATCAGGCCGCTATAAATAGCAGATGCTTTTCCGGATAGCAATTATCTAAACGTTACACTTGACAACCCTGTGAAGAAAAGCGTATTCGCGCTTGCGACCCGAACACTATTTAGCCACTTATTTCCCGGGGTTTAACACCACGGCAATCGGCTTATTCAGAGTCATCTTCGTCGTAGAAAGTTCCGCCTTCCAGGCGAGAATTTCCACCCCCTTGTCGCGGGCTTCTGTTAACAGCTGTGCGTATCTGGCATCAATATGATGCGCGGGAGAGAAACGGTCAATTGCCGAATGCAAAACGGCAAATAAAATCACCGCACGGTCGCCATTTGCCGCGACGGCCATCAGCTCCCGCAGGTGCTTCTGACCGCGCGTGGTCACCGCATCGGGAAAATAACCGTATTCTTTCTCCGCCAACGTAACCGATTTCACTTCAATATAGCAGTTTTGTCGGTCATCTGCCTGTAACATAATATCGATACGGCTATTCTCTTCGCCATATTTCACTTCGCTTTTCAGCTGGTTATAGCCGGAAAGCTCAGGGATTATTCCGGCGGAAATCGCCTCTTTTGCCAGCGAATTCGCGCGCAGCGTATTGACGCAAATAACCGCGCCCTGCTGCGTTTCAGTTAATTCCCAGGTGTGGGCATATTTGCGCTTCGCATTGTCAGAAGTGGAATACCAGACGGTGTCGCCCGGGGCGGCGCAACCGGTCATTGCGCCGGTATTGGGGCAGTGAAGCGTCAGCTCACGGCCATCGGGGGTAATCACGTCAGCAAGAAATCGTTTGTAACGTTTAAGCAAAATAGCGGGCTGTAACGGCGGATCAAACTGCATCAACTTTCCTTATGAAACGGATAACGTTCCAGCGCCGTGTAGCGCGTGCGCCCCCGGCCGAAGCTGGACTCATAAAGCACGAACTCGTTCACCGGAAACGACCAGTGAAAGCCGGGAGCCGGGATCGGCACCGCCTGGCGGGCATCGCGCCACAGGGTAATATGCGGATGAAACGGCTGCGGGCTCTGATAGCAGCCGCTGCGCGCCGCCTGAGCGCGCAGCATACTGGCGAGCTGCAGCAGGCCGCGCGGCGGCTGACGGGTCCCGAGCCAGACCACCCGCGAGCGCAGCCACTGTCCGGCATCGTCCAGTGTCAGGGTAAAGCCCGGCTGGCGCAGCCGGCCAGCGAGGGCGGCCAGCGCCCGCTGTTTTTCCGCGCTCACCTCGCCGAGAAACGCCAGCGTCAGATGGAGGTTATCCGCCGCGACGGGCCTGCCGGCATCCTCGGGGAAGTGGCTTGCCCGCCACTGGACGATCTGTTTCTGGACGGCAGACGGCAGTTCAAGCGCAAAAAACAGCCTTTTCGGCTCAGACATGATAGAGACTCGGTAATGAATTAGGGGGATGCTACAATGCGAGCCCCTGAATGTTAACCCCCGGAGCCTTTTGTGTCCTCATTGCCGGTTGCCGCCGTCCTCCCAGAACTGTTATCCGCCCTGCAGCACGCGCCGCAGGTTTTGCTCAACGCGCCGACCGGCGCCGGGAAATCGACCTGGCTGCCGCTGCAGATCCTCGCCGAGGGCAACATCGCGGGACGCATTATCCTGCTGGAGCCGAGGCGCCTGGCGGCGCGTAATGTCGCGCAGCGGCTGGCTGAACTGCTTGGCGAAAAGCCGGGGGAGACCGTGGGTTACCGCATGCGCGCCGAAACCTGCGTCGGGCCGCAGACCCGCCTGGAGGTGGTTACGGAGGGGATCCTGACGCGCATGATCCAGCGCGATCCGGAGCTGGCGGGCGTGGGGCTGGTGATCCTCGATGAGTTTCACGAGCGTAGCCTGCAGGCGGATCTGGCGCTGGCCTTGCTGCTCGACGTCCAGCAGGGATTGCGTGACGATCTCAAGCTGCTGATCATGTCGGCGACCCTCGATAACGATCGCCTGCAGCGTCTGCTGCCTGAGGCGCCAGTGGTGGTCTCGGAGGGACGCGCTTATCCGGTGGAGCGCCGTTTCAACCCGCTTCCCACGCACCAGCGCTTTGATGAGGCGGTGGCGGTGGCGGCAGCGGAGCTGTTGCGACACGAGCAGGGATCGATGCTGCTGTTTCTGCCCGGCGTCGGTGAGATCCAGCGCGTTCAGGAACAGCTGACGGAGCGCGTGGCGGAGAATGTCATCCTCTGCCCGCTGTACGGCGCGCTGCCCCTAAGCGAGCAGCGCAAAGCGATCCTCCCGGCGCCGGCCGGGAAGCGCAAAGTGGTGCTGGCCACCAATATCGCCGAGACCAGTCTGACCATCGAGGGGATCCGCCTGGTGGTCGACAGCGCCCAGGAGCGGGTCGCCCGCTTTGACCCGCGCACCGGCCTGACCCGGCTGGTGACGCAGCGCATCAGCCAGGCATCGATGACGCAGCGTGCCGGACGCGCCGGTCGTCTCTCTCCGGGGATCTGCCTGCATTTGCTCGGCAAAGAACAGGCGGAACGGGCGGCGGCGCAGAGCGAACCGGAGATCCTGCACAGCGATCTGTCGGCGCTACTGCTGGAGCTGCTGCAGTGGGGCTGCCACGATCCGGCCGCGCTGGCCTGGCTGGATCAGCCGCCCGCGGTGAACCTGGCCGCCGCGCGCCGCCTGCTGGCGGCGCTCTCGGCGCTGGACGGCGAGCGGCTGTCGGCGTTTGGCCGCAAAATGGCGACCCTCGGCAACGAGCCCCGGCTGGCGGCGATGCTGGCCGCCGCGCAGACCGATGACGAGGCGGCGACGGCGGCCAGGCTGGCGGCGATCCTTGAGGAGCCTCCGCGCGGCGGGCTGGTGGATTTGGGCGCCGTCTTTTCCCGTCAGCAGACCAACTGGCAGCAGCGGGCGCAGCAGCTGATGAAGCGTCTGGCCCGCCGCGGCGGCCAGCCCGATGCCGAAGGAATGGCGGGGTTGCTGGCGTCGGCCTTCGCCGATCGCATCGCCCGACGCCGCGGTCAGGAGGGGCGCTACCAGCTGGCGAACGGCATGGGCGCGATGCTGGACGCCGACGACGCGCTGGGCCGCCATGAGTGGCTGATCGCTCCGCTGCTGCTGCAGGGCAGCGCCTCGCCGGATGCCCGCATGCTGTTGGCTCTGCCAGTGGATATCGGCGAGCTGATCGCCGCCCGTCCCGAGCTGGCGCAGCGTTCCGACACGGTGGAGTGGGATGAAGCGCAGGGGACGCTGAAAGCCTGGCGGCGGACGGTGATAGGCCAGTTGGTGATCAAGACCCAGCCGCTGGCGAAGCCCTCTGAGGCGGAGCTGCATCAGGCGATGCTCAACGGTATTCGTGAGAAAGGCCTCGGTGTGCTCAACTGGACGCCAGAGGCTGAGCAGCTGCGACTGCGGCTGCAGTGTGCGGCGCAGTGGTTGCCGGAAGAGGCGTGGCCCGCGGTGGATGACGCTTCGCTGTTGGCCTCGCTGGAGGCATGGCTGCTGCCGCAGATGAACGGCGTTCACTCGCTGCGGGCGCTGAAGGCACTGGATCTGCGTCAGGCGCTACAGGACTGGCTGCCGTGGCCGCTGCGCCAGAAGCTGGATCGCGAGCTGCCGACGCACTATACCGTGCCGACCGGCAGCCGTCTGGCGATCCGTTACCATGCGGAGAACCCGCCAGCGCTGGCGGTACGTATGCAGGAGATGTTCGGCGAGGCCACGACGCCGGTTATCGCCGAGGGGCGGGTGCCGCTGGTGCTGGAGCTGCTGTCGCCCGCCCAGCGTCCGCTGCAGATCACCCGCGATCTGAGCGCCTTCTGGCAGGGAAGCTACCGCGAGGTGCAAAAAGAGATGAAGGGACGCTACCCGAAACACGTCTGGCCGGACGATCCGGCCAACACCGCCCCGACCCGGCGCAGCAAAAAATATTCGTAGCCGTCTGGCCGGGCGGTATCCTGCCCGGCCAGGCGGGCAGTAACCGCTAGACCATCTGCTGCCAGAGAAAAATGCCCCCTCCGGCCAGCGCCAGCCAGGGGCCGAAGGCCAGCGGCTGCTGCAGCGACTGCCGGGTCCACAGGCGCTGCAGCAGGGTCCACACCAGCCCGCAGGCCGAGGCGAGCAACAGCACCTGCGGCAGAACCTGCCAGCCGCACCAGGCGCCCAGCGCCGCCAGCAGCTTAAAATCGCCATAGCCCAGCGCCTCTTTCCCGGTCAGCAGGCGGAACAGCCAGTAGACCGACCACAGCGCCAGATAACCGGCCATCGCCCCGGCGACCGCGTCCGGCAGGGCAATGTACACCTCGTTAAGATTGAACAGCAGCCCGGCCCACAGCAGGGGCAGCGTCAGACGGTCGGGCAACAGCTGGGTCCGGGCGTCAATCCGCGCCAGCATCAGCAGGAACGAGAGCAGCAGCAGGCCGCCCGCCAGCGGCAGGCCCGGCGCGAGCAGCGCCCCGGCGAGGATAAACAGCAGGCCGGTGGCCAGCTCGGTCAGCGGATAGCTCCACGCGATGGGCGCCTGACAGCAGCGGGCGCGACGGCTCAGCCAGAGGAAACTGAGCAGCGGGATATTGTCCCGCCAGGCGATCGGCTGGCGGCACTGCGGGCAGGAGGAGCCCGGGGTGCTGAGTGTTATCCGCTCGTCGTCCGCGGTCTGGGTCAACATGCGCGGCAGACGATAGATCACCACGTTGTAAAAGCTGCCCAGCGCCAGGCCGAACAGCAGCAGGAAGCCATACCAGACAAGGGGAAAGTGCAGCGATAATGCCGTTAATGTCGTCATTTTTGCTCCTGGGGTAACCATTTTCCCTGAATCTGCCACGGTGTGCGACCCGGCTCGTTTTTAGAGGCGGGGCGCGTCACCAGCAGCGCCAACAGCGGCGGCATTCCCTGCCGGGGCTGTAGCGTACCGCGAAACAGATAGCGGCCATCGGGCGACAGGGTCCCCTGGCCGCTGAGGCTCAGCTGATGAGAATCCTGGCGGAGGGTCAGCGCCACGGCGCCGTCCGCCGTACAGCGGAAGGTGCCATTAACCTGGGCCAGCTCCAGGCTGCCGACCGGGGAGTGCAGTCGGGCCTGACGCCACTGCGCGCCTCCGGCGGTGATTTGTCGGCAGCGCCCCTCGCTGAAGTGCGCTTCGGCCAGGCTGAAAGTGACCTCTCCCTCGGCGCTGACGGGCATGGTCGACATCAGCCAGCGGCTGAGCAGGCTGGCGGGGGCTGTGAGCCGCCCCTCCTGCAGGCGCAGATCGCGCAGGCCCCACAGCCCGGCCTGACCCTCCATACCGCGGGGATCGCTGAGAGAGACCTGCCAGCCAGCCAGGGTCAGCGACCACGCCAGTCGTTCAAGCCGTTCGCCATGCCAGTAGACCGGTTGCGCCGCGCCGCGCCAGACGCTGCCGCTGAGGCTGCCCACCTGTACGCCGGGCGGCAGCATCGGGACCAGCAGGCGCGCCGGGGCGGTAGCGGTGAGCCACAACAGATAGAGGACCAGCAGCAGTCCGCCCGCGATCCCTTTAGCTTTCATCGTCGCGCTCCAGCAGCAGATGGTTGACCATAACCCAGCCGGGCCGCGACGGCTGCCCGGTCACGGACAGGGAGACCGCGTTGACGCCACGCATCGCCGGGGCGTCGAGCCACGCCATCAGCGCCTGGAAGGTGCAGGGCTGGAGGGTGACCTGCAGACGTTTTCCCTGCGGCTGCAGGCGGGCGACGGCCAGCCCGTGGCTCGCCGCCTCGCGCATCACCAGGGCGGTGAGCGCCTCTTTTGCCGTCGGCGTGGGCTGCTGGCTGAGCTGCTGCAGGCGCGGGCTCTGCTGCGTCATCCAGCGCAGGCTGGCCTGCTCTTTCATCAGGGTTTGTCGCCACTGCGCCTCACGGGCTCGCCAGGGCTGCCACAATCCGTACCAGAGGGCGCATACCACCAGCAGCCCCGCGAGTCCGAGCAGCAGGCGTTGCTCGGACGGCGTGCGCTGCCGCCACCAGATAAGCAGATTAGCCATTGTTTTCCTCCAGCGTCAGTTGTCCCTCAATGCCATCCGGTTTCGTGGTCATGTCACCTGGCCGGACGCGAAACCGCGGCTGCGCCCGCTGGGTGAACTGCTCCAGCGCCCGGGAAGAGACCGCGGCGATATCCAGCTGCAGACGGTTGCCCGCGGCATCCCAGCTCAGCGTCCGCAGGCGGATCCCCGGCGTGTCGCTGAGGATGTTTTGCAGCGCGCTGAGGCGATCGACGAGGGGGGCATGCTGCGCCTGACGGGCGAGGGTTTGCAGGTGTTGCTGCATCTGCAGTCGCGGATTAATCACCTTTTTCTCCGTCGGAAACCAGCGGTGATAGAAAGCCCGGCTGGCCTGCTGCGCCGCCTCGGCCTGACGCGCCAGATCGAGATGGTCCAGCACGCTGTTTGTCCCCACCAGTAACGCCAGAGCCAGTGCGGCATATTGCGCCGAACGCCAGGTCGCCTGTGCAGGCCGCCGCCGACGGACGGCAAACTCCCCCTGCAGCAGACTGAGCTTCTGCGTTGCCGGATAGCGTGCGGCAAGGGTCAGCAATGTCTGCGCAGGTTGCGCCCGCCAGACGCCCGGCGCCGCGGGCGGCGGTGAATAGCTGTCGATGACTGGTTCTTCCGCCTCGCTCTGCAGCAGCTCCGTCAGCCAGACGTTTTCCGCCGCCATGCCGCCCCACGGCTGGTGGCGGATCAGCCACTGCTCGTCCACCTGCACCGCGCTCCACGCTGGCGGATGCCAGGGCAGGGCCAGCACGTCGGGCGTCAACGCCAGGGGCCGAAGGGAGAGCGACTCGCAGCGGGCCAGCCAGTCGCGCATTTTTTGCCGCTGTACGGCGACGATCTCGCACTGCGCCTGCTGGCGGTGGAGCAAGGCAAAATGGGTGGCTTCGACATCGTCGGCCAGCTGCTCTTCCAGCAGGAATGGGGCGACCTGCAGCGGCGGTTTACGCAAGCCCGCCGGCAGGGTGAGCGAGTGAAACGCGCAGTCGCTGGCCGGGATCAGCACCCAGGCGGGGTAGTGCGCCGCCAGCGCCGGGAAAGGGCTGGCGTCCTCAGCCGGCCACCGGCCGCTGGCCTCGTGGTGTGGCTCGCCGGGGGCGAAGAGTTGCCAGTGCAGCGGCGCCAGCCCGGGGGCGAAGCGCACGATCAGCATGGCCTGGGGAGAAGCGTTAAACTTATTCATCGACCACCATAGAAAGTCCATATCGCCGCTGGACGACGGTAAACGTGCGCCCCTCCTGTTGCAGGACGCTGTGCAGCTGAAAGCGAAGATTGCCGGTCACCACGCTAAAGGCGGCGATAAAGCGCGTGCTGTGCACCGTCAGCCAGGGGCGGGCAAGCGTGGTATCGGTTTTCTGCAGCGTCGGCTGCGCGAGAAACGCAGCGACGCTGCTCCATCCGGTTCGCGGGCGGTTGTGCAGCAGTTGTTGCGCCTCCTGCAGCGTCAGCTCGCCGGGAAAGAGGGCCACCAGCAGAGCGGCCTGGGAGGGCCGCAGGGTGTTGACATTGACCTGCAGCGCGTCATCCGGCTGGACGCAGACGAAGGGGAGCAAGCGCTGATAGAGGGCGGCGTCCATACCCGCCAGCAGGCGCAGCTCGCTGACATCCTGCATCGGCTGGTTGGCGGCGAGATAGCCCGGGGTTTGCGCCATGTAGACCTCATCCTCTGCTCCGTTCAGCCGCGGCTGGCCGTCGCTGTCCGTCCAGTCGCCAAGGGCGGCGGCGATCTGGCTGGCGCGCAGCGGCGATTCGCCGAGCAGCGCCAACAGCCGGACGAAGACGTCGGTCGGGTAGGGCGTTCCGCCGCTGGTTTCATCCGCGCGATGGTTGATGGCATTGAGGTTAAAGCAGGCGCGCCCGTCGCGGATCGTGGCGCGGATTTCACCATCGTCGAGGGTAAAGCGGCGCCCCTCCTGCGCCCAGCTTTGCGCCAGGTTCGTTTGACTGGGCGAGTCCAGCGCGTCGCGTTGCAGCAGCGCGGCGGCCATGTTTTCCGCCGCCAGGGCGTACCATCTGGCCTGCAGATTATCGAGGGTCACGGCGGTATGCTGATACATGACCGCGGTGCGTTCGGTCATGGCGCTGGCGAGGATCATCATCAGGGCGAGGATGAACAGCACCATCAGGAGCGCGACGCCGCGTTGCCGATTTTTCACTGGCTGCCTCCCGGGGTGAGTAAAAACAGGCGGGTGATCTCCCCGCTGTTCGCCAGCGTCAGGGTGATCTCCAGCCCCTGCGGCAGCGTCTGCGAGCGATCCCAGGTCTCCTGCCAGCGTCCGTCGGCGTAGAAGCGCAGGCGAAACGCCGTCACCTCGCGCAATACCACCCGAACCGTCGGCTGGCTGCCGGTCAGCGGATCCTGCAGATCGAAGCTCAGTCGCTCAAGCTGTTGCTGGCGCAGACGGTAGCTGACGTTCTGGATCTCCGAACGCGGGAGGATCCCCAGCGGGTTCGGCCAGCCGCTGCGGCTGAAGGCCAGCCCCCAGTCGTCGCTCTGCAACTGGAAACGTCCGGCGAAGAAAAGCGTGTCGCTGTTTCTGGCGCGACGGGGAATGATGTGCGTGACATCGTCGGCGATCTGGCGAAAGGCGCGCTGGAGGGCGGCGATCTGCTGGCTCTTCTCGCGGGTCAGGCCATCGGCGCGGATGACGTTCTGCAGTACCATCACGGCGGCGGCGCTAAGGACGGCGAGGATAGCCAGCGCCAGCAGCGTTTCAATCAGGGTGAAACCGCGCATTTTCGTTATCATGGCGGCGTCACCCAGGTGCGCAGGGTCGCCAGCGGCGCGGGATCGCTTTTTTGCCGCCGGACCTCCACGTCCAGCGCCCGCAGCTGCGGCAGCGCGGTTTCCACCCCTTGCCAGCGGACAAACCAGCGCGTTCCGGCGGCTTCCACGGTGGTTTCGGACCAGCTGAGGGCGGGCCAGCGTTTCTCCAGCCGCAGCTGCACCAGCTGATTATCTGCCAGCCAGCTGGCGAGGATTTTCTCTTCCATACGCCCAAGCTGGCGCGTCTGCTGCAGGGTGGACTGCATCACCGCCAGACCGGCGAGGGCGAAAATCACCAGCGCGACCATCACTTCGATAAGCGTCATCCCGGCCTGGCGTTTCATGGCTGCTCCCGCGCCGCCAGCGGCTGGCTGTCACCCTGGGCGTCGATGGTGATGCCCGTCGCGGCGTCAATCCGCAGCTGAAACGGTGTGACTTCGCCGCCTGGGAAGATCAGCACGTCGGGCTGCTCGCCTGGCGTCCACGCCTGGCCGTCGGGAAAGCGCAGCGTCAGCCTGGTCCGGGGGAGGGTTTCCGCCGTGGTGACGCGTCCGGCCTGCAGCGGCAGCCACTGCGCGTTGCCCCAGCGGTCATCAGCCGCCGCCGGAGCGTCTTCGTCGGCAGGCTGCAGGCGCATAAACTGCCAGCGGTCAGGGTGGATGACGATCCCGAAGAGCTGACCGGTTTGCTGCCCGCGCTCGCGGACAAAATCCAGCTGCGCCTGAAAGCGCGCCAGGATCTGCGTAGCCTCCTGGGTGCGGGCGGAGGGAAACGCCAGCAGCACCATGCTGGCGCTGACGCCAATCAGCAGCAGGACCAGCATCATCTCAAGGAGCGTGAAACCGCGCTGAGACACTATTTCTTCCCGAGGGTCCAGTTGCCGATGTCGTCATTGGTGTCGGGCATCCCGTCCGGGCCGACGCTGAAGACGTCGATGGCGCCATGCTGACCCGGGCTTAACAGCTGATACTCATTTCCCCACGGGTCCTGCGGCAGGCGGCGGATATAGCCGCCTTCCGGGTAGTTGCGGGCGTGCGGCTCGGCGGCCGGGGCGGTCACCAGCGCCTGCAGTCCCTGCTCGGTGTTGGGGTAGCGGCTGTTGTCCAGTTTATACATATCCAGCGCCCCCTCGAGCGCCACCAGATCGCTGACGACTTTCTGGCGGTCCGCTTTCTCCTTGTTGCCCATCAGGTTAGGCACCACCAGGCTGGCGAGAATACCGAGAATGACGATCACCACCATAATTTCCAGTAACGTGAAACCGCGTTGCCGTTGCATAGTTTTCTCCATTAATACAGTTACATACTCATAAGGGTGTTCAGTTGCAGGATCGGCTGCAGGATAGCCAGCACGATAAACAGCACCATGCCGGCCATGGTGACCACCAGCAGGGGTTCAAACAGACTGAGGGCCATCTGGATCTGCGCGCTCAGCTCCCGGTCCTGGTTCTCCGCCGCGCGCTCCAGCATCGCGGTCAACTCGCCGCTCTGCTCGCCGCTGGCGATCATGTAGCGCATCATCGGCGGGAACAGGGCGGTGGATTCCAGCGCCCGATGCAGACTGACGCCTTCGCGTACCGATTCGCTGGCCGCCGCCAGCTGGCTGCGCGCCCAGGCGTTGCTGAGGACGCCGGCGCTGATGCGCATCGACAGCAGCAGCGGCACCGCGCTGGCATTGAGAATGCTTAAGGTGCGGGCGTAGCGTGCGCTGTTCACGCTGCGCGCCACGCGGCCGATGACCGGCAGGCGCAGCAGCATCCGGTCCCAGGCGAGCCGCCGGCCGGGCTGGCGCAGCAGATAACGCAGCGTCAGCAGCGCCAGTAGCGACAGCAGCACCAGCCAGGGCCCCGCGCTGCGCACGATATCGCTCAGGCTCATCAGCAGCCGGGTGGAGAACGGCAGGGCCTGTTTCAGATGAACAAACTGCTCAACGACTTTTGGGACCACAGTGGAGAGCAGAATGGCGATCACGCTGATGGCGACCAGCGTTAGCACGATGGGATAGATCATTGCCTGCTGCAGGCGGGCGCGAAGCTGCTGGCGCTGCTCGGTATAGTCCGCCAGCCGGTTCAGCACGCCGTCGAGATGGCCGGAGGTTTCGCCAGCCGCCACCATGGCGCAGAACAGTCCATCGAAGCAGGCGGGATAGCCGCGCATCGCCTCCGCCAGCGAATGGCCTTCGAGTACTTTGCTGCGCACCCCGGCCATTAACGTTCTTAGCGGCGCCTTTTCGCACTGCTGGGCGACGGCATCGAGCGCTTTTTCCAGCGGGATCCCGGCGGCAACCAGGGTGGCCAGCTGGCGGGTGAGCAGGGCTAAATCACCGGCGCTGGTGCGCCGGGTGAGGGATCCGCCGCGCCACAGCCGGCGCGCCGGGTCGGCGGCGGTCACTTCCAGCGCCAGCCAGCCGTTGTCCCGCAGCAGCTGGCGGGCGTGGCGGGCGGAGTCGGCCTGCTGAACGCCGCGGCGGGTTTTGCCCTGCGGGTCCAGTGCCTGATAGCGAAACAGGGCCATCTCAGACGCTTTCCGTCGTTTGCTGTTCGGTGACCCGCATCACCTCTTCCCAGCTGGTGATCCCCGCCAGCGCTTTGTCGCGTCCGGCATGGCGCAGGGTTTGCCAGGCTGGCCCCAGCTGCTGGATCAGGGTGATCTCATTCTCGCCGCGGTGGATGGCGGCGCGGACGCGGTCGTCAACCAGCAGCAGTTCATGAATACCGGTGCGCCCGCGATAGCCGATGAAATTACACTCCGGACAGCCTTTGGGCTGCCACAGCCGCGCGCCGACCGGGACCGCCATCTGCCGGGCGGTGTCGGCATCCGCCTGCGTGGGCTGACGACAGTGCGGGCACAGTTGGCGCACCAGCCGCTGCGACATCACCGCCAGCAGCGACGTGGAGAGTAAAAAAGGCTCCACGCCCATATCCTGCAGACGGGAAATGGCGCCCAGCGCGCTGTTGGTGTGCAGGGTCGACAGCACCAGGTGTCCGGTCAGCGAGGCCTGGACGGCGATCTGGGCGGTTTCGCCATCGCGGATTTCCCCCACCAGTACCACATCCGGATCCTGGCGCAGTATGGCGCGCAGGCCGCGGGCGAAAGTCATATCGACTTTGGCGTTGACCTGAGTCTGGCCGATGCCCTCCAGCTCATACTCCACCGGATCTTCAATGGTCATGATATTGCGTTCGTGGGCGTCGAGGCGGCTGAGGGCGGCATACAGGGTAGTGCTTTTCCCCGACCCGGTCGGCCCGGTGACCAGAATAATGCCGTGTGGCCGGGCGATCAGCGCGTCGACCCGATCGAGCAGAGCGGGGGGCATGCCCAGCGTCAGCAGATCCAGGTTGACGCTGTTTTTGTCCAGCAGGCGCAGGACGACGCGTTCGCCGTGGCTGGAGGGCAGGGTGGAGACGCGCACGTCGATCGCCCGCCCGCCGATGCGCAGCGCCATCCGCCCATCCTGAGGGATCCGTTTTTCAGCAATATCCAGGCTGGCCATCACCTTGATACGCGAAATTAACAGCGCGGCCAGCCGCCGCTGCGGGCGCAGAATTTCGCGCAGCACGCCGTCGACGCGAAAGCGGATCTGCAGATGGCGCTCATAGGTTTCGATATGAATATCCGAGGCTTTCTCTTTGATGGCCTCGGTGAGCATGGCGTTGATCAGGCGGATGATCGGCGCGTCGTCCTCGCTGTCGAGCAGATCGTCGCTGTCCGGTAGCTCTTCGGCGAGGGTATAGAGGTCGAGCTCATTGCCGATATCGGCCATCATGCGGTGCGCTTCCGCCGAGTCGCGCTGATAGCTGAGCACCAGCACTTTCTCGAACGCGTCCGGCGCCAGACGGCTGACGCTCATCGGTCCGTCCGCCAGGCGACGCGCTTCCAGCAGCGCCCGGGCGGCGGTATCGGAGCGGCACAGCGCTTCGCAGCGTTCGCCGTCGCTGAGCAGCACAAGATGATGCGCGCGGGCCCAGGCAAAGGGCAGCAGCGGACGGCGTTCGGCGGCTGGCGTCATGGGCGGCCTCCGAGGTTAAAGGCGTCAATGGCGGCGCTGACCTGGCGGAAGGCCTGGGTCTCCTGCTTTGGATAGATGTGCAGCAGGTCATTACTGAGTGTCGCTTCGCTGCTGTCTTTGCCCCGCTGTTTGGTTTGCGCATTGTCGAATGCGGTGTACTGGCCGGAAGAGGCCTGACGGTACTCATCACGATCGCGAATGATGGTCGGACGGATAAACAGCATCAGGTTGCGTTTCGACACTTTCTTGCTCTCGGAGCGGAACAGGGCGCCGATCACCGGGATGTCGCCGAGCAGCGGCACTTTGTCGGCGGTATCGGTGACGCTTTTATCCAGCAGCCCGCCAACCACCACCGTTTCACCGCTGCCGACCAGCACGGCGTTATTCACCGTCCTGGTATTGAAGGTCGCGCCGAGATCGCTACTGGTGCTGGAGGCCGAGTCGGCGACGCTCGATACCTCCTGCTCAATCTCCAGCAGCACGGCATCGCCTTCGTTAATCTGCGGTTTCACCTTCAGCTTAATGCCGACGGTTTTGCGCTCGACGGTATTAAAGATGTTGTCGCCGGAAGTGGTTTGCGAGCCGGTTAATACCGGAACTTCCTGGCCGACGTTAAAGGTGGCTTGCATGTTGTCGAGGGTGACGATGCTGGGGGTGGCCAGAATATCGTTCTTGGTACTGCTGGAGAGGGCGGTGAGCAGCATCGCCCAGTTCCCCTGATAGAAGCCGGCGGCGATACCGTTAAACGAGCCCAGAGCGCTGGCCAGCGAGCTGCTGACGGTACCGTCTTTGTTGTATTGGTTGGCGCCAGCGATAACCGTGGAGATCGGCAGCCCGCTGTTGGTGAACTGGGTCATGCCGGCATTTTTATTGGCCCACTGGATACCGAGGTTGAGGCCGTCGGCATCCTGCACTTCGGCGATAATCGCCTCCACCAGCACCTGCGGGCGGCGGATATCGAGCTGGGCGATTACTCGCTCAAGATCGTTCATCACGTCCGGCGCCGCGGTGACGATCAGGGCGTTGGTCTGGCCGTGGGCTTTGATAATGATATTTTTGTCGATCGCGGCCACCGGTTTGGCGCTTTGCTTATCGTTCTGCAGTGAGCTGCTGATCCCGGTGAGGACCTCCACCAGATCGGCGGCTTTGGCGTACTTCAGGTAGATCACTTTGGTGTTGCCCTGCACCGCCTGCTGGCGGTCGAGCTGTTTGATCATGGCGATAATGCGCTGGCGCGAGTTCGGCTCGCCGCTGACCAGTACCGCGTTGGTGCGCTCATCGGCCACCACGTTCGCCACCATCGAGCCCGGCAGCGCCGACTTACTGCTGTCTTTATTGAGCTCGGTAACCAGTTTGACCACCTCCGCGGCGGAGGCCCAGGAGAGGGGAACGGTCACCACGCTGCGATCCCCGGCGTTGTCGACGCGCTCGACAATGGTCAGCAGGCGTTTGATGACCGCTGCGCGGCCGGTCATCAGCAATACGTTGGAGGGCTCATAATGGACCACGCTGCCGGCGCCGGCGTTATCGTTCAGCTGGCGAAGCAGCGGGGCGAGATCGCGGGCGGCGACGTTGGTCAGGGGCACCACCCGGGTGACCACTTCATCGCCTTCGCCCGGTGCTGCCTCGCTGGCGACCGGGACGGCCGAGGTTTTCGCATCTTTAGCCCGCACCACCTTCAGTACGCCGTTATTCATATTGATCACGGCGAAGCCATACACATCCAGCACGCTAAGGAAGAATTGATAATATTGCTCTTCATTGAGCATATCGTAACTGCGTACGGTAATGGTGCCGCGCACGCTGGGATCGATAATCACCGTTTTATTCAGGTTTTTGCTGACGGTATTGATAAATTCCTGGATATCGGTGCCTTTAAAGCTGGCGGAAAATTCTTCTGCGATGGCCGGACGAAATAGCAGCGGCGTTAATATCAGCAGCACAGTCAGCATTTTCCGCAGTCGTTTTATGGTTGGCAATTATTCATCCCCCAGCGCGAAAGCGATATCGTGTCGTTGACCTTCTCGCTCAACGGTCAGCGTTATTTCGGTCTGTTCATTCAGGTGTTGCAGCGCCTGCTGTGCTTGCGCCTGATCGCGTAAATCAATGCCATTTAGGGCAATGGCTAAATCATTTTCCTGCAGGCCGGATTGACGAAATAGCGAGGCGTCTTTGCCTGGATTAAGGCGATAGCCCTGCAGTTTGTCGCCACTGAGCACCGGCGAAATAGATAAATAAGTGAGGATATTTTGCGGCTGTTCGCGGAGTTGCTTCACAAGAGGCGGAGTGGCCGCTGTAGCGGGCGATGACGACGGCGCGCGGGTATCGTTAAATAACAAAATGGCCTCTTTGCGTCCCTGATAGTTAACGATGATCCGGTCGGGAAGAATGGCGACGATCCGCGCATCGTACCCCGGGATAGTATCGCCGGAACTAAGGCTAACCTGCTGATTTCCTTTTTCTATAATGGCGATGGATCGTGCCGGGTTACTGCTGGCGAGCAGACCCGTAAGGCGTAGTTTCAGGCTGGAAACCGGCACCTGATTGAGGTGGGTTGCATCCGTTGGCGCGGGGTTGTTTTTTGCCGCCAGACCAAACAGGGTAAATACAGGCCGTTCGGTTTTTAATTCCGACTCCGCCATTGGAGAAGCGGTTAATGGCAGGGCGGAAATATCCTCAGGACTCACAGGGAATACCACGCGCCAGGTTAATTTCGCCAGCTGGGGGATAGCGGTTATTAATATGATGAGCGTCACAATTTGTGGTAATAATTTAATTATCCCTTTATTTATATTTGTTAACCCCATCACAGAAACTGGCATTTTAATTCCTTTGCTAATTTATTTTTCTGCACGTTGGCGTAATACCCTACCGAAACAGGTAGGTGATTATTGGCTTTTGAATTATTTATTGCCGGAGAGTGGCGATAAGCGTGGCGAATCATAATCAGTTTGCGGTTTCGGGTCGTCATTCCCTTTATTGATTTACTCCCCCGGCTTCCTACGCCCCCCTCTCATTTGTGGGGGATGATTGCGCCCCGGAAAGCAAAAATATCTAATTAGCGCGCTGTAAAGATATTCATCCTTTCTTACCTTTTATAATTTAATAAGCATATTAGGGACTATCGAATGCTCAGATATACCTGTCATGCCCTATTTCTTGGATCGTTAGTATTATTGAGTGGCTGTGATAACAGCTCTTCCTCTTCACCCTCTGGCTCACCGGGTTCACCAGGCAATCCTGGCAACCCAGGCACGCCCGGTACGCCCGACCCGCAGGATGTGGTCGTCCGCTTACCGGACGTTGCCGTCCCTGGCGAAGCGGCGCAGGCTTCCGCCAACCAGGCTGTCATTCACCTTGTCGATATCGCCGGCATCACCAGCAGCACGCCGGCCGACTATGCGACTAAAAACCTCTATCTATGGAATAACGAAACCTGTGATGCGCTGAGCGCGCCGGTGGCGGACTGGAATGATGTCAGCACTACGCCGACCGGCAGCGACAAATATGGCCCTTACTGGGTGATCCCGCTGACTAAAGAGAGCGGATGTATCAACGTTATCGTCCGCGATGGCACCAATAAGCTTATCGACAGCGACCTGCGCGTCTCTTTTGGTGATTTCACCGATCGCACGGTATCGGTCATCGCTGGCAACAGCGCGGTCTATGACTCCCGCGCCGACGCCTTCCGCGCCGCCTTTGGCGTGGCGCTGGCCGATGCGCACTGGGTCGATAAAACCACCCTGCTGTGGCCGGGCGGCGAAAATAAACCCATTGTGCGCCTCTATTACAGCCACAGCAGTAAGGTGGCCGCCGACAGTAACGGCGAATTTACCGATAAATATGTCAAGCTGACCCCCACTACTGTCAGCCAGCAGGTGAGTATGCGCTTCCCGCATCTCGCCAGCTATCCTGCCTTTAAGCTGCCGGATGATGTCAACGTCGATGAATTGCTGCAGGGCGAGACGGTGGCGATATCCGCCGAAAGCGACGGGATCCTGAGCTCCGCCACCCAGGTGCAGACCGCCGGCGTGCTGGACGATACCTATGCCGCTGCCGCCGAGGCGCTGAGCTATGGCGCCCAGCTAACTGATAGCGGCGTGACCTTCCGCGTCTGGGCGCCCACGGCGCAGCAGGTTGAGCTGGTGGTCTACAGCGCCGACAAGAAGGTGGTGGCCAGCCATCCGATGACCCGCGACAGCGCCTCCGGCGCCTGGTCCTGGCAGGGCGGGAGCGACCTGAAGGGCGCGTTCTACCGCTACGCGATGACCGTCTACCTCCCGCAGTCGCGTAAAGTCGAGCAGTACGAAGTGACCGATCCCTACGCCCATAGTTTGTCGACCAACTCGGAGTACAGCCAGGTGGTCGATCTCAACGACAGCGCGCTGAAGCCGGAAGGCTGGGACGGGCTGACGATGCCGCACGCGCAGAAAACCAAAGCCGACCTGGCGAAAATGACGATCCACGAGTCGCATATTCGCGATCTCTCTGCCTGGGATCAAACCGTTCCCGCCGAACTGCGCGGTAAGTATCTGGCGCTCACCGCCCAGGAGAGCAATATGGTCCAGCATCTGAAACAGCTGTCGGCCTCGGGAGTGACCCATATTGAGCTGCTGCCGGTCTTCGATCTGGCGACGGTCAATGAGTTCAGCGACAAAGTCGCCGATATTCAGCAGCCGTTCAGTCGCCTGTGCGAGATCAACAGCGCGGTGAAGAGCAGCGAGTTCGCGGGCTATTGCGACAGCGGTTCGACGGTCGAAGAGGTGCTGACCCAACTGAAGCAGAACGACAGCAAGGATAACCCGCAGGTGCAGGCGTTGAATACGCTGGTGGCGCAGACCGACTCCTATAACTGGGGCTACGATCCGTTCCACTACACGGTGCCGGAAGGATCCTACGCCACCGATCCGGAAGGCACGGCGCGCATTAAAGAGTTCCGCACCATGATTCAGGCGATCAAGCAGGATCTGGGAATGAACGTCATTATGGACGTGGTGTACAACCACACCAACGCCGCCGGCCCGACCGACCGCACCTCGGTGCTGGATAAGATCGTCCCCTGGTACTATCAGCGCCTGAATGAAACCACCGGCAGCGTGGAATCGGCCACCTGTTGCTCCGACTCGGCGCCAGAGCACCGGATGTTCGCCAAGCTTATCGCCGATTCACTGGCGGTATGGACCACCGATTATAAGATCGATGGCTTCCGCTTCGACCTGATGGGCTATCATCCGAAAGCGCAGATCCTCTCGGCCTGGGAGCGCATTAAAGCGCTGAACCCGGACATTTATTTCTTTGGTGAAGGCTGGGATTCCAACCAGAGCGATCGCTTTGAAATTGCCTCGCAAATCAATCTGAAAGGCACCGGGATCGGCACGTTCTCCGATCGTCTGCGTGACGCCGTGCGCGGCGGCGGGCCGTTCGATTCCGGCGATGCATTGCGCCAGAATCAGGGGGTGGGCAGCGGCGCCGGCGTTCTGCCGAATGAGCTGACCAGCATGACCGACGATCAGGCGCGCCACCTCGCCGATCTGACCCGTCTGGGCATGGCCGGTAACCTCGCGGACTTCGTGCTGATCGACAAAGACGGCGCGGTGAAGAAAGGCAGCGAGATTGACTATAACGGCGCGCCTGGCGGCTATGCGGCTGACCCGACGGAAGTCGTGAATTATGTGTCAAAACACGACAACCAAACGCTGTGGGACATGATCAGCTATAAAGCTGCTCAGGAGGCGGATCTCGATACCCGCGTCCGGATGCAGGCGGTGTCGCTGGCGACGGTGATGCTCGGCCAGGGGATCGCCTTTGACCAGCAGGGCTCGGAGCTGCTGCGCTCTAAATCCTTTACCCGCGATTCGTATGATTCCGGTGACTGGTTTAACCGCGTGGATTACTCCCTGCAGGACAACAACTACAACGTCGGTATGCCGCGCAGCAGCGATGATGGCAGCAACTATGACATCATCGCCCGGGTAAAAGACGCGGTGGCGACCCCGGGTGAAACGGAGCTCAAGCAGATGACCGCGTTTTATCAGGAGCTGACCGCGCTGCGTAAATCCTCTCCGCTGTTTACCCTCGGTGACGGCGCGACGGTGATGAAGCGCGTGGACTTCCGCAATACCGGCGCCGATCAGCAGACGGGTCTGCTGGTGATGACCATCGATGATGGGATGCAGGCTGGCGCCAGTCTGGACAGCCGTGTCGACGGCATCGTGGTGGCGATCAACGCCGCACCGGAAAGCCGGACGCTGCAGGACTTCGCCGGCACATCGCTGCAGCTGAGCGCCATCCAGCAGGCGGCAGGCGACCGTTCGCTGGCGAGCGGCGTGCAGGTTGCCGCTGACGGCTCGGTCACGCTGCCGGCCTGGTCGGTAGCGGTCCTCGAGCTGCCACAGGGGGAATCGCAGGGCGCTGGCCTGCCGGTGAGCAGTAAATAACATAACGTGGGGCGCCCGTAAGGGCGCCTCTGGCTGATGACAAACCTGTTTCGTTATTGTGCTCGCCTTTCTGCCGGGTGGCGGCTTTCGCCTTACCCGGCCTACGAAAGACGGCAATATCAAACAGTTATGCAGTTGTCTGTCGGCCCGCACTAGCGTAGCGCCGCCGGGCAATCTCTGAAGAATGCACTTTGTCAGCAGTCTGGGGCGCCCGTAAGGGCGCCTTCTCTGCACCGTGAGGGAACAGGAGACGGTTGTGATTGTTCGTGATGATAGTGAAAGAGGCATCTCGCCGCTGACGGCGCCTCAGCCGTCCACCGCGCAGGCAGACGCGCCGGTAAGCCGCGGCCGGATGGTGCAGATCCCCGGCTGGATTATCCCGCTGTACGCCGGATTATTTATCGCGCTCGGCTGGTTTGGCGGCGAGCAGTGGCGCCATCCGTCACCGCCGCAAACGCTGCCTCTGCCGGTGGCTCATGCGGCGCTTTTGCCGTTAACCGCCGCCGGGGAGACCGCGCCAAAAAACCCGCCGTCGGCGGTAAAACCCAGCGCGCCTGCGGCGCCGGTAATGGACAGCGATACGCTGCCGCCCCTGCGCTATAGCGCCCATGTCTATGCCTCGCTACCGGAAAAGCGCAGCATTGTGTTAAACGGCAAAGCGTGGTCGGAGGGTGATTCCCCGCTGCCCAATCTGGTGGTGGAGCAGATCCAGCAGGATGTGACGATCTTTAGCTTCAACGGCACAACATTTACCCTGGCGGCGCTGGATGACTGGCCAGGCGGGAAAATTGACGAGGAGCCGAAAGGGGAATAAGGGCTACGCGCAATAAAATGCGCGTTGAGAATATTTTGTTTAGTCGCTGCGCAAGCTGGCAATAAAGGGAGCGAGCTGGCGATTAAATTGACTACACTGTGTGGCTTCCGGAGTGCTGTCCTGCAAAAGTTGTTGATAAAGCCGGTCGCTATTTTGGCTTAACGTCGCCACGTCAATATTTCCCCACCCGCGCGCTTTGCCGACATTCACCGCTGCCCGATATATCGTTTCATCGGCGGGCAGATCGCTACGATTACATTTATTCTTGAGATAGCGCGTCCCGGCTGCTACCGACGAGAGCTGCTCCAGCTGCGCCTGGCTGCTGATGGCCGGGCTGAGCGTTGAGGCGGGTTTCTGTTGGCAGCCAGAGAGCACGGCGACCACGCAAAGCGAAAATATAAGCGGAATGCGCATAGTAAAGTAATCAAAATAATGAATCACTGGCCGCTAGTTTAACAAAGATTTTCCTGGTGTCATCATAAAATATTATTCTGCATAAATGTTAACAGGCTCTCATTTTTATTGGAAGAAACTCGATTAATTCCCTTTACTTCTCTCAATAATAAATGTTGTCGTCCGGGAAATATATTTTCGGTGTGAGGCGATGCCGCCGCATTTGGCATCAGGGCGAGCGTCATTTTTTATGTTATTAAAAAACATACTCTTTCCCATCTTGTTACGTGCGCAGGAGGTAAAATGCTGGTTAAGAATGTCGCATTTTAGTGCTATCCTGTATGCCCTGAACATTACGTGCTATGTTCTGACCATTTCTGCTGATGATGCGTTTAACATAATGATTTTATGGTGAATTTTTATTGTTAATATCATGTAAAACGAAGCAAACCAACCTCATGAAAGGCTGGCGGCATGTCCTGCCTGCCAGCAGGTTGTCGTCCGAAGGATAAGCAGCCTGGACGTTAATTTGAGAGATTTCTTCTTCCTCTGTGCAGGGGAAGTATTGAGAATCAGGCCCTTGCGCCTGAACGTTGCGGAGAAAAAGCATGGCGGGAGATGACCGCGAGCCTATCGGACGTAAGGGGAGACCCTCACGTCCGACAAAACAAAAAGTTACCCGTCGCCGGGTCCGGGAAGAGGACTACGACGATGAGTATGATGACGATGATTATGAGGATGAGAAACCGGTGCCGAGAAAAGGAAAAGGCAACGGTGGCAAACCTCGTCGTAAGCGCCGCTGGCTGTGGCTGCTGGTCAAGCTGGGGATTGTCTTCGCGGTGCTGATTGCCGCCTATGGCGTCTACCTCGATCAGAAAATCCGCAGCCGCATTGACGGTAAAGTCTGGGAGCTGCCGGCCGCGGTTTATGGCCGGATGGTGAACCTTGAGCCGGACATGCAGATCAGCAAAAACGAGATGGTGCGTCTGCTGAACGCCACCCAGTATCGTCAGGTCAGCGCGATGACGCGCCCGGGCGAATACACCGTGCAGGCCAACAGCATCGAGATGATCCGTCGTCCGTTCGATTTCCCGGACAGTAAAGAAGGGCAGGTGCGCGCGCGTCTGACCTTCGATGGCGACCATCTGGAGACCATCGAGAATATGGATAATAACCGCCAGTTCGGTTTCTTCCGTCTCGATCCGCGTCTTATTACCATGCTGCAGTCGCCGAACGGTGAGCAGCGCCTGTTCGTGAAGCGCAGTGGCTTCCCGGATCTGCTGGTGGATACGCTGCTGGCGACCGAAGACCGCCACTTCTACGAGCACGATGGTATCAGCCTGTATTCCATCGGCCGCGCGGTGCTGGCGAACCTGACGGCAGGTCGTACGGTGCAGGGGGCGAGTACCCTGACCCAGCAGCTGGTGAAAAACCTGTTCCTCTCCAGCGAGCGCTCCTACTGGCGTAAAGCCAACGAAGCGTATATGGCGCTGATCGTCGATGCCCGTTACAGCAAGGATCGCATCCTTGAGCTGTATATGAACGAGGTGTACCTCGGCCAGAGCGGCGATAATGAAATTCGCGGCTTCCCGCTGGCCAGCCTGTACTACTTTGGCCGTCCGGTGGAAGAGCTGAGCCTCGATCAGCAGGCGCTACTGGTGGGGATGGTGAAAGGGGCGTCGGTGTATAACCCGTGGCGCAACCCGAAACTGGCCCTTGAGCGACGCAATCTGGTGCTGCGTCTGCTGCAGCAGCAGCAGGTTATCGACCAGGAGCTGTACGATATGCTGAGCGCGCGTCCGCTGGGCGTGCAGCCGCGCGGCGGGGTGATTTCACCGCAGCCGGCCTTTATGCAGATGGTTCGTCAGGAGCTGCAGGCGAAGCTGGGCGATAAAGTGAAAGATCTCTCCGGCGTGAAGATCTTCACCACCTTCGACTCGGTGGCGCAGGATGCGGCGGAAAAAGCGGCTACTGAAGGGATCCCGGTACTGAAGAAACAGCGCAAGCTGGCAGATCTGGAAACCGCCATGGTGGTGGTGGACCGCTTTACCGGTGAAGTGCGGGCGATGGTCGGCGGCGCGGAGCCGCAGTTCGCCGGCTACAACCGCGCGATGCAGGCCCGCCGGTCGATTGGTTCTCTGGCCAAGCCGGCGACCTATCTGACCGCGCTGAGCCAGCCGAACCAGTATCGCCTGAACACCTGGATCGCCGATGCGCCGGTGACCATTCGCCTGTCCAACGGCCAGACGTGGTCCCCGCAGAACGACGATCGTCGCTTCAGCGGCCAGGTGATGCTGGTGGATGCCTTGACCCGCTCGATGAACGTCCCGACGGTTAACCTCGGGATGGCGCTGGGCTTGCCGGCGGTCGTCGATACCTGGACTAAACTGGGGGCGCCGAAGAATCAGCTCAACGCGGTGCCGGCGATGCTGCTGGGTGCGCTGAACCTGACGCCGATTGAAGTGGCGCAGGCCTTCCAGACGATTGCCAGCGGCGGCAACCGTGCGCCGCTGTCCGCCCTGCGGTCAGTGATTGCGGAAGATGGCACGGTGCTTTACCAGAGCTACCCGCAGGCGGAACGCGCCGTGCCTGCCCAGGCGGCCTACATGACGCTGTGGACCATGCAGCAGGTGGTGCAGCGCGGCACGGGGCGTCAGCTGGGCGCGAAGTATCCGGGCCTGCATCTGGCGGGGAAAACCGGGACCACCAACAATAACGTCGATACCTGGTTCGCCGGCATCGACGGTAGCCAGGTGACCATCACCTGGGTGGGCCGCGACAACAACCAGCCGACCAAACTGTACGGCGCCAGCGGCGCGATGTCGATTTACCAGCGCTATCTGGCGAACCAGACGCCGACGCCGCTGGCGTTGACGGCGCCGGAAGACGTGGTCGACATGGGCGTGGACAGCAACGGCAACCTCGTCTGCAGCGGTGGCGTCCGTTCGCTGCCGGTCTGGACGACGCAGCCGGATGCGCTGTGCCGCCAGGGAGAGATGATGCAGCAGCAGCAGTTGCAGCAGCAGGAAGCGAACAACCCGTTTAATCAGTCCGGGCAACAGCAGCCGCAGCAGCAACAGCAACAGCAACAGCAACAGCAGCAACAGCCGAAGCAGCAGGAGAAGAGCGACGGCGTCGCGGGCTGGATCAAGGATATGTTCGGCAGTAACTGATTTTGGCCGCACAACCCGACCCCTTAATACGAAAGTATTAAGGGGTTTTTTTATACCTGTAAAAAAGTTAACGCCTCTTTAACTCCATAATAACTATCTGGTTATTAATTCGGCCTTCGGTCTCGCCAGGCTGGCATATCGCTTGCCTTGCCTTCGGCGTTTCGCCTATTATATCGCCCGTCATAATAATAATTATCGTTTACGTTATCATTCACTTTCATCAGAGATATACCCATGGCGCGTCCAAAAACTGCTCAGCCAAATCACTCGCTGCGTAAAATCGCAGTCGTAGTAGCCACGGCGGTTAGCGGCATGTCTGTCTATGCACAGGCTGCGGAACAACCGAAACAAGAAGAGACTATCACCGTCGTTGCGGCACCTGCCGCCCAGGAAAGCGCCTGGGGACCGGCGCCGACCATCGCGGCAAAACGCTCTGCCACGGCGACGAAAACCGATACCCCGATCGAAAAAACGCCGCAGTCTGTCTCGGTGGTCACGCGCCAGGAGATGGAGATGCGCCAGCCGACCACGGTAAAAGAGGCGCTCTCCTATACGCCGAGCGTCTTCTCCACCCGCGGTAGCTCGACCACCTATGATGTGGTCACCATCCGCGGTTTCACTACCTCGACGACCGTCAATACCAACCAGTATCTGGACGGCATGAAGCTGCAGGGAAATAACTACTCTGAAGTCTCCATGGACCCGTATTTCCTCGAGCGCGTGGAAGTGATGCGCGGGCCAACCTCGGTGCTGTACGGCAACAGCAACCCTGGCGGTATCGTCAGCATGGTCAGCAAACGCCCGACCACTGAGCCGCTGAAAGAAGTGCAGTTCAAGATGGGCACCGACAACCTGTGGCAGACCGGGTTTGACTTCAGCGACGCCATTGATGATGCCGGCGTCTGGTCCTATCGCCTGACCGGCCTGGGCCGCAGCCAGGATACCCAGCAGCAGATGGCGAAGTCTACACGCTATGCGGTGGCGCCGTCCTTTAGCTGGCGCCCGGACGATAAAACCGACTTCACCTTCCTGAGCAACTTCCAGAATGACCCGGATGCGGGCTACTACGGCTGGCTGCCGCGCGAAGGCACCGTGGTGCCGTATTACGATGCCAACGGGAAGGCGCACAAGCTGCCGACCGATTTCAACGAAGGCGAGGCGGATAATAAGATCTCGCGCCGCCAGAAGATGGTGGGTTATAGCTTCTCCCATCAGTTTGATGACACCTTTACCGTGCGGCAGAACCTGCGCTATGCCGAAGTCGATACCTTGTATCGCTCGGTGTACGGGAATGGCTATGTCGCCCCGGGCTACATGAATCGCGCCTATGTGCGTTCTGATGAGCACCTGAACACCTTTACCGTCGATACCCAGCTGCAGTCTGCTTTCGCCACCGGCGCGGTCAGCCATACGCTGCTGACCGGCGTGGATTACTCACGAATGCGCAACGATGTGGATGCCGACTACGGGACGGCGGATCCTATCAGCATGAGCAACCCGCAATACGGCAACCCGAATATTCAGGTCACTTTCCCGTACGCGGTCCTCAACCGAATGGAGCAGACGGGCCTGTACGCGCAGGATCAGATGGAGTGGGATAAGTGGGTCATGACCCTGGGCGGCCGTTACGATTACGCCACCACCTCAACGTTAACTCGCTCCAGCAACAGCCTGGCGGAGAATCACGACCAGCAGTTCACCTGGCGCGGCGGTATCAATTACCTGTTTGATAACGGCATCTCTCCGTACTTCAGCTACAGCGAATCCTTCGAGCCGGTATCGGGCTCCGGGCTTAACGGCCAGCCGTTCGATCCGTCGCGTGGCAAGCAGTATGAAGCTGGCGTGAAATATGTGCCGAAAGATATGCCAGTGGTGGTCACCGCCGCGGTCTATCAGCTGACCAAAGATAAGAACCTGACGGCGGATCCGGCTAACCAGGCGTTCAGCATCCAGACCGGCGAGATCCGCTCCCGCGGCCTTGAGCTGGAGGCGAAAGCGGCGGTGAACGCCAATATCAACGTCACCGCGGCCTACAGCTATACCGATGCGGAATACACTCACGATACGGTGTTCAACGGCAAGCGTCCGGCGGAAGTGCCGCGTAACATGGCGTCGCTGTGGGCGGATTACACCTTCCACGAAACCGCGCTCAGCGGTCTGACGGTCGGCGCCGGGGCGCGCTATATCGGTTCTACGGTCAGCTATTACAAAACTGACACCAGCACCGGTAACAAAAATGATGCCTTCAATGTGGCCGGTTATGCGCTGATGGATGCGACGGTCAAATACGATCTGGCGCGCTTTGGCCTGCCGGGCTCTTCGGTCGGCGTCAACGTCAACAACCTGTTTGACCGCGAATATGTCTCCAGCTGCTATAGCGAATACGCCTGCTACTGGGGTGCGGGACGTCAGGTTGTCGCGACCGCAACCTTCCGCTTCTAACTACTCACGGGCGCGGTTCGCCGCGCCCAACATCAGGTTGTTGCTATGCAGGAACAGACTCCTCACTCTGAGACCACCTTTGCGTTAAATGGCGTGACCTTTCGCGTACCGGGTCGCACGCTGCTTTACCCCCTTTCGTTAACCTTCCCGGCAGGAAAAGTGACTGGCCTGATAGGCCATAACGGTTCCGGCAAATCCACATTACTGAAAATGCTCGGCCGCCATCAGCCGCCTTCCGCGGGCGAGGTGCTGCTGGACGGCCAGCCGCTGGAGAGCTGGAGTAGCAAGGCGTTTGCCCGCAAAGTGGCCTATCTGCCGCAGCAGCTGCCGGCGGCGGAAGGGATGACAGTTCGCGAGCTGGTGGCGATAGGTCGCTACCCGTGGCATGGCGCGCTGGGGCGCTTCGGCGTGGCGGATCGCGAAAAGGTGGAAGAGGCGATCGCGCTGGTGGGGCTGAAGCCTTTGGCGCAGCGGCTGGTGGACAGTCTCTCCGGCGGCGAGCGTCAGCGGGCGTGGATCGCCATGCTGGTGGCGCAGGATAGCCGCTGTCTGCTGCTTGATGAACCGACCTCGGCGCTGGATATCGCCCATCAGGTCGATGTGCTCGCGCTGGTGCATCGTCTCAGCCAGCAGCGTGGCCTGACGGTGATCGCAGTCCTGCATGATATCAATATGGCTGCCCGCTACTGCGATTATCTGGTCGCGCTGCGCGGTGGGGAAATGATCGCCCAGGGGACGCCAGCAGAACTGATGCGCAGCGACACGCTGGAACAAATCTACGGCATCCCGATGGGGATCCTGCCGCACCCGGCGGGCGCGGCGCCGGTAAGTTTTGTCTATTGATGATGAACCCAACTCTGATAACCCGACGCCGCCTGCTGACCGCGATGGCGCTCTCGCCGCTGCTGTGGCAGATGCGCGGCGCGCAGGCGGCGAACATTGACCCGCAGCGCGTCGTCGCGCTGGAGTGGCTGCCGGCCGAACTGCTGCTGGCGCTTGGCGTCACGCCCTACGGCGTGGCCGACATTCCCAACTATCGCCTGTGGGTGAACGAACCCGCGCTGCCCGCGTCGGTAATCGATGTCGGCCTGCGCACCGAACCCAATCTTGAGCTGCTGACGCAGATGAAACCGTCGTTTATCGTCTGGTCGGCAGGCTATGGCCCGTCGCCAGAAAAGCTGGCGCGTATCGCGCCTGGCCGTGGTTTCACCTTCAGCGACGGCAAACGGCCGCTGGCGATGGCCCAGCGTTCGCTACTGGAAATGGCCGACCTGCTGGGTAAACAACAGCAGGCGAAGCGCCATCTGGCGGAGTTCGACGCGCTGATGGAGAACCTGCGTCCGCGATTTGCCCGGCGTGGCGATCGCCCACTGCTGATGATTTCGCTGCTCGATGCCCGCCACGTGCTGGTATTTGGTGAGAACTGCCTGTTCCAGGAGGTGCTTGACCGCTTTGGCATTCAAAACGCCTGGCGCGGCGAAGCGGCATTCTGGGGCAGTATCACCGTAGGCATCGATCGGCTGGCGGAATTTAAAGAGGCCGATGTGATCTGTTTCGATCATGGCAACGATCGGGAGATGGCCCAGCTGATGGCGACCCCGCTGTGGCAGGCGATGCCTTTCGTGCGCGCCGGGCGTTTCCAGCGCCTTCCGGCGGTATGGTTCTATGGCGCGACGCTGTCGGCGATGCATTTCGCCCGCGTGCTGGCCGATGCGCAGGGGAGGGCGGCGGTATGAACGCGCGTCTCTCGCCGTTAGCCATTTTCCTGCTGACCGGGCTGCTGGTTGCCGCTTTCGCGCTGAGCATCGTCAACCTCAATGTCGCTTTACCTTACGCGCAATGGCGTCAGGCGCTGTGGCAGCCGGATATCGATAATATCGCCCAGATGCTGTTCCATTACAGCCTGCTGCCGAGGCTGGCGATATCGCTGCTGGTCGGCGCCGGGCTGGGGCTGGTCGGCGTGCTGTTCCAGCAGGTGCTGCGTAACCCGCTGGCGGAGCCAACCACGCTCGGCGTCGCCACCGGCGCACAGCTGGGAATGACGGTGACGACGCTATGGGCCATCCCTGGCGTGCTGGCCTCGCAGTTTGCGGCGCTGGCTGGGGCTTGTCTGGTGGGGGCGCTGGTGTTTGGCGTCTCGTGGGGCAAACGTCTGTCGCCGGTGACGCTGATCCTGGCCGGCCTGGTAGTGAGTCTCTATTGCGGCGCGGTCAATCAGCTGATGGTGATTTTCCATCACGATCAGCTGCAAAGCATGTTCCTGTGGAGTACCGGCACCCTGACGCAGACCGACTGGAGCGTGGTGCAACGCCTGTGGCCGCAGCTGCTCGGCGGCGCGTTGTTGACGCTGTTATTGCTACGCCCGTTAACCCTGATGGGACTCGATGATGGCGTGGCGCGCAACCTTGGGCTGGCGCTGTCTCTGGCGCGGCTTGGCGTGCTGACGCTGGCGATTGCCATCAGCGCGCTGCTGGTTAACGCGGTCGGCATTATCGGCTTTATCGGTCTGTTCGCGCCGCTGCTGGCGAAAATGCTCGGCGCCCGCCGCCTGCTGCCGCGATTGCTGCTGGCGGCGCTAATTGGCGCGTTGATCCTGTGGCTTTCCGATCAAATTATTCTCTGGCTCAGCCGGGTCTGGCGGGAAGTCTCGACCGGGTCAGTCACTGCGCTGATTGGCGCGCCTTTATTGCTGTGGCTGCTGCCGCGGCTGCGCAGCATCAGCGCCCCGGTGATGAACGGCGGCGATAAAGCGTTGATCGAGCGCCGCCACGTGCCGTGGTTCGCGCTGGGCGGCTTAGCGCTGCTGCTGTTGGCGATAACCGCCGCGCTGACCTTTGGTCGCGATGCCCATGGCTGGCAGTGGGCCAGCGGCGATCTGCTGGCGCAACTGATGCCCTGGCGCTGGCCACGTGTGCTCTCGGCGCTGTTCGCCGGGGTGATGCTGGCGGTCGCGGGCTGCATCATTCAACGCCTGACCGGCAACCCGATGGCCAGCCCGGAAGTACTGGGCATCAGCTCTGGCGCGGCGTTCGGTGTGGTATTGATGCTGTTCTTCGTGCCGGGCAACGCCTTTGTCTGGCTGCTGCCTGCCGGCAGCCTTGGCGCGGCGGCAACGCTGCTGGTTATTCTGATCGCCGCCGGGCGCGGCGGTTTCTCGCCGCACCGGATGCTGCTGGCGGGGATGGCGCTGAGTACCGCCTTCACCATGCTGTTGATGATGCTGCAGGCCAGCGGCGATCCGCGCATGGCGCAGATCCTGACGTGGATGTCCGGTTCGACCTATAGCGCGACGCCGGAGATGGTGCTGCGTAGTGGCGTGGTGATGCTGGCGCTGCTGGCGCTGGCGCCGCTCTGCCGCCGCTGGCTGACCATTTTGCCGCTGGGCGGCGAGGCGGCGCGGGCGGTGGGGATGGCGCTGACGCCATCGCGTATCGGGTTGCTGCTGCTGGCGGCGAGCCTGACGGCGACGGCGACGCTCACCATTGGGCCGTTAAGTTTCGTTGGCCTGATGGCGCCGCATATTGCGAGGATGCTGGGATTCCGCCGGACGATGCCGCATATGGTGATTTCCGGGCTGACGGGCGGGATGCTGCTGGTGTTCGCCGACTGGTGCGGGCGGATGATCATGTTCCCCTACCAGATCCCGGCGGGGCTGTTGTCGACCTTTATCGGCGCGCCGTACTTTATCTATTTGCTGAGAAAGCAGAGCCGCTAACGATCCTGGATGGCCTCAATATCCCCGGTGGCGCTAGCGCTTACCGGGGCTACAGCGCTGTGCAATTTGGTAGCCCGGACAAGGCGCAGCGCGCCGCCTCCGGGAAACTCCCCGGTGGCGCTATCGCTTACCGGGGCTACAGCGCTGTGCAATTTGGTAGCCCGGATAAGGCGCAATGCGCCGCCTCCGGGAAAATCCCTGCGCCACCAGGCGTTCAAGTACCTTACAGTTTGGCAAACACCCGACGGGCGGCGTCGATGGTGTTGTTAATGTCCTCTTCGCTGTGAGCGACGGACATAAAGCCGGCTTCAAACGCCGACGGCGCCAGGTACACACCTTCCTCCAGCATCAGGTGGAAGAAGCGCTTGAAGCGTTCGACATCGCACTTCACCACGTCCTGATAGCAGGTGACGGTTTCGGCATCGGTAAAGAAGATGCCGAACATGCCGCCGACGTTATTGACCACCAGCGGGATCCCGGTTTCGCGCGCCGCGTTCAGCAGGCCATCCGCCAGCTGGTTGGTCAGCTCGGTCAGGGTTTCATGCACGCCCGGCTGCGCCACTTCGCTTAAGCAGGCGAATCCAGCGGCCATGGCGATCGGGTTACCGGAGAGCGTACCAGCCTGGTACACCGGGCCGGTCGGCGCCAGCGCGTCCATCACTTCGCGGCGGCCGCCGAAGGCGCCCACCGGCATCCCGCCGCCGATGATTTTCCCGAGACAGGTCAGATCCGGCTCCACGCCGTAATAAGCCTGGGCGCCCGCCAGCGCCACGCGGAAGCCGGTCATCACTTCGTCGATGATCAGCAGGGCGCCAAATTCGTCGCACAACGCGCGCAGGCCCGGCAGGAACTCCGGCTGCGGCGGAATGCAGTTCATATTCCCGGCGACCGGCTCGACGATGATGCAGGCGATATCCTGTGGATATTGCTCGAACGCCGCGCGTACCGAGGCGAGGTCGTTATAGGTGCAGGTCAGGGTATGTTTGGCGAAATCGGCAGGCACGCCCGGCGAATTTGGCTGGCCGAGGGTCAGCGCGCCGGAACCGGCTTTCACCAGCAGACAGTCGGCATGGCCGTGATAGCAGCCTTCGAACTTAATGATCTTATCGCGGCCGGTGAAGCCGCGGGCCAGGCGAATCGCGCTCATGGTCGCTTCGGTGCCGGAGTTTACCATCCGCACCATATCCATGGTCGGGACCAGCTCGGTCACCAGCGCCGCCATTTTCACTTCCATTTCGGTCGGCGCGCCAAAGCTCAGGCCGCGGGACGCCGCTTCGATCACCGCATTGCGGATAGCCGGGTGGTTGTGGCCCAGCACCATCGGACCCCAGGAGCCGACATAATCGATATAGGCCTTCCCGTCCACGTCATAAAGATAGGCGCCATCCGCGCGTTCGATAAACAGCGGCGTGCCGCCGACGCCGGTGAAGGCGCGCACCGGCGAGTTAACGCCGCCGGGGATCAGTTCGCGCGCAGCATGGTATAGATTTTCAGATTTGCTCATGGCCAGGGTCCTGGTTCGTGAAAAATGTTTTATCGGCTATTCTAAGTTATTCCAGGATGGTTATGAAAGTTTTGCCCAATTGAAACAATGTGCCGCAAGGGCATTTTTTTGACGACGCAGCGCGCCGGGACGGCTAAAATGCCTCTCTCTTCATTTGTATTACCAATAATTGATAATGGCATGAAAGCAGAAACTCCCTCTTTTGAAGCACATCAGTTCGTGCGGGTGCGTCGCGGCGATGCGGTGCGCCGTTTGATTCAGCGCGATAAAACGCCGCTGGCGGTCCTGTTGATGGCGGCGGTGGTTGGCACGCTGGCCGGTCTGGTGGGCGTGGCGTTTGAAAAGAGCGTGAACTGGGTGCAGAACCAGCGGATCGGCGCGCTGGCGCAGGTGGCCGATCATTGGTATCTGGTCTGGCCGCTGGCGTTTATCTTGTCGGCGCTGCTGGCAATGGTCGGTTATTTCCTCGTGCGCCGCTTTGCGCCGGAGGCGGGCGGCTCCGGGATCCCGGAAATCGAAGGGGCGCTGGAGGAGCTGCGGCCGGTGCGCTGGTGGCGCGTGCTGCCGGTGAAATTCATCGGCGGCATGGGGACCCTGGGCGCCGGAATGGTGCTGGGACGCGAAGGGCCGATGGTGCAGCTTGGCGGCAACATTGGACGCATGGTGCTGGATATCTTCCGCATGCGCAGTCCGGAGGCGCGGCACACGCTGCTGGCGACCGGTGCGGCGTCGGGGCTCTCGGCGGCCTTTAATGCGCCGCTGGCCGGTATTCTGTTTATCATCGAAGAGATGCGCCCGCAGTTTCGCTACAACCTGATCTCCATTAAAGCGGTATTTACCGGCGTGATCATGTCGAGCATTGTGTTTCGTATTTTCAATGGCGAAGCGGCGATCATTGAGGTAGGCAAGCTGAGCAACGCCCCGGTGAATACCCTGTGGCTGTATCTGGTGCTGGGCATGCTCTTTGGTTGCTTTGGTCCGCTGTTTAACTTCCTGGTGCTGCGCACCCAGGATATCTTCCAGCGCATCCACGGTGGCAATATCAAAAAATGGGTATTGATGGGCGGGGTCATCGGCGGGATCTGCGGCCTGCTGGGGCTGATGCAGCCCTCCGCGGTGGGCGGTGGCTTTAACCTGATCCCCATCGCCGCCGCCGGTAATTTCTCTGTCGGTTTGCTGCTGTTTATCTTTATTGCCCGCGTGGTGACCACGCTGATCTGCTTCTCTTCCGGCGCGCCGGGGGGGATCTTCGCGCCGATGCTGGCGCTGGGCACCTTGCTGGGCACGGCGTTCGGCATGGCGGCTATTCCGCTGTTTCCGGCCTACCATCTCGATGCCGGCACCTTCGCCATCGCCGGGATGGGGGCGCTGCTGGCCGCCTCGGTGCGCGCGCCGCTCACCGGGATTGTGCTGGTGCTGGAGATGACGGATAACTATCAGCTCATTTTGCCAATGATTATTACCTGCCTTGGCGCAACACTACTGGCGCAATTCCTCGGCGGTAAGCCTTTGTATTCGACCATTCTGCAACGTACTCTGGCGAAGCAGGAGGCCGAGCAGGCGGCAAAAGCGCAGCAGGCACCGCGGGAGAATACTTGAACGATTTACCAGGGTATTAGATAATGGCTCAAAAGGTCCGGTTATTCTTTAACCGGCCAGAAGTATCAATGGGAGCAAAAAATGAGTGATGACGTAGCGTTGCCGCTGGAGTTTACCGAAGCCGCAGCCAACAAAGTAAAACACCTGATTGCGGATGAAGATAATCCGAACCTGAAACTGCGCGTGTATATCACCGGCGGCGGTTGCAGCGGTTTCCAGTATGGCTTCACCTTTGACGATCAGGTGAACGAAGGCGATATGACCATCGAGAAACAGGGCGTCGGCCTGGTGGTTGACCCAATGAGCCTGCAGTATCTGGTCGGCGGCGCCGTCGACTATACCGAGGGTCTGGAAGGTTCGCGTTTCATCGTGACCAACCCGAACGCGAAAAGCACCTGCGGCTGCGGTTCCTCATTCAGCGTTTAAAGCGAGTGCGACCGGGCGCCTTCTCCTCCAGCGAGAGGGAGCCAACGCGAAAAACGGTAACCTTAAGGTTACCGTTTTGCTTTTACTACCGCCCGTTATCGTCCAGGGCAAACGTCGGCAGCTTCAGGTGCCAGCGGATCGCCGCCAGACGGATCACCAGTGTCACCACCATGCCCATCATCGCCGAATTCTCCAGCGGGAGATGAAAGGTGTCGTGCGCTGTAGCGTGGACAATGCCGCCGACAATACAGGCGGTGGCGTAGATCTCGGTGCGCAGAATCATGGGAATTTCGCGCGCCAGCACGTCACGGATAATCCCGCCGCCGACGCCGGTGACCACCCCCATGCAGACCGCCACCAGCGGACCACTGCCGGCGAGAAAGGCTTTATTGACGCCGATGCCGACAAACACCGCCAGACCGACGGCATCAAGAACGGGCAGTATCCATTTCGGCAGCCGACGCGGCTGGCGGACCAGCAGGATGGTCAGCATGCTGGTGACCATCGCCACCACCAGATCGGTGGGATCTTTGACCCAGAATACCGGGCCATTCGCCAGCGCCATGTCGCGGATGGTTCCGCCGCCCACCGCCGTCACCACGCCTAACACCAGCACGCCGAATGGGTCCATGCGTAATTTTCCCGCCAGCAGAACGCCGGAGATCGCGAAGACAGCCGTGCCAATAATATCCAGCCAATAGACAAGCATCGTTGATTCCCACTGAACATCCGGTGTGCCGGATGATTATTTTACCTGGTCAAGCGCCGCACAAAGTTGTTTGGCGGCGAGGATAATACGTGGGCTTGCGCGTTCAAACCAGTCGCTGTGTAACGCAATCAACGAAATGGTGAGCTGATGTTGCCAAAAGCGCTGCGCTTCGGCAATGCGGCTGGCGTCGCCGGTCACCACGATCGCCTGCGGCTGGCGGGCCAGCACCTGTTCGCGGCTCACCTGCGGCCAGGGAACACGGCTGGTGGCAAAGATATTCTCGCCGCCGCACAGCCCCAGCACCTGATCCTGAATCGAACCGGGACCACTGGTGAATAGCGGCGCGGATCCGAACTGCAGGAAGACGCGTTTCTTCGGCGCATTGGCATAGCGCGCTTTCAGCGTATCGTATTCCTGCTGCATCGCCTGCGCCGCCTGCTGCGCTTTTTCCGGCTGCGGGCTCCACTGCGCCAGCTGACGCAGGGTGGCGATGATCTCTTCTATCGTCGAGGTCTGCACCCAGAGGACATGAATACCCAGCGACTGCAGCTGGTTAACCTGGCGTTCGGCATTGCCCCCGCGCCAGGCCAGCACCACTTCTGGCTTTAGCGCCACGATGCGCTCCAGGTTCATCCCCTGCCAGCTGGCAACCTGTTCTATGGTTTTGGCCTGCGGCGGATAATCGGAATAGCTGCTGACGCCGACCGGCGTGATCCCGGCGGCAAAGGCCAGTTCGGTATTGGCGGGGGAGAGGGTGACCACCCGCGGCGCGGCCAGTAGCCACGCCGGGGCAAGTAACAGCAGCGCGGCAAGCGCGAAGGATAGCGACTTAGCCACGTGCCAGGTTCTGTACCAGATTCTCCACCATCAGGGTGGACTGTCTGGCGGCGACCGCAAGGAACTCCTCAAAGCTGAGGTGGGACTGCTGGTCGGCCACGTCGGAGATGGCGCGAACCACCACGAAGGGAACCTTGAAGTTATGGCAGACGTGAGCGATGGCGGTCGCTTCCATTTCCACGGCGATTGCCTGCGGGAAATTATGGCGGATCTTCGCCAGTGCGACGGAGCCGTTAATGAAGGCATCGCCGCTGACGATCAGGCCGCGAACGGCATTGAGATCTAACGCTTTAATGCAGTCTTCGGCGGCGGCCACCAGCTTATCGTCCGCTTTAAAGCCCGCCGGGCAGCCAGGCAGTTGGCCATACTCATAACCGAAGGCGGTGACGTCGGCATCGTGGTAGCGCGCTTCATCGGAGACGACGATATCGCCGACCTTCAGCGTCGGCGCGAGGCCGCCGGCAGAACCGGTATTAATGATCACGTCAGGCTGGCAGCGCTCCAGCAGCAGGGTCGCGCCCGTCGCCGCCGCCACTTTCCCGATACCAGACTTCAGCAGAGCGACGTCAACGCCGTGAAGTTGGCCGGTATAGATTTCGCTCCCGCCAATAGTGATAGTCTGGCGGTTTTCGATTTTGTCGCGCAGGAGGGTAACTTCCTCTTCCATAGCGCCAATAATGCCAATTTTCATAGATTTACTCGCGATGTGTCAGGTTTAGTTGCATAGTCTATCATGCGCTTAAGGGGAAGCGTATTGCTCGCGCGGGAGAGGCTATGGCAAAGATTGATTTTCGCAACAAGATAAACTGGCGTCGACGCTTCCGTTCGCCGCCGCGGGTGGAGACGGAGCGCGACATCCTGCGGATCTTCGAAAGCGATCGCGGGCGGATCGTCAACTCGCCGGCCATCCGCCGCCTACAGCAAAAAACCCAGGTCTTCCCGCTGGAGCGCAACGCGGCGGTCCGTACTCGCCTGACCCACTCGCTGGAGGTGCAGCAGGTGGGGCGCTATATCGCCAAAGAAGTGCTGAGCAGGCTGAAAGAGCAGAAGCTACTGGAAGAGTATGGCCTGGAAGAGCTGACCGGGCCATTCGAGAGCGTGGTTGAAATGGCCTGCCTGATGCACGACATTGGCAACCCGCCGTTTGGCCACTTTGGCGAGGCGGCGATTAACGACTGGTTTCGCCAGCGCCTGGCCCCCGGCGATGCGCTCGGCCAGCCGTTGACCGACGATCGCTGCGAGGTGCAGGCGTTACGCCTGCACGAAGGGGAAACGGCGCTGAATGCGCTGCGGCGTAAAGTGCGCCAGGAACTCTGCAGCTTTGAGGGCAACGCGCAGGGGATTCGTCTGGTCCACACGCTGATGCGGATGAATCTGACCTGGGCGCAGGTGGGCTGTATCCTGAAATATACCCGACCGGCGTGGTGGTTCGAGGCGACGCCAGCCAGTCACAGTTATTTAATGAAGAAGCCTGGCTATTATTTAGCCGAAGAAGAGTATGTCGCGCGCCTGCGTAAAGAACTGGATCTGGCACCTTACAATCGATTCCCATTAACCTGGATTATGGAGGCCGCGGATGACATCTCATATTGCGTCGCGGATCTCGAGGACGCGGTTGAAAAACGTATTTTCAGCGCCGAGCAGCTTTATCAGCATCTTTACGACGCCTGGGGCAACCATGAAAAAGGATCGTTATTCTCTCAGGTAGTGGAAAATGCCTGGGAAAAATCGCGAGCTAATTACCTGCGACAGAGCGCGGAAGATCAGTTTTTTATGTATTTGCGGGTAAACACGCTGAATAAGCTGGTGCCCTACGCGGCGCGCCGATTTATTGATAACCTGCCGGCCATCTTCACTGGCGACTTTAATCATGCGCTGCTTGAGGACGATAGCGATTGCAGCCAGCTGCTGGAACTCTATAAAAATGTAGCGATGAAACAGGTCTTTAGCCATCCGGATGTCGAGCAGCTGGAATTGCAGGGCTACCGGGTGATTAGCGGCCTGCTGGATATCTATCAGCCGCTGCTGAAATTATCTCTGGAGGATTTCAGCGAATTAGTGGCGCAGGAGCGGGTACGGCGGTTACCCATTGCCTCCCGGCTGTATCAGAAACTTTCAACCCGTCACCGGCTGGCCTATGTTGAAGCAGTAAATAAGCTGGTGCGCACGGCGCCCGAATTTGCGCTGATGGAATACTATTATCGCTGCCGTCTGATCCAGGATTATATCAGCGGAATGACGGATTTGTATGCGTGGGATGAATATCGGCGACTGATGGCGGTGGAATAGGCTGGAGTTTTGTAAAGATGGACAATAAATTTTTACTTTTTCCAGAAACTTAATTCCGGAACTTAGCGCTATAAAATGACTCTGATAGTCACGTACACAGCAACTTTCGTTATCTGATATTGAGATTGAAACTGATGAAAAAAACCACGTTAGCAATGAGTGCACTGGCTCTGAGTTTAGGTCTGGCGTTGTCCCCGCTCTCTGCGAGCGCGGCAGAAACGGCATCTTCGGCCACTAATGCACAGCAGATGCCAAGCCTGGCCCCGATGCTGGAGAAGGTGATGCCATCGGTGGTGAGCATTAACGTTGAAGGTAGCACCACTGTTAATACCCCACGGATGCCGCGTAACTTCCAGCAGTTCTTTGGCGATAACTCGCCGTTCTGCCAGGATGGTTCGCCTTTCCAGAGTTCACCGTTTTGCCAGGGCGGTGGACAGGGCGGTCAGCCTGACGGCGGCCAGCAGCAGAAATTTATGGCGCTGGGCTCCGGCGTCATCATTGATGCGGCCAAAGGGTATGTGGTGACCAACAACCACGTTGTGGACAACGCCACCACGATTAAGGTTCAACTGAGCGATGGCCGTAAGTTTGATGCCAAAGTCGTGGGCAAAGATCCGCGCTCCGATATCGCGCTGATTCAGATTCAGGATCCGAAAAACCTGACGGCGATTAAGCTGGCTGATTCTGATGCGCTGCGCGTCGGCGACTACACCGTGGCTATCGGTAACCCGTTTGGTCTGGGCGAAACCGTGACCTCCGGGATTGTCTCCGCGCTGGGCCGTAGCGGCCTGAACGTGGAAAACTACGAAAACTTTATCCAGACCGATGCGGCGATTAACCGCGGGAACTCCGGCGGCGCGCTGGTGAACCTCAACGGTGAGCTGATCGGCATTAACACCGCCATCCTGGCGCCGGACGGCGGCAACATCGGTATCGGTTTTGCTATCCCGAGCAACATGGTGAAAAACCTGACCGAGCAGATGGTGAAATATGGCCAGGTGAAACGCGGTGAGCTGGGCATCATGGGCACCGAACTGAACTCTGAACTGGCGAAAGCGATGAAAGTCGACGCCCAGCGCGGCGCCTTTGTCAGCCAGGTGATGCCAGGTTCGGCAGCCGCCAAAGCGGGCATTAAAGCCGGCGACGTGATCACCACCCTCAATGGCAAGGCGATCAGCAGCTTCGCCGCGCTACGTGCTCAGGTCGGCACCATGCCTATCGGCAGCAAAGTTGAGCTTGGCCTGCTCCGCGACGGCAAACCGGTCACCGTTACCGTCGAACTGCAGCAGAGCAACCAGACCCAGGTGGATTCCAGCACCATCTTCAACGGGATTGAAGGGGCGGAAATGAGTAACAAGGGTCAGGATAAGGGCGTGGTGGTCAACAATGTGAAAGCCGGCACCCCGGCGGCGCAGATTGGCCTCAAGAAAGGCGATATCATTGTCGGGGCGAATCAGCAGCCGGTGAAAAACATCGCCGATCTGCGGAAAATCTTCGACGCCAAACCGTCCGTGCTGGCGCTGAACATTCAGCGCGGCGACGCCTCTATCTACCTGCTGTTGCAGTAATCGTCAGCGCAAGCGCCACAGCCCCTTCCCTCGCCGAGGGCAGGGGCTTTTTTTCGTTCTGTGACCACTTCCACAACTCCACATATCTCGCCCCGCCTTCGGGCATATGCACAATGCAGCAGGACGGAGACTCTTTTATGCTGGTGCCCTGCATAGGGGAGGATTACATGGCTGGCTGGCATCTTGATACCAAAATGGCGCAGGATATTGTGGCGCGCACGATGCGCATCATCGATACCAACATCAACGTGATGGATGCCCGCGGGCGGATTATCGGCAGCGGCGATCGGGAAAGAATTGGTGAATTGCACGAAGGCGCGCTGCTGGTGCTTTCTCAGGGGCGGGTGGTGGATATCGACGATGCGGTCGCTCGCCATCTGCACGGCGTGCGTCAGGGGATCAACCTGCCGCTACGCCTCGAAGGTGAAATCGTCGGGGTGATCGGCCTGACCGGCGAGCCGGAGTCGCTGCGGAAATATGGCGAGCTGGTGTGCATGACGGCAGAGATGATGCTGGAGCAGTCGCGGCTGATGCATCTCCTTGCGCAGGACAGCCGCCTGCGCGAAGAGCTGGTGATGAACCTGATTCAGGCGGAAGAGCATACCCCGGCGCTGAACGAATGGGCTCAGCGGTTAGGTATCGATCTCAATCAGCCGCGGGTGGTGGCGATGATTGAGGTGGACAGCGGCCAGCTCGGCGTGGATAGCGCGATGGCGGAACTGCAGCAGTTGCAGAACGCGCTGACCACCCCTGATCGCAATAATCTGGTGGCCATTGTGTCACTCACGGAAATGGTGGTGCTGAAACCAGCGCTGAACAGCTTTGGCCGCTGGGACGCCGACGATCACGTCCGCCGCGTCGAGCAGCTTATCGCCAGGATGAAAGAGAATGGTCAGCTCCGCTTTCGCGTGGCGCTGGGCAACTTCTTCACCGGCCCCGGGAGTATCGCCCGCTCTTACCGTACCGCACGGACGACCATGATGGTGGGTAAGCAACGAATGCCGGAGAGCCGCAGCTATTTCTATCAGGATCTGATGCTGCCGGTGCTGCTAGACAGCCTGCGCGGCGGCTGGCAGGCCAATGAACTGGCCCGTCCGCTGGCGCGTCTGAAGGCTATGGATAACAACGGTTTGCTGCGGCGTACGCTGCAGGCGTGGTTTCGCCATAACGTGCAGCCGCTGGCGACATCAAAGGCGCTGTTTATTCATCGCAATACCCTGGAGTATCGGTTGAACCGTATCTCGGAGCTGACCGGTCTGGATCTCGGCAGCTTTGACGATCGGCTGCTGCTCTATATAGCCCTGCAGCTGGATGAGCAACGATAGGGCGTCGAGATAAAAATGCCGGGAGGCGGTTCGCCTTACCCGGCCTGGAGGATGCATGGCGTAAGCGGCAGATTATATTGGTTGCCCGGTCAGGCGGTGCGCCGCCGGGAACGCTGTCACTTACGGGTAAGTTTTTCCAGATCGGCTTCGATTTCGCTGATCTTATTGGTGACCACGCTTTCCAGATGGCGTAAATCGTCGAGGATTTTACGCTTGAGATCGATTTCAGTGCGATCGCGCTGGCAGATCTGATCCAGTTCGTCGATGACGTAGCGCAGATTGGGGCTGATCTCCTGGACTTCTTTGTAGCCCTGGCCGACGCCGTCGGCGACAACGGTTTTGCGCTGACGCGGGTATTTAAACTTCACGCTCTTGGCGAAGAATTCGCCTTTGTCTTTCTGAAAATAGATTTTCAGGATGTCGTTGTTAGCTTCCTGCCGCAGGCTATAGCGATCGATCTCATCAGGGTTGGTAATGCCAAGACTTTTCAGATTATCGTACATAACGGTACCTTTGATAGCATCATAACCATTGAATAATTAACGAAAAAATCCATTTTCGCCAGCATCAAATATAAAAAAAGCGGGATATCTCCCGCTTTTTATTTGCTTTAGTCGATGGTGCGCAGCAGTTCGTTAATGCCGACTTTGCCGCGGGTTTTGGCATCGACTTTCTTAACGATCACCGCGCAGTACAGGCTGTATTTACCATCCTTCGACGGCAGGTTGCCTGACACGACTACCGAGCCAGCCGGTACGCGGCCGTAGAAGACTTCACCGGTTTCGCGATCGTAGATTTTGGTGCTCTGACCCAGGTAAACGCCCATGGAGATGACGGAGCCTTCTTCGACAATCACCCCTTCAACCACTTCAGAGCGCGCGCCGATGAAGCAGTTGTCTTCGATGATGGTCGGGTTCGCCTGCAGCGGCTCCAGTACGCCACCGATGCCGACGCCGCCGGACAGGTGAACGTTTTTACCGATCTGCGCGCAGGAGCCGACGGTAGCCCAGGTATCAACCATGGTGCCTTCGTCAACGTAGGCGCCGATGTTAACGTAGGACGGCATCAGCACGGTGTTGCGGGCGATGAATGCGCCCTGACGTACCGCTGCCGGCGGCACCACGCGGAAACCTTCTTTCTGGAAACGCGCTTCGTCATAGTCAGCGAATTTCATCGGTACTTTATCGAAGTAGCGGCTTTCCGCACCATCGATAACCTGGTTATCGTTAATACGGAAAGAGAGCAGTACCGCTTTCTTCAGCCATTGATGCGTCACCCACTGACCATCGATCTTCTCAGCGACGCGCAGCGCGCCGGAATCCAGAAGGGCGATAACCTGGTTTACCGCTTCGCGGGTCACGGTATCCACATTGGCCGGCGTGATGTCGGCGCGACGCTCGAAGGCGGACTCAATAACGTTCTGTAACTGCTGCATTGTTTCTTTCCATTCACTAAAAAAAATACGTCACCCTTTATCGTTTGGATTGAGGGCCTCTGTCAACCGTTGTTGCACTTCTTGTTGTAGCTCATTATTAAGGCCACGCCGGTCGGCGGTGGCGATTATAAATAAATCTTCTACTCGCTCACCAATTGTCGTAATTCGCGCCCCGTGAAGCGAAATACCGAGGTCGGCGAACACCTGGCCGACGCGGGCGAGCAGCCCTGGCTGATCGAGCGCAATCAGCTCGAGAAACGATTTTCGATCGGTATGGGTCGGCAGGAAATTCACCTCTGTCGGCACAGAGAAGTGACGCAGTTTTGCCGCCTGACGACGCGGGGCCGGGGGTTCCCAACTGCGCTGAGTTATCGTCTGTTCAAGACCGTGGCGAATCGCGTCGTGGCGGTCAGCTGAAAGCGGGCTGCCGTCGGGTTCGAGGACAATAAAGGTATCCATCGCCATGCCGTCGCGGGTGGTGAAGATCTGCGCGTCGTGGACGCTGAGGTTGCGGCGGTCCAGTTCGCCGCACACCGCGGCAAACAGATAAGGGCGATCCGGGCTCCAGATAAAAATCTCCGTACCGCCGCGGGTGGCCTGCGAACTCAGCAGAATCATCGGCTTATTCAGATCGTGACGCAGCAGGTTGCGGGCGTGCCAGGCGAGCTGCGTCGGCGTATGCCGCACGAAATAGTTGGCGCGGCAGCGGTTCCAGATCTGATGCAGCGCCTCTTCATTAATATTGTCCATCCGCAGCAGGGCCAGCGCCTGCAGCTGATGATGACGCACCCGTTCGCGCATATCCGGGGTGCTTTGCATGCCCCGACGCAGCTGTTTCTCGGTGGCGAAATAGAGTTCGCGCAGCAGGCTCTGCTTCCAGCTGTTCCACAGCGTTTCGTTGGTGGCGCAGATGTCGGCGACGGTCAGGCACACCAGATAGCGCAGGCGATTTTCCGTTTGCACTTCCTCGGCGAACTGCTTAATCACCTCCGGATCCTGAATGTCGCGCCGCTGGGCGGTGACCGACATCAGCAGATGGTGACGCACCAGCCAGGCGACCAACTGCGTTTCGCGAGAGTTCAGTCCGTGCAGCTCGGCAAACTTCAGCACATCCTGCGCGCCGAGGATCGAGTGGTCGCCGCCACGCCCTTTCGCAATGTCGTGGAACAGGGCGGCGATTAAAATCAGCTCCGGGTGCGTTAAGCGCGGCCATAGCTCCACGCACAGCGGGTGGCGGCTGCGGGTTTCTTCTTTGGCAAAGCTCTCCAGCTTCAGCATCACGCGGATGGTGTGTTCATCGACGGTGTAGGCGTGAAACAGATCGAACTGCATCTGGCCGACGATATGTGACCACTGCGGCATATAGGCCCACAGCACGCTATGGCGATGCATCGGCAGCAGTCCGCGGCTGACCGCCCCCTGATGGCGCAGCATGCTGAGAAAGAGCGTGCGCGCCTCCGGGATATAGCACAGCGGCTGGGTCAGATGGCGCCGGGCATGGCGCAGATGGCGCAACGTCGTGGAGTAGATGCCGGTGATGGTGCTGTTGCGTACCATCATATAAAACATGCGCAGAATGGCCTGCGGTTCGCGAATAAACAGCGTGTCGTCACGCAGATCGATAAGGGTGCCGCGCAGCTGGAAGTCATCGTCTATCGGGCGCGGTTTTTCATCCTCGGTCAGGGCGAGAATAGCCTCTTCAAACAGCTGAAGCAGCATCTGGTTCAGCTCGCTCACCCGGCGGGTGACGCGGAAGAAGTCCTTCATCATATGCTCAATCGGCTGGTTGCCGTCGCCTTCATAGCCAAGCCGGCGGGCGACGCTGAGCTGGCGGTCGAAAAGCAGACGGTTGTCATAGCGAGTGAGCTCGAGATGCAGCGCGAAACGGATGCGCCACAGCTGATGCAGACACTCGTTGAGCTCATTGCGCTCGGCTTCGGTCAGAAAGCCGAAGCCGACCATCTCATCCATCGAGGTGGCGCCAAAATGACGGCGAGCCACCCACTGTAGCGTATGGATATCCCGCAGGCCGCCGGGGCTGCTTTTCACGTCCGGCTCCAGGTTATAGCTGGTGCCGTGATAGCGTTGATGACGGACGTTCTGCTCTTCCACCTTGGCGGCGAAGAACTTTTCCGATGGCCAGAAGCCGTCGCTAAAAATATGTTTTTGCAGTTCAAGGAACAGCGCGACGTCGCCGATCAGCAGGCGCGATTCAATCAAGTTAGTGGCGACGGTGAGATCCGAAAGTCCTTCGAGCAGACACTCTTCGAGGGTGCGCACGCTGTGGCCCACCTCCAGCTTGACGTCCCACAGTAGCGTCAGCAGTTCGCCGACCTTTTGCGCCTGGTCGTCAGGCAGTTTTTTGCGGCTGAGGATCAGCAGGTCGACGTCAGAGAGCGGGTGCAGCTCGCCGCGGCCATAGCCGCCGACGGCCACCAGCGCCAGATCGCAGACGGATTCAAAACCGTAGGCGATCCACAACCGCTGCAGCAGCTGGTCGATAAATTCGGTGCGCGCCGCAATGAGCTGCTCCGCGGCGATGCCGGAGTCAAACGCCTCGCCCAGCCAGTGCTGGAAGGTATCGATGTGCGCCTTAATTGCAGCACAGTTCAGATCGCCCTGCGGCCAGCTCACCGGATGTTCCGGCGGGACGGGCAGAAGAGGGGAGGCTGTGTCAGGTAATGAGTTGCTCATCGCGTCACCATAAGAAAAAACTATCTAATAAAAAAGCCGGCGGGCGCCGGCTTTTCATCATTCATCGTGCGAGATTATCGCCGGGATGGTGTCATCCTTGCGTAGCGTCAGAATTTCGCAGCCGTTGTCTGTCACCACAATAGTATGCTCGTACTGCGCAGACAAGCTCCGGTCTTTAGTTTTCACCGTCCAGCCGTCTTTCATGCTGCGGATCTCTTTTTTACCCGCGTTGACCATCGGCTCGATGGTGAAGGTCATGCCGGGTTTGAGCACAACGTTGGTCTCCGGTGAGTCGTAGTGCAGCACCTGCGGCTCTTCATGGAAGCCGCGGCCGATACCGTGGCCACAGTATTCGCGCACCACGGAAAAACCTTCGGCTTCAACGTATTTCTGGATCGCCGCGCCGATCGCGCGCAGGTTGATCCCCGGCTTCACCATTTTCAGCGCCAGATACAGGCTTTCCTGAGTGATGCGGCACAGGCGCTCACCGAGAATCGTCGGTTTACCGACGATAAACATTTTGGAGGTGTCGCCATGGAAATCATCTTTAATGACCGTCACGTCGATGTTAACGATATCGCCATCTTTCAGCAGTTTGCCGTCGTCAGGGATACCGTGGCAAACCACTTCGTTGACCGAAATGCAGACGGACTTCGGATAGCCGTGATAGCCGAGGCAGGCGGAAATGGCCTTCTGCTCGTTAACGATATAGTCGTTACAGATGCGGTCCAGTTCGCCGGTGCTGACGCCAGGTTTAACCCAGGGTTCGATCATTTCCAGCACTTCAGCGGCCAGGCGGCCGGCAACGCGCATTTTTTCAATGTCTTCAGATGTCTTGATAGAGATAGCCATGGAGTATGTCCAGCAGTGTCGATATTTTCGACAATAATAGAGTAAGTCCTGCCAATGGTAACAGTCCGGGCAGGCTGGTGCCAAATTGAGAATCATTAACAGCACGTGGCGTCAACAAGAGTTGGTGTCTGGGCGGATTTTGTGGTATAAAGCGCGCCGGACTTCCGTTCCATCTCAGATACACAAGGATGGGCGTAAGCGACATACTCATATTGTGTAAATAACACACACGTATCGACACATATTCCGGGGTGCCCTTTGGGGTCGGTAATATGGGATACGTGGAGGCATAACCCCAATTTAATCTATAGAGGTTTTAAACATGGCAACTGTTTCCATGCGCGACATGCTCAAGGCTGGTGTTCACTTTGGTCACCAGACCCGTTACTGGAACCCGAAAATGAAGCCTTTCATCTTCGGCGCGCGTAACAAAGTTCACATCATCAACCTTGAGAAAACGGTACCGATGTTCAACGAAGCTCTGGCTGAGCTGAACAAAATCTCTGCCCGTAAAGGCAAGATCCTGTTCGTGGGTACTAAGCGCGCTGCAAGCGAAGCGGTAAAAGAAGCTGCTAACAGCTGCGACCAGTTCTTCGTGAACCATCGCTGGCTGGGCGGTATGCTGACTAACTGGAAAACCGTTCGTCAGTCCATCAAACGTCTGAAAGACCTGGAAACTCAGTCCCAGGACGGTACTTTCGACAAGCTGACCAAGAAAGAAGCGCTGATGCGCACTCGTGAGCTGGACAAGCTGGAAAACAGCCTGGGCGGTATCAAAGACATGGGCGGCCTGCCGGACGCACTGTTCGTTATCGACGCTGACCACGAGCACATCGCTATCAAAGAAGCAAACAACCTGGGTATCCCGGTATTTGCTATCGTTGATACCAACTCTGATCCGGACGGCGTAGACTTCGTTATCCCGGGTAACGACGATGCAATCCGCGCAGTAAGCCTGTACCTGGGCGCTGTTGCTGCTACCGTTCGTGAAGGTCGCTCTCAGGACCTGGCTTCTCAGGCGGAAGAAAGCTTCGTAGAAGCTGAATAATAAGGTTTAAGCCCTTATTAGTACCGTGTATGAATAGGGGCCCATTACAGGCCCCTTTTTTCAATTTACGCTGTTTGGCCGTTGGCCGGGCAGTATCCACATCTCCCGAGGATTTTAGAATGGCTGAAATTACCGCTTCCCTGGTAAAAGAACTGCGCGAACGTACTGGCGCAGGCATGATGGATTGCAAAAAAGCGCTGACTGAAGCGAATGGCGACATCGAGCTGGCAATCGAAAACATGCGTAAATCCGGCGCGATCAAAGCGGCGAAGAAAGCAGGCAACGTGGCTGCTGACGGCGTGATCAAAACCAAAATCGAAGGCAACTACGGTTACATTCTGGAAGTTAACTGCCAGACTGACTTCGTTGCTAAAGATGGTGGTTTCCAGGCATTTGCTGACAAAGTACTGGACGCTGCTGTTGCGGGTAAAATCTCCGACGTTGAAGTTCTGAAAGCGCAGTTCGAAGAAGAACGCGTTGCGCTGGTTGCTAAAATCGGTGAGAACATCAACATCCGTCGTATCGCTGTTCTGGAAGGCGACGTTCTGGGTAGCTACCAGCACGGTGCGCGCATCGGTGTTCTGGTTGCCGCTAAAGGCGCTGACGAAGAGCTGGTTAAGCAGCTGGCAATGCACGTTGCAGCAAGCAAGCCGGAATTCGTTAAGCCGGAAGACGTGTCTGCTGAAGTCGTAGAAAAAGAGTACCAGGTACAGCTGGACATCGCGATGCAGTCCGGTAAGCCGAAAGAAATCGCAGAGAAAATGGTTGAAGGCCGCATGAAGAAATTCACCGGCGAAGTTTCTCTGACGGGTCAGCCTTTCGTTATGGAGCCGAGCAAATCTGTTGGCCAACTGCTGAAAGAGCACAACGCTGACGTGACTGGCTTCATCCGCTTTGAAGTGGGCGAAGGCATCGAGAAAGTTGAGACTGACTTTGCAGCAGAAGTTGCTGCGATGTCCAAGCAGTCTTAATTTTTACAAGGAGCCGCCTGAGGGCGGCTTCTTTTTGCGCCCATTTTGTAAATTCAGCCAACTGCGTATAGTGACCGCGCTGAAATGCGACATACAATGTCGCCAGAATTCTCATATCTCATTCGTTGACAGTCTCAGGAAAGAAACATGGCTACCAATGCAAAACCCGTCTACAAACGTATTCTGCTGAAATTAAGTGGCGAAGCGCTGCAGGGCTCAGAAGGCTTCGGTATTGATGCAAGCATACTTGACCGCATGGCTCAGGAGATCAAAGAGCTGGTCGAGCTGGGTATTCAGGTTGGCGTAGTAATTGGTGGTGGTAACCTGTTCCGTGGTGCTGGTCTGGCGAAAGCGGGTATGAACCGCGTTGTGGGCGACCACATGGGCATGCTGGCAACGGTCATGAACGGCCTGGCAATGCGTGATGCGCTCCACCGCGCCTATGTGAACGCTCGTCTGATGTCCGCCATCCCGCTGAACGGCGTGTGCGACAACTACAGCTGGGCAGAGGCGATCAGCCTGCTGCGCAACAACCGCGTGGTGATCCTCTCCGCAGGCACCGGCAACCCGTTCTTTACCACCGATTCCGCAGCCTGCCTGCGTGGTATTGAAATTGAAGCCGACGTGGTGCTGAAAGCGACCAAGGTTGACGGTGTGTTTACCGCGGATCCGGCAAAAGATCCTTCTGCCACCATGTACGATCAGCTGACCTACAGCGAAGTGCTGGATAAAGAGCTGAAAGTGATGGATCTGGCGGCCTTCACCCTGGCGCGTGACCACAAATTGCCGATTCGCGTCTTCAACATGAACAAACCCGGCGCCCTGCGTCGCGTGGTCATGGGCGAAAAAGAAGGCACATTGATCACGGAATAATTCCCGTCAGCGCCAAATCCGGGTAATATTCCGCTTTACTTTCGCGGGGATATTGCCCGGTGATTTTCATTAAATCTGACTATACTTAGCTCATTTTCCGACGGGTGTCCCGTCTGGTCTGACTGAGACAAGCTTTCAAGGATTCGTAACGTGATTAGCGATATCAGAAAAGATGCTGAAATCCGCATGGAAAAATGCGTCGAAGCATTCAAAAACCAAATCAGCAAAATTCGCACGGGTCGTGCTTCTCCGAGCCTGCTGGACGGGATTGTTGTTGAATATTACGGTACGCCGACTCCGCTGCGCCAGCTGGCCAGCGTCACCGTCGAAGACTCCCGTACCCTGAAAATCAACGTCTTTGACCGTTCTATGTCTGCGGCCGTTGAAAAAGCGATCATGGCGTCTGACCTCGGTCTGAACCCAAGCTCCGCCGGCAGCGATATTCGTGTTCCGCTGCCGCCGCTGACCGAAGAGCGTCGTAAAGATCTGACCAAGATCGTCCGTGGCGAAGCTGAGCAGGCGCGTGTCGCCGTGCGTAACGTTCGCCGTGACGCGAACGACAAAGTTAAAGCGCTGCTGAAAGAGAAAGAGATCAGCGAAGATGACGATCGCCGTTCTCAGGACGACGTGCAGAAAATGACTGACGCCGCCATCAAGAAAGTTGACGCGGCGCTGGCAGATAAAGAAGCGGAACTGATGCAGTTCTGATGCTCTGCTGTTGCTCGGGCCGATACTTCCTGGCCTGAGTAAAATCTGAAACGCCGTACAGAAGACTGTACGCTCAATTCTCGGGATTGCGTTGAGCCGGCTGGCCTTGTAGCCTTTAGCGCTAAGTTGAAGGCCTGATGCCGCCGCCTTATCCCCGATAGTTGTTGCGTAGGGGCTTGCTGGCGGCGTTTTGCTTTTTATTCTGTTTCCTTTCTTCTGGACGTCTCATGAAGCAATTAACCGTTCTCGGTTCGACCGGCTCCATTGGCTGTAGCACGCTGGACGTGGTACGCCATAACCCTGGTTGCTTTTCCGTCGCCGCGCTGGTCGCGGGGAAAAACGTTGACCGCATGGTTGAACAATGCCTGGAATTTACTCCGCGTTACGCCGTGATGGATGATGCGCAAAGCGCTGAGCGGTTGCGCATCCGTCTGTATGAGCATGGCTGCCGTACCGAGGTGCTGAGCGGCCAGCAGGCGGCGGCTGAGGTCGCGGCGCTGGATGAGGTCGATCAGGTGATGGCGGCAATCGTCGGCGCGGCGGGGCTGGTACCGACGCTTGCGGCGATCCGCGCCGGGAAAACCGTGTTGTTGGCGAATAAAGAATCGCTGGTGACCTGCGGTCGCTTGTTCATGGAGGCCGTTCAGCGGTCGGGGGCGCGATTGCTGCCGGTCGATAGCGAACATAACGCGATTTTTCAGAGTATGCCGGAGACAATTCAACAGCATCTGGGATACGCTGACCTCACCCGGAATGGCGTCTCGTCCATTCTGTTAACCGGCTCCGGGGGGCCTTTCCGCGAGACGGACGTGGCTGAACTATCGGCGATGACCCCGGATCAGGCCTGCCGCCATCCCAACTGGTCGATGGGACGTAAGATCTCCGTCGATTCAGCCACGATGATGAACAAAGGTCTGGAATATATTGAAGCGCGCTGGCTGTTCAATGCTTCGGCGCAGCAGATGGAAGTGCTGATCCACCCGCAGTCGGTGATCCACTCGATGGTTCGCTATCAGGACGGCAGCGTGCTGGCCCAGCTTGGGGAGCCGGATATGCGCACGCCGATTGCCCATACCATGGGCTGGCCACAGCGCCTGAGCTCCGGGGTCAAACCACTGGACTTCTGCCAGCTGAGCAACCTGAGCTTCTCCGCGCCGGACTACGCCCGCTATCCCTGCCTGAAGCTGGCGATGGACGCGTTTGACGTCGGCCAGGCGGCCACCACGGCGCTGAATGCGGCCAATGAAGAGTCGGTTGCCGCGTTTCTGCATGGCGATATCCGCTTTACCGATATTGCGGCGGTGAATCTGGCGGTGCTGGATAAGATGAACCTGCAGGAGCCGCAAAGCATTGATGATGTTCTGGTTATCGACGCTGACGCTCGTGCGGTAGCTCACCAGCAGCTTAATCGTTTGGGCGCGCAGGCGTAACGCGGTGGTATTTGTGGGCGAAAGGCTTCGGTGATATAGTCTGCGCCACCCGATCGTTGCATTTTGTTGTTAAAGATTACGGTGGCCGTGGCAAAACACGGCTTTTTTGCGTAAAGCTTTTGGTTGTTCTCTGCGATTGGCTGCAGCCCCGGCATCGGATAAAAATGCGTATCCAGCGCGGCCCGGTGGCCTCTGTTTGGTGGCTAGTTAATCCTTATTATGGACTTAAAACGCGTGATGTTGTCTGCTAATCAAACTGTCAGCGAAATATCGCCAACTCATGGCTGCCGTCATGTCGCCATTATTATGGATGGCAACGGCCGTTGGGCGAAACGGCAAGGTAAAATTCGCGCTTTCGGGCACAAGGCCGGTGCGAAATCCGTGCGTCGCGCGGTCTCCTTCGCGGCGAATAATGGAATTGAGGCGTTAACGTTATACGCGTTCAGCAGCGAAAACTGGAACCGTCCAGCCCAGGAAGTCAGCGCGCTGATGGAACTGTTCGTCTGGGCGCTGGATAGCGAAGTCAAAAGTCTGCACCGACACAATGTGCGTTTGCGGGTCATTGGCGACACCACGCGCTTCAATGCGCGCCTGCAGGAACGCATCCGCAAAGCGGAAGCGTTGACCGCAAACAATACCGGCTTAACGCTGAACATTGCGGCAAATTACGGCGGTCGCTGGGATATTACCCAGGGCGTTCGTCTGCTGGCGAAACAAGTACAGGACGGGACGCTGCTGCCTGAAGAGATCACGGAAGAAATGCTGAGTCAGCAGGTCTGCATGCATGAACTGGCTCCCGTTGATTTAGTTATTAGGACCGGGGGAGAGCACCGAATAAGTAACTTTTTGATTTGGCAAATTGCCTATGCCGAACTTTACTTTACGGATGTTCTTTGGCCCGATTTTGCTGAACAGGACTTTGAAGGTGCACTCCATGCCTTTGTTAATCGAGAGCGTCGTTTCGGCGGCACTGAGCCGGGTGGCAGTCATGCCTGATGGGGGTCACTTTTGCTGAAGTATCGCCTGATATCTGCTTTCGTCTTAATTCCCGTCGTCATTGCGGCGCTGTTCTTATTGCCGCCGATGGGATTTGCTATCGTGACCCTCGTGGTCTGCATGCTCGCCGCGTGGGAGTGGGGGCAACTGAGCGGTTTCACCTCAACGTCGCAGCGGGTCTGGCTGGCGGTGCTGTGCGGCCTTCTGCTGGCTGCCATGCTTTTTCTGCTGCCTGAATACCATTATGACGTTCATCAACCGATGGTGGAAGGTTCACTATGGGCCTCATTCGCCTGGTGGATCGTCGCGCTGTTGCTGGTGTTATCGTACCCGGCGTCGGCGGCATTCTGGCGCCATTCCAAAGTGCTGCGCCTTATCTTCGGCATATTGACCATTGTTCCGTTTTTCTGGGGCATGCTGGCGCTGCGCGCCTGGCACTATACCGATAATCACTACAGCGGTGCGGTGTGGCTGCTGTACGTCATGATCCTGGTCTGGGGAGCCGACTCTGGCGCCTACATGTTTGGCAAAATGTTCGGCAAGCATAAGCTGGCGCCGAAGGTTTCACCGGGAAAAACCTGGCAGGGTTTTTTTGGCGGTTTGCTGACGGCGGCCGTGATCTCCTGGGCTTACGGGGTGTGGGCGCATCTTGACGTCACGCCGACGGTGCTGCTGGTCTGTTCCGTGGTGGCGGCCCTGGCTTCCGTGCTGGGCGATCTGACGGAAAGTATGTTTAAGCGCGAGGCCGGCATTAAGGATAGCGGGCACTTGATTCCCGGACACGGCGGTATTCTCGATCGTATCGACAGCCTGACGGCGGCGGTACCGGTCTTCGCCTGTCTGCTACTGTTGGTCTTCAGGACGATTTGACGGAAGGTTATATGCTGAGCGTGCTCTGGAATCTGGCAGCTTTTATCATTGCGCTTGGCGTACTGATTACGGTGCATGAGTTTGGCCATTTTTGGGTGGCGCGCCGCTGCGGCATCCGGGTTGAGCGTTTTTCTATCGGCTTTGGCAAAGCGCTGTGGCGGCGGATGGATAAGCAGGGCACGGAGTTCGTGATTGCCCTGATCCCGCTGGGCGGCTACGTCAAGATGCTGGACGAGCGCGTCGAGGCGGTGGCGCCGGAGATGCGCCACTACGCCTTCAACAATAAAACCGTCGGCCAGCGTGCGGCGGTGATTGCCGCCGGCCCCATCGCTAACTTCATTTTCGCTATCTTTGCTTACTGGCTGGTCTTTATTATCGGCGTTCCTGGCGTGCGACCGGTGGTGGGTGAAATAACGCCCAATTCGGTTGCCGCGCAAGCACAAATTGCAAAAGGAACGGAACTTAAAGCGATAGATGGTATCGAAACGCCTGATTGGGATGCGGTGCGTATGCAGCTGGTCGCCAAAATCGGCAACCCGCAAACAATACTTACCGTCGCCCCTTTCGGGACCAATCAGCGCCAGGATAAAATCGTCGATCTGCGGCACTGGGCGTTTGAGCCAGACAAGCAAGATCCCGTGACCTCGCTGGGGATCCAGCCGCGCAGCGCGCAGATTGATACGGTGCTGGCGGAGGTCCAGACGGGCTCGGCAGCTCAGAAAGCGGGTTTGCAAGCGGGCGACCGGATCGTTAAAGTCGATGGTCAACCGTTAACGCAGTGGATGACGTTTGTTAATCTGGTGCGAGATAATCCGGGCAAAGCGCTGGCGCTGGAGATTGAACGGCAGGGGAGTGCGCTGCCGTTAACCCTGACGCCGGATGCGAAAACGGTAAAAGGTAAGGCAGAAGGGTTCGCAGGGGTGGTGCCAAAGGTCATCCCGCTACCTGAGGAATACAAGACAGTACGTCAGTACGGACCGTTTGCCGCCATCGCTGAAGCCACGGATAAAACCTGGCAGCTGATGTCACTGACGGTCAGGATGCTGGGTAAATTGATAACCGGTGATGTCAAACTGAACAACCTCAGTGGGCCGATCTCTATCGCTCAGGGGGCTGGAATGTCAGCGGAGTTTGGGTTGATTTATTATCTGATGTTCCTTGCGCTGATTAGCGTGAACCTCGGAATCATCAACCTGTTCCCACTGCCCGTACTGGATGGGGGACATCTGCTGTTTTTAGCGATCGAAAAGCTGAAGGGCGGGCCGGTATCCGAGCGAGTTCAAGACTTTAGTTATCGCATTGGCTCAATACTGCTGGTGCTGTTAATGGGGCTTGCACTTTTCAATGATTTCTCTCGGTTATAAGAGAGTTTGTTAGGAAGAACGCATAATAACGATGGCGATGAAAAAGTTGCTCATAGCGTCGCTGCTGTTTAGCAGCGCGACTGTATACGGTGCTGAAGGGTTCGTGGTGAAGGACATTCATTTCGAAGGCTTGCAGCGTGTCGCTGTTGGTGCGGCCCTCCTCAGTATGCCAGTGCGTCCTGGCGATACGGTGACCGACGATGATATCAGTAACACTATTCGCGCGCTGTTTGCCACTGGCAACTTTGAGGACGTCCGCGTCCTGCGCGATGGTGATACCCTGCTGGTGCAGGTGAAAGAGCGTCCGACGATCGCCAGCATCACCTTCTCCGGCAATAAGTCGGTGAAAGATGACATGCTCAAGCAGAACCTTGAGGCCTCTGGCGTTCGGGTGGGCGAGTCGCTTGACCGCACGACCATCGCGGATATCGAGAAGGGTCTGGAGGATTTCTACTACAGCGTTGGTAAATACAGCGCCAGCGTCAAAGCGGTTGTGACGCCGCTGCCGCGTAACCGTGTCGATCTGAAGCTGGTCTTCCAGGAAGGCGTCTCCGCAAAAATTCAGCAGATCAATATCGTCGGCAACCATGCGTTTTCGACCGATGAACTGATCTCCCACTTCCAGCTGCGCGATGAGGTACCGTGGTGGAACGTGGTCGGCGACCGTAAATACCAGAAGCAGAAGCTGGCGGGCGACCTTGAAACCCTGCGCAGCTACTATCTGGATCGCGGTTATGCCCGTTTCAACATCGATTCTACTCAGGTTAGCCTGACGCCGGACAAGAAAGGGATCTACATTACCGTCAACATCACCGAAGGCGATCAGTACAAGCTTTCCGGGGTGCAGGTAACGGGCGATCTCGCGGGCCATTCGGCCGAAATCGAAGCGCTGACCAAAGTCGAGCCGGGCGAACTGTACAACGGCGCGAAAGTAACCAAGATGGAAAACGACATCAAGAAACTGTTGGGTCGTTATGGTTACGCTTACCCGCGCGTTCAGTCGCAGCCGGAAATCAACGACAGCGATAAGACCGTCAAACTGCACGTCAACGTCGATGCGGGTAACCGCTATTATGTGCGTAAAATTCGCTTCGAAGGCAACGACACCTCCAAAGATGCCGTCCTGCGCCGCGAAATGCGCCAGATGGAAGGCGCATGGCTGGGGAGCGATCTCGTCGATCAGGGTAAAGACCGCCTCAACCGTTTAGGCTTCTTCGAAACGGTGGATACCGATACCCAACGCGTGCCGGGCAGCCCGGACCAGGTCGACGTTGTCTACAAGGTGAAAGAGCGTAACACCGGTAGCTTCAACTTCGGTATCGGCTACGGTACCGAAAGCGGCGTCAGCTTCCAGGCGGGCGTCCAGCAAGATAACTGGTTAGGTACCGGTTATGCGGTCGGGATCAACGGCACCAAAAACGATTACCAGACCTATACCGAACTGTCGGTGACCAACCCGTACTTCACCGTTGACGGTGTGAGCCTCGGCGGCCGTATCTTCTATAATGACTTTGATGCGAACGATGCGGATCTGTCTGACTATACCAACAAAAGCTATGGTACAGACGTCACGCTGGGCTTCCCGGTCAACGAATACAACACGCTGCGCGCCGGGGTCGGTTATGTTCATAACTCCCTGTCCAATATGCAGCCGCAGGTGGCGATGTGGCGTTACCTGAACTCGATGGGCCAGTATCCGGACAACACCAACGACCGGAACTCGTTCAGTGCGAATGACTTCACCTTCAACTACGGTTGGACCTATAACAAGCTTGACCGCGGCTTCTTCCCAACGGAAGGTTCGCGCGTCAACCTGAACGGTAAGGTGACCATTCCGGGCTCAGACAACGAATACTACAAAGCGACGCTGGATACCGCCACCTATGTGCCGATCGACAACGATCACCAGTGGGTAGTGCTGGGTCGTACCCGCTTTGGCTATGGCGATGGTATCGGCGGCAAAGAGATGCCGTTCTATGAGAACTTCTATGCCGGTGGTTCCAGCACCGTGCGTGGCTTCCAGTCGAACACCATTGGTCCGAAGGCGGTGTACTTCCCGTCGAGCAGCCGTCATGATGGCGATAGCGGTTATACCAATGACTGTAAGAGCACCGAATCCGCGCCGTGTAAATCCGATGATGCGGTGGGCGGTAACGCGATGGCGGTGGCCAGCCTGGAGCTGATTACCCCGACGCCGTTTATTAGTGACAAATATGCGAACTCGGTCCGTACTTCCGTCTTCTGGGATATGGGTACCGTATGGGATACTCACTGGGATTCGAACGCCTATGGCGGTTACCCGGATTACAGTGATCCGAGCAACATCCGTATGTCTGCGGGTATTGCCGTGCAGTGGATGTCGCCGTTGGGGCCGTTGGTCTTCTCCTACGCCCAACCGTTCAAAAAGTACGATGGAGACAAAGCCGAACAGTTCCAGTTTAACATTGGTAAAACCTGGTAATTGTTGGCGGCAACGGAATGCAAGTGCAGTATAGCGCTGACTGTAGGCGATAACGCGGTTATCGCCTCGCCACGCAAATAACGGTACCCCTGGGTACTCATGGGATGGTAAGGAGTTTATTGTGAAAAAGTGGTTATTAGCTGCAGGTCTGGGTTTGGCAATGGTAACTTCCGCTCAGGCGGCAGATAAAATTGCCCTGGTGAACATGAACAGCCTGTTCCAACAGGTTGCCCAGAAAACTGGCGTTTCCAACACGCTGGAAAACGAGTTCAAAGGCCGCGCTAGCGAACTGCAGCGTATGGAAGGCGACCTGCAGTCTAAAATGCAGCGTCTGCAGTCCATGAAGCCGGGCGCCGATCGTACCAAACTGGAAAAAGACGTGATGGCTCAGCGCCAGACCTTCTCCCAGAAAGCGCAGGCGTTTGAACAGGATCGCGCACGTCGTTCCAACGAAGAGCGTGGCAAACTGGTTACCCGCATCCAGACTGCTGTACAGAGCGTAGCGAAAGATCAGAGCATCGATCTGGTGGTTGACGCAAATGCCGTTGCATACAACAGCAGCGATGTAAAAGACATCACCGCTGATGTGCTGAAACAGGTTAAATAAGTAATGCCTTCAATTCGACTGGCTGATCTCGCGCAGCAGTTGGATGCAGAATTACACGGTGATGGCGATATCGTCATCACCGGCGTTGCGTCCATGCAGAGCGCGAAAACGGGCCAAATCACTTTCATGGTCAACCCTAAGTACCGTGAACACCTGGCCGCTTGTCAGGCTTCTGCCGTTGTCATGACGCAGGATGATTTGCCTTTTGCCCATAGCGCCGCGCTGGTAGTGCGTAATCCCTACCTGACCTACGCGCGCATGGCTCAAATTCTTGATACCACGCCGCAGCCGGCACAGGATATCGCGCCGAGCGCGGTCATCGATCCGTCGGCGAAGCTGGGTAACAACGTGGCGATCGGCGCTAACGCGGTTATCGAATCCGGTGTTGTACTGGGCGATAACGTGGCGATCGGCGCAGGCTGCTTCGTTGGGAAAAATACGAAAATCGGTGCCGGCTCGCGTTTGTGGGCCAATGTGACCATTTACCATGAGATTGAGATCGGCGAGAATTGCCTGATCCAGTCCAGCACGGTGATCGGCGCGGATGGCTTCGGTTATGCTAACGATCGCGGTAACTGGGTCAAGATCCCGCAACTGGGTCGCGTCATTATTGGCGATCGCGTGGAGATTGGCGCCTGCACCACCATCGATCGCGGCGCGCTGGACGATACCCTTATCGGTAACGGCGTTATCATTGATAATCAGTGTCAGATTGCGCATAACGTGGTAATTGGCGACAATACCGCGGTTGCCGGCGGCGTTATCATGGCGGGCAGCCTGAAAATTGGCCGCTACTGCATGATTGGCGGCGCCAGCGTGATTAACGGCCATATGGAAATCTGCGATAAAGTCACCGTCACGGGGATGGGGATGGTGATGCGTCCTATCTCTGAACCTGGCGTATACTCCTCCGGTATTCCGCTGCAGCCGAACAAGGCGTGGCGTAAAACTGCGGCGCTGGTGATGAATATTGACGAGATGAGCAAGCGCCTGAAAGCGATTGAGCGCAAGGTTAATCAACAAGACTAATTCATCATTTGGTCACATGACATTTCCGGCCTGTTGCATTCGCTAAAAGATTGCCGCAGGCCGTGTTATTATTGCCTTTTAGTACATTTAGACAGGAAGAGTATTTTGACTACTGACACTCATACTCTGCACATTGAAGAGATTCTGGAACTTCTGCCTCACCGTTACCCGTTCCTGCTGGTAGACCGCGTGCTGGATTTTGAAGAAGGTCGTTTTCTGCGCGCAGTAAAAAATGTTTCTGTAAACGAGCCGTTTTTCCAGGGGCACTTCCCTGGTAAGCCGATTTTGCCTGGCGTGCTGATTCTGGAAGCGATGGCGCAGGCCACCGGGATTCTGGCATTTAAAAGCGTCGGAAAACTGGAGCCAGGCGAGCTGTATTATTTCGCAGGCATCGACGAAGCGCGCTTCAAACGTCCGGTAGTACCAGGCGATCAGATGATTATGGAAGTCACTTTCGAGAAAACCCGCCGCGGCCTGACCCGTTTCAAAGGCGTCGCGCTGGTTGACGGTAAAGTGGTTTGCGAAGCGACGATGATGTGTGCGCGTAGCCGGGAGGCCTGATACGTGATTGATAAAACCGCTTTTGTTCATCCTACCGCCATTGTAGAAGAAGGCGCCGTCATTGGTGCTAACGTTCACATTGGTCCGTTTTGTATTGTTGGCGCTAACGTCGAAATTGGTGAAGGCACCATACTGAAGTCTCATGTCGTCGTTAACGGCCATACCAAAATCGGCCGTGACAATGAGATCTATCAGTTCGCTTCCATCGGCGAAGTTAACCAGGATCTGAAATATGCTGGCGAACCGACCCGGGTGGAAATTGGCGATCGCAACCGCATCCGCGAAAGCGTCACCATTCATCGCGGCACAGTACAGGGCGGTGGATTAACAAAGGTGGGCAACGATAACCTGCTGATGATCAACGCCCATGTGGCGCACGATTGTACGCTTGGCGATCGCTGCATTCTGGCCAATAACGCAACCTTGGCCGGTCACGTATCTCTGGATGATTTCGTCATCATCGGCGGCATGACCGCAGTACACCAGTTCTGCATCATCGGCGCACACGTCATGGTAGGCGGATGCTCCGGCGTGGCGCAGGACGTTCCGCCGTTCGTGATTGCCCAGGGTAACCACGCGACGCCGTTTGGCGTCAACATCGAAGGGCTGAAACGCCGCGGCTTTAGCCGTGAGGCGATTACCGCGATTCGTAACGCGTATAAACTGCTGTACCGCAGCGGCAAAACGCTGGACGAAGCCAAACCGGAAATCGCCGAACTGGCGACTCAGCATCCTGAAGTTCAGCCGTTTGTTGATTTCTTTGCCCGTTCCACTCGCGGCTTGATTCGTTAATGGCTGAACCGCGTCCCCTGACGATTGCCCTGGTCGCCGGAGAAACCTCCGGCGATATTCTTGGTGCAGGCCTCATCCGGGCTCTCAAAGCGCGCATCCCTGACGCGCGCTTTGTCGGCGTGGCGGGGCCGCTGATGCAGGCGGAAGGGTGCGAAGCCTGGTACGAAATGGAAGAGCTGGCGGTGATGGGCATTGTTGAGGTGCTCGGTCGCTTACGCCGTCTCCTGCATATTCGCGCCGATCTTACCCGCCGCTTTGGCGAGCTGCGCCCCGATGTCTTCGTCGGCATCGACGCCCCTGACTTCAATATTACCCTCGAAGGGAATCTGAAAAAGCAGGGCATCAAAACGATTCACTACGTCAGCCCGTCGGTCTGGGCCTGGCGACAAAAACGCGTTTTCAAAATCGGCAGAGCGACCGACCTGGTGCTGGCTTTTCTGCCTTTCGAAAAAGCGTTTTATGACAAATTTAACGTCCCTTGCCGCTTTATCGGCCATACCATGGCGGATGCGATGCCGCTGGATCCTGACAAAGGCGCTGCGCGCGACCGGTTAGGGATCCCGCACAATGTGCGCTGTCTGGCGTTGCTGCCCGGCAGCCGCGGCGCGGAAGTCGAAATGCTCAGCGCGGACTTTCTGAAAACCGCGCAGTTGTTACGCGGCACCTATCCCGATTTGCAGGTGGTGGTGCCGCTGGTCAATGCCAAACGGCGGGAGCAGTTTGAGCGAATCAAAGCTGAGACGGCGCCGGATATGATCGTGCATATGCTGGACGGTCAGGCGCGCGATGCGATGATCGCCAGCGACGCCGCGCTGCTGGCCTCCGGGACGGCGGCGCTGGAGTGCATGCTGGCGAAGTGCCCGATGGTGGTTGGCTACCGCATGAAGCCGTTCACCTTCTGGCTGGCAAAGCGTCTGGTGAAAACCGACTACGTCTCCTTGCCGAATCTGCTGGCCGGTCGCGAGCTGGTCAAAGAGCTACTGCAGGATGAGTGCGAGCCGCAGGCGCTGGCCGCCGCCCTGCAGCCGCTGCTGGCCGATGGCAAAACCAGCCACGAGATGCATGAGACGTTCCGCGCGCTGCATCAGCAGATCCGCTGCAACGCCGATGAGCAGGCCGCGGACGCCGTACTGGAGTTAGCAAAACAATGATGGAGTTCGTCTATCCGCATACCCATCTGGTTGCCGGCGTTGATGAAGTTGGCCGCGGGCCGCTGGTTGGCGCGGTCGTGACCGCGGCGGTGATCCTCGATCCGGCGAAGCCGATTGTGGGTTTGAATGATTCCAAAAAACTCAGCGAAAAGCGTCGCCTGGCGCTGTGCGATGAGATTAAAGAGAAAGCGCTGTGCTGGAGCCTGGGGCGTGCCGAGCCGCACGAAATCGACGAGCTGAATATTCTGCATGCCACTATGCTGGCGATGCAGCGCGCCGTCGCCGGCCTGAGCATTGTTCCTGAGTTTGTCCTGATCGATGGCAACCGCTGTCCGTCGCTGCCGATGCCCTCTCTGGCGGTGGTGAAAGGCGACAGCCGGGTGGCAGAAATCAGCGCAGCGTCTATTCTGGCAAAAGTCACTCGTGACGCCGAAATGGCCACGCTGGACCTCGCATTTCCCCACTACGGATTTGCCCAGCATAAAGGCTATCCCACCGCTGTTCACCTGCAGAAGCTGCAGGAACACGGCGCAACAGAGCATCACCGGCGCAGTTTTGGTCCGGTGAAGCGTGCCCTGGGCCTGGCGTCCAACTAAGTCACCGGGATCTAAAGATGGCTGAACCACGTTTCGTACACCTGCGGGTGCACAGCGACTATTCCATGATCGATGGGCTGGCAAAGACCGGGCCACTGGTCAAGAAGGCGGCCTCGCTTGGCATGCCGGCGCTGGCGATCACCGATTTCACCAACCTGTGCGGGCTGGTGAAGTTCTACGGGACGGGACACGGCGCGGGTATTAAGCCGATTGTCGGCGCCGATTTTCACGTGCAGTGCGACCTGCTCGGCGATGAGTTTACCGAGCTGACCGTGCTGGCGGCGAACAACACCGGTTACCAGAACCTGACGCTGCTCATTTCCCGCGCCTATCAGCGCGGCTACGGCGCGCTGGGGCCGTGGATTGACCGCGACTGGCTGGTGGAACACCAGGAAGGGCTGATTCTGCTTTCCGGCGGCCGTAAAGGCGACGTCGGCGTTAGCCTGATCCGCGGCAATATGCCGTTAGTGGAACAGTGCGTCGCGTTCTATGAAGAGCATTTCCCGGACCGTTATTTTCTTGAGCTGATCCGCACCGGTCGTCAGGATGAAGAGGCCTATCTCCACGCCGCCGTGGCGCTGGCGGAAGCACGCGGCCTGCCGGTGGTGGCGACCAACGATGTCCGCTTCCTCGACACCAGCGATTTCGACGCCCATGAAATCCGCGTCGCGATCCACGATGGCTTTACGCTCGACGACCCGAAACGGCCGCGCAACTACTCGCCGCAGCAATATATGCGCAGTGAGGAGGAGATGTGCGAGCTGTTCGCCGATATCCCGGAAGCGCTGGAGAACAGCGTCGAGATCGCCAAACGCTGCAACGTCACCGTGCGGCTTGGCGAATATTTCCTGCCGCAGTTCCCGACCGGCGATATGACCACGGAGGATTTCCTGGTCATGAAATCGAAAGAGGGTCTGGAAGAGCGGCTGGAATTTCTCTTCCCGGATCCTGCCGTCCGTGCTGAAAAGCGCCCGGAGTATGACCAGCGTCTGGATATTGAACTGCAGGTTATCAACCAGATGGGGTTCCCGGGCTACTTCCTGATCGTCATGGAGTTTATCCAGTGGTCGAAGGATAACGGCGTGCCGGTTGGCCCGGGCCGCGGTTCCGGCGCCGGCTCGCTGGTGGCCTACGCGCTGAAGATCACCGATCTTGATCCGCTGGAATTCGACCTGCTGTTCGAACGTTTCCTTAACCCGGAACGTGTCTCGATGCCCGACTTCGACGTCGATTTCTGCATGGAGAAACGCGACCAGGTTATTGAGCACGTGGCGGACATGTATGGCCGCGATGCGGTATCGCAGATCATCACCTTCGGTACCATGGCGGCGAAAGCGGTCATCCGCGATGTGGGCCGCGTGCTGGGTCACCCGTACGGCTTTGTCGACCGTATCTCCAAGCTGGTGCCGCCCGATCCGGGTATGACGCTGGCGAAAGCGTTTGAAGCCGAACCGCAGCTGCCGGAAATCTATGAGGCGGACGAAGAAGTTAAAGCGCTGATCGACATGGCGCGTAAGCTGGAAGGGGTGACGCGAAACGCCGGTAAACACGCCGGTGGGGTGGTTATCGCTCCCACTAAAATTACCGACTTTGCGCCGCTGTATTGCGATGAGCAGGGGCTGCATCCGGTTACCCAGTTTGACAAAAACGACGTGGAATACGCCGGGCTGGTAAAATTCGACTTCCTCGGTCTGCGTACGCTCACTATCATTAACTGGGCGCTGGAGATGATCAACAAGCGGCGGGCGAAAAACGGCGAAGGGCCGTTGGATATCGCCGCTATCCCGTTGGATGACAAGAAAAGCTTCGACATGCTGCAGCGCTCGGAAACCACCGCGGTCTTCCAGCTTGAATCGCGCGGCATGAAAGATCTGATTAAGCGTCTGCAGCCTGACTGCTTCGAAGATATGATCGCGCTGGTGGCCCTGTTCCGCCCGGGTCCGCTGCAGTCGGGGATGGTAGATAACTTTATCGACCGTAAGCACGGCCGCGAAGAGATTTCCTACCCGGACGTGCAGTGGCAGCATGAGAGCCTGAAACCGGTGCTGGAGCCGACCTACGGCATTATCCTGTATCAGGAACAGGTCATGCAGATTGCCCAGGTGCTCTCCGGTTATACCCTCGGCGGCGCGGATATGCTGCGCCGTGCGATGGGTAAGAAAAAACCGGAGGAGATGGCCAAGCAGCGTTCTATCTTTGAAGATGGGGCGAAGAAAAACGGCGTTGACGGCGAACTGGCGATGAAAATCTTCGACCTGGTGGAGAAATTCGCCGGTTACGGATTTAACAAGTCGCACTCCGCCGCCTACGCGCTGGTCTCCTACCAGACGCTGTGGCTTAAGGCGCACTATCCGGCTGAGTTTATGGCGGCGGTAATGACCGCCGATATGGACAACACCGAGAAGGTCGTTGGCCTGGTGGACGAGTGCTGGCGCATGGGGCTGAAAATTTTGCCCCCGGATATTAACTCCGGCCTGTACCATTTCCACGTTAACGACGACGGCGAGATTGTCTACGGCATCGGCGCCATCAAAGGCGTTGGCGAAGGGCCGATCGAAGCGATCATTGAGGCGCGCAACAATGGCGGTTATTTCCGCGAGCTGTTCGACCTCTGCGCGCGGACCGATATTAAAAAGCTCAACCGCCGGGTGCTGGAAAAACTGATTATGTCCGGGGCGTTCGATCGTCTCGGTCCGCATCGCGCGGCGCTGATGAACTCGCTGGGCGATGCGTTGAAAGCCGCCGACCAGCACGCGAAAGCGGAGGCTATTGGCCAGGCCGATATGTTCGGCGTACTGGCGGAAGAGCCTGAACAAATAGAACAGTCCTACGCCAGCTGCCAGCCATGGCCTGAGCAGGTGGTGCTGGATGGTGAAAGGGAAACCCTGGGGCTATACCTGACCGGGCACCCGATTAACCAGTACCTGAAAGAGATTGAGCGCTACGTCGGCGGCGTGCGGCTCAAAGACATGCATCCGACCGATCGTGGTAAAGTGACCACGGCGGCGGGGCTGGTGATTGCGGCGCGGGTAATGGTCACCAAGCGCGGCAATCGTATCGGCATCTGTACCCTGGATGACCGTTCCGGGCGTCTGGAGGTGATGTTGTTCACCGACGCGCTGGATAAATATCAGCAGTTGCTGGAAAAAGACCGCATACTTATCGTCAGCGGACAGGTCAGCTTTGATGACTTTAGCGGGGGGCTTAAAATGACCGCCCGCGAAGTCATGGACATTGACGAAGCCCGGGAAAAATATGCTCGCGGGCTTGCTATCTCGCTGACGGACAGGCAAATTGATGACCAGCTTTTAAACCGACTCCGTCAGTCTCTGGAACCCCACCGTTCGGGAACCATTCCAGTGCACCTCTACTATCAGAGGGCGGATGCACGCGCGCGGTTGCGTTTCGGCGCAACATGGCGCGTCTCTCCGAGCGATCGTTTACTTAACGATCTGCGTGGCCTTATCGGCTCGGAGCAGGTGGAACTGGAGTTTGACTAATACAGGAATACTATGAGTCTGAATTTCCTAGATTTTGAACAGCCGATTGCAGAGCTGGAAGCGAAAATCGATTCCCTGACTGCGGTAAGCCGTCAGGATGAGAAACTGGATATTAACATCGACGAAGAAGTGCATCGTCTGCGCGAGAAAAGCGTAGAGCTGACACGCAAAATCTTCGCCGATCTCGGTGCATGGCAGGTTGCGCAACTGGCGCGCCACCCGCGCCGTCCTTATACCCTGGATTATGTCCGCCTGGCGTTCGACGAATTTGACGAACTGGCCGGTGACCGCGCCTACGCTGACGATAAAGCGATTGTCGGCGGTATCGCGCGTCTTGATGGTCGTCCGGTGATGATCATCGGCCACCAGAAAGGTCGCGAAACCAAAGAGAAGATCCGTCGCAACTTTGGTATGCCGGCCCCGGAAGGCTACCGCAAAGCGCTGCGCCTGATGGAAATGGCCGAGCGGTTTAAAATGCCGATCATCACCTTCATCGACACCCCTGGCGCCTACCCGGGCGTCGGCGCGGAAGAGCGTGGCCAGTCGGAAGCGATTGCCCGCAACCTGCGTGAGATGTCGCGTCTGAGCGTGCCGGTTATCTGCACCGTGATCGGCGAAGGCGGCTCCGGCGGCGCGCTGGCGATTGGCGTGGGCGACAAGGTCAATATGCTGCAGTACAGCACCTATTCGGTGATTTCGCCGGAAGGCTGCGCGTCCATTCTGTGGAAAAGCGCGGATAAAGCACCGCTGGCCGCGGAAGCGATGGGTATCGTCGCACCGCGTCTGAAAGAGCTGAAGCTGATTGATTCTATCGTTCAGGAACCGTTGGGCGGCGCGCACCGCAACCCGGAAGCAATGGCAGCGAGCCTGAAAGCGCAGCTGCTGGCAGACCTGGCCGATCTCGATCTGCTCAGCGAAGAAGAGCTGCTGAACCGCCGCTATCAGCGTCTGATGAGCTACGGTTACGCCTAAGTTTTCCGCTGGCGAAAAACACTAAAGGCCGGATTTTCCGGCCCTTTTTTTGTGTGCGATGCGCCCAGGGGATTGCTATGATGCTTGACTTAGGTGAATACCAGGAGGAAAGCGTGAATATCATCGCCATCATGGGGCCTCACGGCGTCTACCACAAAGACGAGCCGATCAAAGAACTGGAAGCGGCGCTGCAGCGCCAGGGCTTCCAGACCATCTGGCCGCAAAACAGCGCCGACCTGCTGCAGTTTATTGAGCACAACCCGCGCATCTGCGGGGTGATCTTCGACTGGGATGAATACAGCGTCGATCTGTGCAGCGATATCAATCAGCTCAATGAATATCTGCCCCTGTACGCCTTTATTAATGCCCACTCGACGATGGACGTCAGCAGTCAGGATCTGCGTATGACGCTGTGGTTCTTCGAATATGCGCTGGGACTCTCCGAAGAGATCGCCACCCGCATTGGGCAGTATACCCGCGAGTACCTGGACAATATCACCCCGCCGTTTACCCGCGCGCTGTTTAACTATGTGCAGGAGGGGAAGTATACCTTTTGTACACCGGGCCATATGGGCGGTAGCGCCTATCAGAAAAGCCCGGTGGGCTGCCTGTTCTATGATTTCTTTGGCGGAAATACGCTGAAGGCGGATGTCTCGATTTCGGTCACCGAGCTGGGCTCCCTGCTGGATCATACCGGCCCGCATCTGGAGGCGGAGGAGTATATTGCCCGCGCCTTTGGCGCTGAACAGAGCTACATGGTGACCAATGGCACCTCGACGTCCAACAAAATTGTCGGTATGTACTCGGCGCCCGCCGGCAGCACGCTGCTGATTGACCGTAACTGTCACAAATCACTGGCCCACCTGCTGATGATGAGCGATGTGGTTCCCTTGTGGCTGAAGCCGACCCGCAACGCGTTGGGGATCCTCGGCGGTATCCCCCGACGCGAATTTACCCGCGACAGCATTCAGCAGAAAGTGCGCGACACGGGCGGGGCGCAGTGGCCCGTGCATGCGGTGATCACCAACTCCACCTACGATGGTCTGCTCTATAACACCACCTGGCTTAAGGAGACGCTCGACGTCCCGTCGATCCATTTCGATTCCGCCTGGGTGCCCTATACCCATTTCCATCCGATATATCAGGGGAAAAGCGGCATGAGCGGTGAGCGGATCCCCGGAAAAGTCATCTTCGAGACGCAGTCCACGCATAAGATGCTGGCCGCGCTGTCGCAGGCCTCGCTGATCCACATTAAGGGCAACTATGATGAAGAGACCTTTAATGAAGCCTTTATGATGCATACCTCGACGTCGCCGAGCTATCCCATCGTCGCGTCGATTGAGACCGCGGCGGCGATGCTGCGCGGTAACTCCGGTAAGCGCCTGATCCAGCGCTCCATTGAGCGGGCGCTGGATTTCCGCAAAGAGGTGCAGCGACTGCGCGAGGAGTCGGACGGCTGGTTCTTTGATATCTGGCAGCCGGAAGCGGTGGATAAAGCCGAGTGCTGGCCGGTGGCGCCTGGCGAAGACTGGCACGGTTTCAAAGATGCCGATGCGGATCATATGTATCTCGATCCGGTGAAGGTCACCATTCTGACGCCGGGCATGGACGAGCAGGGGAATATGGATGAAGAGGGGATCCCGGCGGCGCTGGTGGCGAAGTTCCTCGACGAGCGGGGCGTGGTGGTGGAAAAAACGGGCCCCTATAACCTGCTGTTCCTGTTCAGCATCGGTATTGATAAAACCCGGGCGATGGGGCTGCTGCGCGGCCTGACCGAGTTCAAACGCGCCTACGATCTCAATCTGCGGGTGAAAAATATGTTGCCGGATCTGTACGCGGAAGATCCCGACTTCTACCGCAACATGCGGATCCAGGATCTGGCGCAGGGGATCCACCGCTTGATCCGTCAGCACCAGTTGCCGCAGCTGATGCTCAGCGCCTTTGACGTCCTGCCGGAAATGAAAATGACGCCGCATCACGCCTGGCAGCGCCAGATTAAGGGTGAGGTGGAAACCATTGAACTGGAGAACCTGGTCGGCCGGATTTCGGCCAACATGATCCTCCCTTATCCGCCGGGCGTACCGCTGCTGATGCCGGGAGAGATGATCACGGAGGAGAGCCGGGCAGTGCTCGATTTCCTGCTGATGCTCTGCTCCATCGGCCGTCATTATCCGGGCTTTGAGACTGATATTCACGGGGCGAAGCGCGATGAGGACGGCGTGTATCGGGTACGAGTCTTAAAAAATGACGAAAGGCTTGCGCGTTAACGGCGCGCACGAGTAACGTGGCTGGCTTAACAGAAGGAGTTTGACCATGCTGGGTTTGAAACGGGTTCACCATATTGCCATCATTGCGACTGACTACGCCCGCAGTAAAGCGTTCTATTGCGATATTCTGGGGTTTACGCTGCAAAGTGAGTTCTATCGCGCCGAGCGCGACTCCTGGAAGGGCGATCTGGCGCTCAATGGCGAGTACGTGATTGAGCTGTTCTCGTTCCCGTTTCCCCCGGCCCGACCCAGTCGCCCCGAAGCCTGCGGGCTGCGTCATCTGGCGTTTAGCGTGGATGATATCGACGCCGCGGTAGCGCATCTGACGGCGCATGGCGTCGAGTGCGAAGCGATTCGCGTCGATCCCTTTACCGGCAAACGCTTTACCTTCTTTAGCGATCCGGACGACCTGCCGCTGGAAATATATCAGCAGTAAACCTTGCCAGCGCGACTCTGGCCCGGTAACGTGCCGGGCCATCACTTCTCGGTATGTTCGTGGATATGACGGCTGATATTGCGCATACGCTTCATCCCCACCGCCAGCTGCTGGTGGCCTTCAGCGGCGGTCTGGATTCGACGGTTCTCCTGCACCAGCTGGTGCTGCTGCGGGAACAGGATCCCTCGCTGACGCTGCGGGCGGTGCATGTTCACCACGGCCTGAGCGCCCATGCAGACGACTGGGTGGCGCATTGTCGGCAGATTTGCCAGCAGTGGCAGGTGCCGCTGGTGGTGCATCATGTGACGTTAGCCAGGGGTGGTCTCGGCGTGGAGGCCCATGCCCGCGCGGCGCGCTATCAGGCCTTTCAGGATACGCTCAATGCCGGCGAGGTGTTAGTGACCGCCCAGCACCAGGATGACCAGTGCGAAACGCTGCTGCTGGCGTTAAAACGCGGCAGCGGTCCTACTGGTCTGTCGGCGATGGCGCCATCCTCTGCCTTTGCCGACAGTCGACTACTGCGTCCTCTCCTCAATGAAACCCGCGAATCGCTACGCCAGTGGGCGCTCGCCCATCAGCTGTCGTGGATTGAAGATGAGAGTAATCAGGACGATACCTATGACCGCAACTTTCTGCGCCTGCGGGTGATCCCGGTCCTGCGCGAGCGCTGGCCGCATTTTAGCGAGGCCGTTGCCCGCAGCGCCAGCCTGTGCGCCGAGCAGGAACAACTGCTGGACGAAATGCTGGCGGCGGAGCTGGCGTCGCTGGTGGCCGAAGATGGCTCGCTGGCTATCACGCCGCTGACGTCGATGAGCCCACCCCGTCGCGCGGCGCTGCTGCGTCGCTGGCTCGCCGGGCAGCAGGCGCCGATGCCAGCCCGGGAGGTGCCAGAGCGCCTCTGGCATGAGGTGGCGCTGGCGCGGGAAGATGCCAGCCCTTGTCTGCGGCTCGGGGATTTTACCGTCCGCCGTTTTCAACAGCGTTTGTACTGGGTGAAGTATCTTCCGGGCCAGACGGAAAGTGTCCAGCACTGGCCCGACTGGCGCCAGCCGCTGCGGCTGGCAGACGGTCTCGGCGAGCTGATGCTGCAGCCCGGCGGCAGGCTGCGCCCGCCGTCTGCGGATGAGCCGGTCACTGTCCGCTTTCGCGCCAGCGGCCACCTGCATATCGTCGGACGCCACGGCGGACGTAAGCTGAAGAAGATCTGGCAGGAGCTGGGCGTTCCTCCCTGGCGACGAGACACTACGCCGCTGCTGTTTTACGGCGAAACGCCGATCGCTGCAGCGGACGATCTGTTTGTGACCACCGAAGGTGAAGTGAAGGACGGGGAAGGGGTCAGGCTGTCATGGAGGAAAACGGGCGGTTAAGCCCGTTTTGATTCAGGATTCGCTCACCACCACGGTGCCGATTTCCGGGTGACTGAAGCTGGCGATTTTATCCAGGCGCAGCTCGCGGACGTTGCCGGCGAGTTCGACCACCAGATACTCGATATTTTTACGCGAGATTAGATCGCTGGCCTTTGCCTGCAGCTGTTCGCCATCCTTCAGCGCCAGCGTCAGCACCAGGTGATGCTGGCAAGCCAGTTCCAGGTTGTCGTAATCATCGCAGTTAATGGGTTGATAAGTATCATTCATTGACATAATCGCTCACCAGTAAGTTTGCTGCCGCATAAGCGGCCTTTTCCCTGACTGACTCCGAAAGGGCCTCATCCGCCGCAATCTCATTCAATACTTTCAACACGCAACCCAGCGCATCCGGGATATACCCTAAGTCTCCGCTGGCTATTTCCGCATACCGCTTGCGTATTAACTCACAATAGTGGTCCACATGCCCTCCTGTCAGCGTTCTGACTCAACCGTGGGATGCAAGTTTAAGCCTACGAAGATAAACTCTGTTTAGCAAGGGAACTATATCATAGTCATTTAAGCAATTTCAGCAGGATGAAACAGGTTGCTGCGATTGACGACAGCCTTTTGCCGCCAGTTTCGCTACAATGTCCGCCATTCTTTTCAGGAGTTTATTCATGGCGCTGAAAGCGACAATATATAAAGCTGCGGTAAATGTAGCCGATCTGGATCGCAACCAGTTTCTGGATGCTAACCTGACGCTGGCGCAGCACCCCTCGGAAACCCAGGAGCGCATGATGCTGCGCCTGCTGGCGTGGATCAAATATGCCGATGAACGGCTGCAGTTTACCCGCGGCCTGTCATCGGACGACGAGCCGGAGCTGTGGCTGCTTAACGATCATCTCGGGGTCGATCTGTGGATCGAACTGGGTCTGCCGGATGAGCGGCGGATTAAGAAAGCCTGCTCACGGGCGCAGGCGGTGGCGCTGTTTGCCTATAATAGCCGGGCCGCTGAAATCTGGTGGCAGCAGAATCAGAACAAGCTTGCGGCGTACCCGAAGTTGACCATCTGGTATCTTGATGACGCGCAACTGGCGCAGCTTAGCGCCTTTGCCGACCGTACCATGACACTGCAGGCCACTCTGCAGGACGGTAGTATCTGGTTATCCGATGCTCGGAATAATCTGGAAATTCATTTGACGGCCTGGCAAGCACCGGCATGATTACCATTAGCCGCAGCGTGACCCTTGCCGATAACGAGGTTACGCTGGAAGGTATTCGTGCCCAGGGGGCCGGGGGCCAGCATGTGAACAAAGCGTCGACGGCAATCCATCTGCGCTTTGATATTAAAGCTTCAAGCCTGCCGGAGTTTTACAAAGAGCGCCTGCTCGCCGCCAGGCACCACTTAATTTCTGCTGACGGTGTGGTTATCATTAAGGCTCAGGAATACCGCAGCCAGGAGATGAACCGTGAAGCGGCGATTGCCCGGCTGGTGGCCCTCATAAAAGAATTAACCGCAGTGCAAAAAAGTCGCCGGGAGACGCGACCGACTCGGGCATCCAAAGAGCGACGCCTTGCTTCCAAGGCACAGAAGTCCTCAGTCAAGGCGCTGCGTGGGAAAGTTCGCCAGTGAAGACGTCGGCGAACGGGTGAAATGGATGATAAGGAAAGCAAAGTGAAGAAAATCGTATTCTCCGTGATAGCGGCCTGCTCGCTGTTCGCGCTGTTTGGTTGTAACCATCGCGCCGAGACTGACACCGTACAGCCAGCGGCGATGGAAGAGCTCAAACCGATGCAGCAAAGCTGGCGTGGGGTGCTGCCATGCGCGGATTGTGAAGGTATCGACACCTCGCTGTTCCTGGAAAAAGACGGTACCTGGGTGATGAACGAGCACTACCAGGGCGCTCGTCGTGAACCGTCATCTTTTGCCTCTTATGGCACCTGGGCTCGCACAGCGGATAAACTGGTGCTGACCGACAGCAAAGGCGAGAAATCATATTTTCGCGCGAAGGGCGACAAGCTGGAGATGCTTGACCGCAACGGGAGCCCCGTTCAGTCTCCCCTCAATTATACCCTGGAGCCGGTGAAGGCCAGCCTGCCGACCACCCCGATGGCGATGCGCGGCATGTATTTCTATATGGCCGATGCGGCAACCTTTACCGATTGCGCGACCGGTAAACGCGTCGCGGTGGCGAACAATGCCCAGCTTGAGCGGGATTATGCCGCTGCCCGCGGCAATGATTCACGACCGGTGCTGCTGGTGGTGGAGGGGCACTTTACCCTCGAGGCGAACCCGGACACCGGCGAAATGATGAAGACGCTGATGACGGACCAGGCCGGCAAATTTATTCCCGGTAAAGACTGTAGCCATTGATTGTCAGGCCCCTGCCCGGGAAATGGGCAGGGGATGATCCCACACAGTACCCCTACTTGCTCCTGCTCTTCGCCCTGTCATATACAGAGTGAGCGTGGGTCTGGCTGGCGGAAAAGCGCAAATCTTTTCTTTACTCCGCATCGTCCTTCGGTTTATTCAGCCCCACCAGCTTCCCGGCCTGAAGATAAACGCCCAGTTTCAGATGCCCGACATACTGTAGCTGCGTTTCGGGTTTAAACGTGGCGACGTCTCCTTCCCGCATGTGCAGCAGATCGGAAGGACTTATCCACGCCGCCTGCGCCAGGGTCAGCGGATGCCCGGCTCTGACGAAGGCCTCGCTGACAAACTCCGAGCAAAACCATGCTTTCTTGTCGGCGCTTGCCGCATCGCCCAGTTGCGCTTTGGCCAGGCCGCTCACGCACTGCTGACGAAAGTTACGCGAGAAAGGGTTGAGCGAGCAGAGCGGTTTGGTGACCATATAAGGGATAAACTGAATAATGCCGCGATAGTTATACCCGCTGTCTTTGACCTGCCAGGCAAAATTTTTCATCGCCGTTGCCTGGTCCGGCGTCAGGTCGGGCACCCTGAGGGCAAAGAGTTTATCGCTATGCGCCAGCGCCTGCTGAACAGAAATCACCTGTACGCCAGCGCCGGTGGCTTCCGCGATCTGACCCTCGCCAAGATACAGTGCGACGTGGCTAACGGAAGAGGCGCTGAAGGCGCGGATCCCAAGCGAAGTGATACCCAGGCTGGACGAGAAGAGCAGGTCGCCGGAACGGAGATCGCTTTCGTCAATTTCGTGGAGCCCGCTGCCGGCAATCGAGCTTTGACGCTGGAGAGTGACAGCCCATGGCGGGGAGCGGCCCTCGGTAGCGGATGCGGAAGCGGCGCTGCGGCCGACGTCTATGGTGCAGGCGGTAAGCAGCAGCAGGGCGGAAGTAAGCAATCCGCTGCTGAGGATAGGTGCAGTCATGGGTACTTTCCTTGTAAAAAAAAAGGCCCTGACATCCGTTCAGGGCCCTGAGGTGGTTGCTTAGCCTTTTATCGCTTTAACCAGATATTCCACGATATCACCGGTTTTAATCAGCTGCTTCTCACCATTGCGACGATACTTGTATTCGATATCATCGTTATCGAGGTTCCGATCGCCCAGCACGATGGTGTGCGGAATACCGATCAGCTCCATATCGGCGAACATCACGCCCGGACGCTCTTTACGGTCGTCCATCAGCACATCGATGCCGTGCGCACGCAGCTCGGCGTACAGCTTCTCCGCCAGCTCCTGCACGCGATAGGACTTGTGCATATTCATCGGCAGAATTGCCACCTGGAACGGCGCGATGGCGTCTGGCCAGATAATCCCGCGATCGTCAAAGTTTTGCTCAATGGCGGCGGCCACCACGCGGGTCACCCCGATACCGTAGCAGCCCATGGTTAGGATCTGGTTACGGCCATCTTCGCCCTGAACTGCGGCATTCATCGCCTGAGAGTACTTTGTACCCAGCTGGAAGATATGACCCACTTCGATACCGCGCTTGATAAGCAGAGTACCTTTGCCGTCCGGGCTCGGATCGCCGGCAACGACGTTACGAATATCGGCGACTTCGGGCGTGGCAACGTCACGATCCCAGTTGATGCCGAAGTAGTGTTTGCCATCGATGTTAGCGCCAGCGGCGAAATCGCTCATCACCGCGACGGTACGGTCGATAACCACCGGGATCGGCAGGTTCACCGGACCCAGGGAGCCCGGACCCGCTTTCACCAGAGCGCGGATCTCTTCTTCGGTGGCGAAGGTCAGCGGGCTGGCGACCTGCGGCAGTTTTTCCGCTTTCACTTCGTTCAGCTCGTGATCGCCGCGCACCAGCAGGGCAATCAGCGGGGAGGCGCTACCTTCAACCGCTTTCACCAGCAGGGTCTTCACGGTTTTTTCGATCGGCAGATCGAACTGCTCAACCAGCTCGGCGATGGTTTTGGCGTTCGGCGTATCAACCAGGGTCATCTCTTGGGTGGCGGCTGCGCGCGGCTCTTTTGGCGCAACGGCTTCCGCAAACTCGATGTTTGCCGCGTAGTCGGAGCTGTCGGAGAAGATCACATCGTCTTCGCCGCTCTGCGCCAGCACCTGGAATTCATGAGAGGCGCTGCCGCCGATAGAACCGGTGTCAGCCTGTACCGCACGGAAATCCAGCCCCATACGACTGAAGATTTTGCTGTAAGCGGTATACATCGCGTCGTAGGTTTCCTGCAGCGATTCCTGAGAGGTATGGAAAGAGTAAGCATCTTTCATCAGGAATTCACGGGAGCGCATCACGCCGAAACGCGGGCGCACTTCGTCGCGGAATTTGGTCTGGATCTGATAGAAGTTCAGCGGCAACTGCTTATAGGAGTTCAGCTCGTTGCGGATCAGATCGGTAATGACCTCTTCGTGGGTTGGACCGAGGACGAACGGGCGATCGCCACGATCGGCAATGCGCAGCAGTTCCGGGCCATACTGCTCCCAGCGACCGCTCTCCTGCCACAGTTCAGAGGGCTGAACGACCGGCATTAACACCTCGATCGCACCGGCATTATTCATTTCTTCACGCACGATGTTTTCGACTTTTTTCAGGACGCGCACGCCGGTCGGCAGCCAGGTGTATAACCCGGAGGCCAGCTTGCGGATCATCCCGGCGCGCAGCATCAGCTGGTGGCTGATTACCTCGGCGTCGGCAGGTGTCTCCTTCAGAGTGGAGAGCAGATATTGGCTAGTACGCATGTTGTAACGGTTCCAGTTAAACGAGCGGAACAGGCTGGTTGCCCAGCCTGAAACAAAAAAAGTGGTTTAGTTTACCAGTGTGGCAAAGATGCCAAAAGAGAGGAAAAATAAAATTAGCGCGCTTCGAGGGCAAAGACTTCAAAACCAGAGGCAACCACCCGCCAGCGGACGTTGAAATCCAGCAACCAGACGGCATAATTTTTTCCTGCTTCTTCCTCTTTACGGTAGGCCGGGCGCGGATCCTGCGCCAATACTTCGCGGATAAACGCTTTGATATGCGGGTAGCGTTTTTCCAGGGTCAGTAACTGCGCTTCTGTTTCCGGTGTAAAACTGACGTTCATACCCGCCAGCGGCGCCTGTTGCGCATAGCTGGCGCTGGCATCCGGCAGGGCTTCGGCGAAAGGAAGATACGGTTTGATATCAACCACCGGCGTCCCGTCGACGAGATCGAGGCTACCGAGTTCCAGGATCACCTGATCCTTCTGACAGCGAATGCCTTTCAGCTCAACCAGCGACATGCCGATGGGGTTGGGGCGAAACGTCGAACGGGTGGCGAAGACGCCCATCCGCGCATTGCCTCCCAGTCGGGGAGGGCGCACCGTCGGACGCCAACCGCCTTCCATGGTCTGATGAAACACAAACAGGATCCACAGATGGCTGAAGTTTTCCAGGCCTCGCACGGCGTCGGCCTGGTTGTAGGGCGCAACCAGATGCAGTTCTCCGCCGCCGTGTTTCACCAGACCAGGCTGGCGAGGAACGGCAAATTTCTCTTTATACGGCGAGCGGATAACGCCTATCTGCGCGAACTGGAATGCACTCATTGTGCCGAAACGTTAAGCGCCGAGCCCAGACAAACCGCCTGACGGTAGCAGCCTGGCGTGCCGCTGGTCACTTCGCAGCGGTGAAGCAGGACGGCATTGGCTTTCATGCGTGCCGCATTCACCTGCAGACGCTTGCGGGCGGTTGGGATGTTCGGCGGAGAATCCTGATTTGAGGCCTGGCATGACTCACCAGTCACTTCACCCAGATCGCGGAACGGTTTTCCCACCAGCTCTGACGCATCGGTATAAATACGTACCGGCGCCGGACGGGTTGCGCGTGGTTTGCTCGGCTCAGATTTAACCGGGGGGGTTGCAGTGCTTTGAACAGGTTCAACGGGGGATCTGCTTAGCATGGAACAACCGCTTAACATGAGTGCTAACAAACAGACCGGTAAAGCACGCATAGTATTTCCTCAATGAATAAAAAACAGGGCGTTATTGAATCAGGTGCTTGCATAAATGACAAGACGGGCGTGAAGCCCGTCCTGAATGATATTACGGTGAGAAAAGATTACCAGCCTTTCACTGCGCCGCCGTTAAAGATCTTGTTCGCCGCTTCGTAAACTTCATCGCTCTGGTAAGCCTGAACGAATTTCTTCACATTCTCAGCATCTTTATTGTCTTCACGCGCCACAATCAGGTTCACGTAAGGAGACTCTTTGCCTTCAACAAAGATACCGTCTTTCGCCGGGGTCAGGCCAATCTGGCTGGCGTAAGTGGTGTTGATGACGGCCAGCGCAATCTGTGCGTCGTCCAGCGAACGCGGCAGCTGTGGCGCTTCCAGTTCAACAATTTTCAGGTTTTTCGGGTTTTCGACGATATCCAGCGAGGTCGGCAGCAGGCCCACGCCGTCTTTCAGTTTGATCAGACCCACCTGCTGCAGCAGCAGCAGGGAACGGCCGAGGTTAGTCGGATCGTTCGGGACGGCGATCTGCGAGCCCGGCTGCAGTTCGTCCAGCGATTTGATTTTCTTCGAGTAACCCGCGATCGGATAGACGAAGGTGTTGCCAACGGAGACCAGCTTATAGCCACGGTCTTTAATCTGCTGGTCGAGATACGGTTTATGCTGGAAGGCGTTCACGTCGATATCGCCTTTGCTTAGCGCTTCGTTTGGCAGCACGTAATCGTTGAAGGTCACCAGCTCAACATCGAGACCATACTTCTCTTTTGCCACTTTCTGCGCAACTTCAGCGACCTGCTGTTCCGCCCCGACGATAACGCCGACTTTAATATGATTCGGATCTTTTTCATCCTGACCGCAACCCACCAGCGCCAGAGAACCGATTAACGCGCCAACTGCCGCAAAGGTTTTGAAATTAAAGGCCATGTTATTTCCTTCCTGTAAGAATGAGTGTTGTCTGCCAATAACGTTATTTATGAGTCACAGCCCGGACGATACGATCGCCAGAGAATTGAATTAAATAAACCAGAATAACCAGTAACACCAGTACGGTATTCATCACCGTTGCGTTGTAGCCGATATAACCGTACTGATAACCAATCTGCCCCAGACCACCGGCGCCCACCGCGCCGCCCATGGCGGAGTAGCCTACCAGGGTAATAAGCGTGATGGTGGCGGCGTTGACCAGCCCCGGCAGCGCTTCAGGCAGCAGAACCTTGCGGACGATCTGCAGCGGTGTGGCGCCCATCGCGCGGGAAGCTTCGATGAGCCCGGTCGGGATCTCCAGCAGGGCGTTCTCCACCATGCGGGCGATAAACGGCGCGGCGCCCACCGTCAGCGGAACGATTGCCGCCTGCAGGCCGATCGAGGTGCCGACGATTACGCGGGTAAACGGGATCATCCAGACCAGCAGGATAATGAACGGAATGGAACGGAAAATGTTCACCAGCGCCGACAGAGTACGGTACAGTTTGGCATTGGCGACGATTTGCCCCGGCCGGGTCACATACAGCAGCACGCCCACCGGCAGACCAAGGACAAAACCGAAGAAGCCGGAGACAAAGGTCATTGCCAGCGTTTCCCATACGCCGCGCAACAGCAGCCACATCATTGCCTCAGACATAACCCAATACCTCTACTTTTACATGATGTTCCTGCAGCCAGGCGATGGCCGCCTGAGTGTCTTCCTGTGTACCGTGCATTTCGGTGAGCATGATGCCGAACTTCACCCCGCCGGCATAATCCATCTGCGCGCTGATAATGTTGTTATTCACATTGAAGCGACGCGCGGTTTCAGAGAGCAGCGGCGCATCGACGGAGTGGCCGGTAAATTCCATACGCAGCATCGGCACGCTATCCGCTGTGGCAGTAGATTTCAGGCGCGCCTGGTAGTCATCCGGAATATCGAGGTGCAGCGTGGACTGAATAAACTGCTGGGCCAGCGGCGTCTTCGGATGGGAGAAGACTTCGCTCACCGTATCCTGCTCTATCAGTTGACCGTTGCTAATGACCGCCACGCAGTCGCAGATGCGTTTCACCACATCCATTTCGTGGGTGATCAGCAGAATGGTCAGTCCCAGACGCCGGTTAATGTCTTTCAGCAGTTCGAGAATGGAACGGGTGGTGGCCGGGTCGAGGGCGCTGGTGGCTTCATCGCACAGCAATACCTTCGGGTTGCTGGCCAGCGCGCGGGCAATAGCGACGCGCTGTTTCTGGCCACCGGAGAGATTAGCCGGGTAGCTGTCGTGCTTATCACCCAGGCCGACGAGATCCAGCAGCTCCGTCACACGGCGTTTGATTTCTGCCTGCGGGGTGTTATCCAGTTCCAGGGGCAACGCGACGTTGCCGAAAACGGTCCGGGAGGCCAGCAGGTTAAAATGCTGGAAAATCATGCCAATCTGACGGCGCGCACGGGTTAGCTCTTTTTCCGACAGTGCAGTCAATTCCTGACCGTCAACCTGTACGCTGCCCTCGGTCGGGCGCTCCAGCAGGTTGACGCAGCGAATCAGCGTACTTTTACCGGCGCCGGAGGCACCGATGACGCCATAAATTTGTCCGGCAGGGACATGCAGGCTGACGTTATTCAGCGCCTGAATGCTGCGATTCCCCTGCTGGAACACTTTGGTGATATTGGAAAGTTTAATCATCAGTTATTTATTATCGTTTAGCCGTTTGCCGTGGCATTTTCTTCTGCCGTATCCAGGCGATGCCTGGCAATGAAATGGATGTTAAGGCATCCAGACGTCTAAATCAATCTGACTCTTTATAATGAGCACTTTCTTGCATGCTGAAACATGCGATACTAACGGCACTAGCCTTTTTCAGGAGCAAACCGGTGGCAAAGTCAGTACCCGCAATTTTTCTCGACCGTGACGGCACTATTAATGTCGATCATGGCTACGTCCACGAAATCGACAATTTTGAATTTATCGATGGCGTCATTGACGCGATGCGCGAACTAAAAGAGATGGGCTATGCGCTGGTGCTGGTCACTAACCAGTCCGGTATTGCACGCGGTAAATTTACCGAAGCCCAGTTTGAAACGCTGACCGAATGGATGGACTGGTCTCTGGCCGATCGTGGCGTCGACCTGGACGGTATCTACTATTGCCCGCATCACCCGCAGGGTGCGGTGGAGGAGTACCGTCAGACTTGTGATTGTCGTAAACCGCATCCGGGGATGCTGATCTCCGCCCGCGATTATCTGCATATCGATATGGCTTCTTCCTATATGGTAGGGGACAAACTGGAAGATATGCAGGCTGCTGCGGCGGCAGATGTCGGTACTAAAGTGCTGGTACGTACCGGTAAGCCCCTGACTGAAGAAGCGGAAAAAGCGGCTGACTGGGTGCTAAATAGCCTGACAGAGCTGCCTGCGGCGATTAAAAAGCAGCAAAAATAAGCGTTGCGTTTAAAAGATGAGCGGTTGAAATAAAATTGTATTTTTCCGCTTGTCATTCCCGGAGAGCTCCCTATAATGCGCCTCCATCGACACGGCGGATGTGAATCACTTCACACAAACAGCCGTTTCGGTTGAAGAGAAAAATCCTGAAAAACGGG
>NZ_KV789890.1:0-12011 GCF_001807705.1 Klebsiella sp. HMSC25G12 | reverse complement strand
GCAAAAACGGGAGTGACCATAGATTCCGTTTTACTCCGGCGGTTTTTACCGCCGGAAAAAAGGTGATATCAGGGTGATAAACCACTCACGCTGAGCATGAACAGCTGGCTGCGGCGTCCTGTTTCTGTTCGGCTTCCGTGCCGCCGCAGTCCGCCGGGGAGACGTTAGCTCTTCAGGATGCGCGCCAGAATATCCAGCGCTTTCGAGAACTGGGCGTCGGGGATAGTCAACGGATACAGGAAGCGGATCACGTTGCCGTAGACGCCACAGCTCAGCAGCAGCAGGCCGTTTTCCTGCGCTTTCTGTTGCACCTGGCGGGTGAACTCCGGCGACGGCTCGCCAGTTTGCGGATCGTTAAACTCCACCGCCACCATCGACCCCCGGCCACGGACATCAACGATCGCCGGGCAGGTGGCGCGCGCCTGGTTGAGCACCTCCTGCAGATGGCTACCCAGCTGTTCAGCCCGTTGACACAGCTGCTCTTCGGCAATGACATCCAGCACCGCGTGCGCCGCGGCCACCGCCAGCGGGTTACCGGCATAGGTTCCGCCCAGCCCGCCTGGGGCTGGCGCATCCATCACCTCGGCGCGACCGACAACGCCCGACAGCGGGAAGCCGCCGGCGAGGCTTTTCGCCATCGTCATCAGATCCGGTTTCACCTGATAGTGCTGCATAGCGAACAGCTTGCCGGTGCGGGCGAAACCGGTCTGCACTTCATCAGCGATCAGCAGAATACCGTGGGTATCGCACAGATCGCGCAGCGCCTGCATAAAATCGGCCGGCGCGACGTTAAAGCCGCCTTCCCCCTGGATCGGCTCGAGGATGATGGCCGCTACCTGGTCCGGCGCAATATCCGCTTTGAAAATGCGCTCCAGGCTTTTCAGCGCATCCGCGGTGGTCACGCCGTGCGCCTCATTGGGATAAACGCCGTGATACACCGATCCCGGGAACGGCCCGAAGCCGATTTTGTAGGGCGCGACCTTACCGGTGAGGGCCATGGTCATAAAGGTACGGCCGTGGAAGCCGCCGCCGAAAGTAATCAGCCCCGGGCGGCCGGTGTAAGCGCGGGCAATTTTCACTGCGTTCTCAACCGCTTCCGCGCCGGTGGTGAAGAAAGCCGTTTTTGCCGGCCCGTCAATTGGCGCCAGATCGTTGATACGCTCCGCCAGCGAAACATAACTTTCGTACGGCACAATCTGATAGGCGGTGTGGGTGAACGCCTGCAGCTGATCGGCGACCGCGGCGACCACTTTCGGATGGCGGTGACCGGTATTTAACACGGCGATCCCGGCGGCGAAATCGATCACCTCATTGCCTTCGATATCCCACAGCGTGGCGTTTTCCGCCTTCTCGACAAAGTAGTTACACATTACGCCTACGCCGCGCGGCGTCGCCTGCTGGCGACGTTGATTCAGTTCTGAGCTTTTCACCTGCGAATCTCCTGTCGTGTATGTCACGTTATCGCAACAAATTAGAAACGATGTCGTTTATTTACACAGGAGTTGGCCCTATAATCGAGTACCAATTTAGAATATCTGAGGGATCCAATTGCGTTCGCTGGTAGGTGACCTGGTGCTGGTCCGTCTGCAGGAAGAGCGGGATCCTCTTCTGCACAAACGCTTATATAACGCGCTGCGCCGCGCGATCCTCGATGGTTCGCTGGCGCCGCAAAGCCGCCTGCCGCCGTCGCGCGATCTGGCGGGTGAACTCGGCGTATCAAGAAACACCATATTAACAACTTATGAACAATTACTGGCGGAAGGATATGTGGTTTCCCGCCGGGGAAGTGGAACATTCGTTGCCCAAACCGCCCCTGAGAGCTCATTGACGGCTAAAGGTCAGCAAGAAAACAGCAGTATCGCGGCACCGACGGTGCATCTTTCACGCCGAGGCCAACATCTGCTCGGCCAGGTCAGCGCCAGCCCGCGCCAGTGGGGGGCGTTTATACCCGGCGTGCCGGACGTTAACGCCTTTCCCCACCCGCTGTTCAGTAAGATCCAGGCCCGTATCAGCCGTCGGCCCAAGCCGGAGCGGCTCAGCTATAGCTGCAACGGTGGCACCCCGGAACTGCAGCAGGCGCTGGTGGATTATCTGCGCGTGTCGCGCGGCGTCCACTGTCAGGCAGATCAAATTCTTATCACCGAGGGGATCCACCAGGCGATCGATCTGGTCACCCGCATGCTGTGTGATAACGGCGATCTGGCGTGGGTGGAGGAGCCTTCCTATTGGGGGATCCGCCACGTGCTGGCGATGAACGACGTTCGGGTGGAACCCCTGACCGTCGATGCCAACGGCCTGTGCCCGCCGGAAACGGTTGACGACGCGCCGAGGCTCATCTTCGTTACGCCTTCCCACCAGTACCCGCTGGGCGCGGTGATGAGCCTTGAGCGCCGCCAGCGACTGCTGGCGCTCGCCCGTCAGCAGGGGAGCTGGATCGTCGAAGATGATTATGACAGTGAGTTTCGTTTTTCCGGCCAGCCGATCCCCGCCCTGCAGGGTCTGGTCCCCGATGCCCCGGTGGTCTATATCGGCACCTTCAGCAAAACGCTCTATCCCGGCCTGCGCCTGGGCTACGTGGTGATCCCCCGTCCGCTGGTCAGCGATCTGAAGCACGCCCATGCCGAGCTTTACCGCGGCGGCCATTCGCTGATCCAGATGGCGCTGGCGGAGTTTATTACCGCCGGCCACTATTCGGCCCATATCCGCCGTATGCGGTTGCTCTACAGCCGTCGCCGCGCCTTTTTAACTGAGCTTATCCAGCGGCACTGTATGCCGTACGCCCTGTCTGACTTCAGCGATAATGCCGGGCTGCATTTGATCCTCAATTTGCCCGCAGAGGCTGACGATGTGGCGATTGCCAAAGAGGCTAATGCGCGCCACATTCTGGTGCGGCCACTGTCGCGCTACTACCTGACGGCGGCGCGGAAGAAAGGATTACTGATGGGATTCGCCAGCCAGCCCGAAGAGCAGATGGCGCCGGCGTTCAGCGTCTTACTCGGCTGCCTGCAGACGCACTGCCCGCAGATGCTCCTGCCCCGGGAGGACGCAGAAAAACAAAACGCCCCAACCTGAGGCGGGGCGTTATCGGGGAGCCTGATATCAGGTATCAGGCAGGCGTGGCGTATCAGGCTTCGATAGCGGCACGCAGTTTTTTCATGGCGTTCTTTTCCAGCTGACGCACACGCTCTGCGGAGACGCCGTAGCGGTCGGCCAGTTCCTGCAGCGTGGACTTGTTGTCTTCGTCCAGCCAGCGGGCGCGGATGATGTCCTGGCTACGCTCGTCCAGGCCCTGCATCGCGTCAGTCAGCTTATTCGCCGCCTGCTCTTCCCAGTTGTCGTCTTCGATGCCGTCGGCAAAGTTAGACGTTTTGTCCTGCAGATAAAGGACCGGCGCCATCGGCTGGCTGTCGGACTCATCGTCGGAAGACATGTCGAAGGTCATGTCCTGGGCCGCCATACGGGATTCCATCTCGCGGACGTCTTTGCTCGACACGCCCAGCTCACGGGCCACCATTTCCACTTCATCCTGGTTGAACCAACCCAGACGCTGTTTGGTTTTACGCAGGTTAAAGAACAGCTTACGCTGTGCTTTGGTGGTAGCGACCTTCACAATACGCCAGTTACGCAGCACGTATTCGTGAATTTCAGCTTTAATCCAGTGCACGGCGAAGGAGACCAGGCGCACACCCACTTCCGGGTTGAAGCGACGCACGGCTTTCATCAGGCCGATATTGCCTTCCTGGATCAGATCCGCCTGCGGCAGGCCATAGCCCGAGTAGTTACGAGCAATGTGAACAACAAAGCGCAGGTGAGACAGAATCAGCTTTTTAGCTGCTTCCAGATCGCCCTGGTAATGCAGCTTTTCAGCAAGCTCCCGCTCTTCATCAGCCGACAGCATCGGCCAAGTGTTAGCGGCCCGGATGTACGATTCCAGGTTACCAACGGGGGCTAAAGCTAAAGTTTGCATTTCTTTGGTCATTCAAATCCTCTCAATTGATATCTTCTGACGCGTTCTTGTCCCCATCAGGCAACAAGCATGCCAGCATTCATGAGCAACGAGAATATCACTCACATTAGTATCAGACAGTGATTTTATCCACAAGTTCCATGCAACGGTGTGAATAAATTACGCACAAAATGTGACACCACGATGAACAAGTGAGGGCAGGAAAAGGAGAACAAGCTTGCGGTATCTTTCCCTGCGAACAGGAACTCATTGCAGCAGGGAAAGATTATATCACGCTTTTTTTAATCGGGAGTAAAGTGACGTAAATGTTGCACTGTCGCCAGCCAGGCGGCGACCCACCCGATCATCGAGCAGACAATCAGCATTAACAGGCACTCGTCGAAGCCCAGGCCGCTCAGCTCAAACTGGGTGCCGAACACTTTCGCCACTTCGGTCACTGCCGACGAGAGGCGCATCACCAGAATCTCCGACAGGATCAGCGATAAAAACGCGCCGGAGAAGCCCAGCATCGCCCCGCCGTAGAGGAACGGACGCAGGATAAAGCCGTCGGTGGCGCCGATCAGCTTCTGCACGTTAATGGTATCGCGGCGGGCAAAGATGCTCAGGCGCACGCTGTTGCCGATCACCAGGAACACCGCCGCCACCATCAGCACGCCGATCATCGCCGACACGCGGCCTACCAGCCCGGTAAGCGAGGAGAGACGGGCAAACCAGCTGTCGTCCATCCGCACCTCATCCACCCCCTGGATCCGCGATACCCGCTCGCGCAGGGTATTGAGCGCTTCCGTGCTCTGGAAATCCAGCTTCGGCACCACGATGGCGACCGCCGGCAGCGGGTTCTCTTCCAGCATATCCAGTGCGCCGCCAAAGCCTGACCAGTTACGGAATTCACCCAGCGCCTCGTCACGGGACAAATAGTTTACCTTGTCGACGCCCTGCTCCGCCTGCAGCTGGCCCACCACCCGCGCCGCGGCGTCGTCATCCAGCGTTTTTTCCAGATAAACGGTGATCTGCGGCGATGGATAATACTGTGACGCCGCGCTGCTGACGTTTTTGTAGACCATGTAGCAGACGCTTGGCAGGGTCAACGAAATGGCGATGACCATCACCGTCAGGAAGGTCGCCAGCGGCGTGCTTTTGAGATCCTGCAACGCGCCGTGCCAGGCATAGCGCACCTGTTCGTTGAACACGTTACTCTTACGCGAGGCCGGGTTAGGCGCCGCTTTCGGCCGTTTTGGCGCATTGCGCCCGCCGCCGCTGCCGCCCGCCGCGTTGCGCAGGCGATCGAACTTACTGCCGAACTGGCGAATCTGGTTCATTGCGTCGCGCTTATTCACCCCGAATGCCTCCATGCAGATGGCCGTCGCTGAGCGACAGCACGCGGTACGGACGACTGGAGATAAGCCCCAGATCGTGCGTCGCCATCAGTACCGTCACCCCAACGCGGTTAAACTCTTCAAACAGACGTAAAATCCCCTCCGAGAGCGCCTCGTCGAGGTTACCGGTCGGTTCATCCGCCAGCAGCACCGCCGGCTTGTTGACCACCGCGCGGGCTATACCGACGCGCTGCTGCTCACCGCCGGAGAGCTGAATCGGAAAGTTCTTCGCTTTGTCCAGCAGGCCGACCTTGTCCAGCGCCGCCGAGACGCGGCGACGAATGTCATCGCCGCTGGCGCCGGCGATAATCAGCGGGATCGCCACGTTGTCATACACGGTACGATCCATCAGCAAATGGTGGTCCTGGAAAATCATGCCGATCTGGCGGCGCAGGAACGGCACCTCACGGCTCTTCAGGCGGCTGATTTCATGACCGCTGAAGAAAATTTTCCCGGCGCTGGGCCGTTCGATACCACAGATAAGCTTCAGCAGGGTACTCTTCCCTGCGCCGGAATGGCCGGTCAGAAACGCCATCTCGCCCGGCTGCAGGTGGAAGGTCACCCCTTGCAGCGCTTGTCTCCCACCGAGATAGGCTTTGCTGACTTGTTCAAAGCGAATCATTCTTAATCCTCTCGGGCAAAAAGTGCCTCAATAAAGTCGCCCGCATTAAACGGACGCAGATCCTCAATACGCTCGCCGACGCCAATATAGCGAATCGGAATGCCGAACTGATCGGCCACCGAGAAGATCACGCCGCCTTTGGCGGTGCCGTCCAGCTTGGTCAGGGTGATCCCGGTCAATCCTACCGCCTCATGGAACAGTTTGGCCTGGCTAATGGCATTCTGCCCGGTGCTGGCGTCAATAGTTAACATCACCTCATGCGGCGCGTCGACGTCCAGTTTTTTCATCACCCGGACAATCTTCTTCAGCTCTTCCATCAGGTGCGATTTATTCTGCAGACGCCCGGCGGTGTCGGCAATCAGTACGTCAACATGGCGCGCCTTCGCCGCCTGAATGGCGTCGAAAATCACCGAGGCGGAGTCCGCGCCGGTATGCTGGGCGATCACCGGGATATTGTTACGCTGACCCCAGACCTGCAGCTGTTCCACCGCCGCCGCGCGGAAGGTATCCCCCGCCGCCAGCATCACCGATTTACCCTGCTGCTCAAACTGACGCGCCAGCTTGCCGATGGTGGTGGTTTTCCCCACCCCGTTTACGCCGACCATCAAAATAACAAATGGCGTTTTGCCTTCTACGTTCAGCGGCTCATCCACTTTGGCGAGAATCTCGCCCATCTCTTCTTTCAGCAGGCCGTACAGCGCTTCCGCATCGCGCAGTTGCTTACGGCTGGCGCCTTCCGTCAGGTTGGTAATGATCTTGCGAGTGGTTTCCACCCCGACGTCGGCGATCAGCAGTTGCTCTTCCAGCTCTTCAAATAGATCATCGTCGATCTTCTTGCCGCGGAACAGGCTGATAAATCCAGAACCAAGATTTTCTTTGGTTTTCAGAAGGCTACGCTTGAGGCGGGCGAAAAAGCCTTCTTTCGTCGGTTTTTCCTGCTCCTGAGCCAGCGCTTCCACCGGCGCCTCGTCCTCGGGCTCCGGCACTACGACCGCCGCCTCTTCGGCCGCCTCGGCCGCCAGCGCCAGTGCTTCCAGCTCTTCATCGCTTAACGGGGCGTCCTCTTCAGGGACCTCCGTCTCCTGCGGCTCGGCGATAACGTCTGCCACAGGCTGCTCTGCTACGGCTTCCGCCACCACCGGTTCGGCGATCACCTCTTCCGCCAGCGGCTCAACCACCGCAGGCTGTTCAGGCGGTTCGCTGACCGCGGGCTCCGGTTCAACAACAGGCGCGTCTTCGACCAGAGCAGGCGTTTCCACCCACTCTTTTTCCTGCACGCTGGCAGGCTCCGCGAGGTGCGCTTTTTCGCTTTCGACCACCGTCTCGGTCACTTCGACGACATCTTCGGCAAACGCCTCCGGGTCTGCTTTCGGCGCGCTCGGCTCAGCAGGGGTTTCCGCTACAGGCGTCTCATCGGCAACTGCTTGTTGTTCTTCTACTTTTTGTTCAGTCTCGGTTTCCTGTGCCTGTTCTTTCTGTCCAAAGCCCAGCCAGGAAAAGAAGCCACGTTTTTTCTCTTTTGCCATTTGCGACCACACTCCTCGCTGTTTTATTCATGGCGCAGCTTCATCAGAAGCTGAAAAAATGATGAAATTAGTCGGATAGTCTATCACTTAACTTAACTCGCAGCACCGCCCCCGGATTAAGGTTTCGTCAACCGCCGTCGATCGCTAGAATAGCAGGCCGGAAGTTGAGACTTGAGCAGAGAGATGAAAAAACCAAACCACGCGGGCAGCGGCCAGATCCGCATTATCGGTGGGCAATGGCGCGGCCGTAAATTACCGGTGCCGGAGAGCCCGGGCCTGCGGCCGACCACCGACCGGGTTCGCGAAACCCTTTTTAACTGGCTGGCGCCGTCCATCGTTGACGCGCACTGCCTCGACTGCTTTGCCGGCAGCGGCGCGCTGGGGCTGGAGGCGCTGTCCCGCTATGCGGCCAGCACCACGCTACTGGAGATGGAGCGCGGCGTAGCCCAGCAGTTGCAAAAAAATCTCGCCACCCTGAAAGCGGATCGCGGCAAGGTGATCACCACCAACACCCTCAGCTTCCTGAGTCAGCCGGGGACACCGCACCAGATCGTGTTCGTCGACCCGCCGTTCCGTCAGGGGCTGCTGGAGGAGACGCTACGTCTGCTGGAGACACAAGGCTGGCTGGCCGATGAGGCCCTGGTGTATGTCGAAAGCGAAGTCGAAAACGGTTTACCGCCGGTGCCAGCTAACTGGCAGCTGTATCGTGAAAAAGTGGCCGGACAGGTCGCCTACCGTCTTTACCAACGTGAGGCCCAAGGAGAGCACCATGCTGATTAATTTAGGCCGCCTGCTGATGCTGTGCGTCTGGGCCTTTCTGTTATTGAACCTGTTTCAGCCCTTCCCGAAGCCGCTGAATATCTTCGTCAACGTCGCGCTGATTTTCATGATCCTGATGCACGGGCTGCAGTTGACGCTGCTCAAGGCGACGCAGCCGAAAGAGGCGCCGCCGCTGAGCCGCTTTGAGCAAATCCGCATTTTTATCTTCGGCGTGTTTGAGCTCGTCGCCTGGCAGAAAAAACTGAAGGCGACGCTGAAAAAGTAGTCCTGAAAAGGGCTCAGGGGTCGGGCGTAAACGCCACGAACGCTGTGCCCTTATAACTCAACATCCCGCGATCGCCCACGCTCAGCGCATGATATTGCGGCGCGTCGAGGCGAAACATCACCTCCAGTCCACCGTTTTCGGGGCGAAAGCTCGCTTCATAGCGCATCTCACTGCCTGCGGGCGTCACCGTCTGCTGCCGCGAGCGCCGATCGTTAATCACTTTTTCCCGTTTATTGCTGACGATAACCCGCTTTTGTAGCAACGGCGCGGCGTCATTCGCCTGTTTCTCACGGCGCTGCTGGACATAGCGAAACGAAGCCGCCACCACAATCACCGCGACGACCAGAACAAAAAAGAGGGGCATTTTACTCATCAAGGTTACCCATAAAAAATATCAGGAATCAGCATACTGCGTCGGGAATAACATTGTCATCTGCTACGCCAAACCACTACACTGAGTTGTAGCATCACGCATCCGTAACTTTCTTTATGATAACAGATACAGGGACTTACTATGCTTTGGTCATTTATTGCTGTCTGTTTCTCCGCATGGCTTTATGTCGATGCATCCTATCGTGGGCCGGCCTGGCGACGCTGGGTATTTAAACCTGTCACCCTGATTCTGTTGCTGTTACTGGCCTGGCAGGCGCCGATGTTCAATGCCATCAGCTATCTGGTGCTGGCCGGCCTGTGCGCCTCGCTGCTCGGCGACGCCCTGACCCTGCTGCCGCGCCAGCGGGTGATGTACGCGGTGGGCGCTTTCTTCCTGTCACATCTGCTGTATACCATCTGGTTCGCCAGCCAGCTGACGCTGTCGTTCTTCTGGCCGCTGCCGCTGGTGCTGCTGGTATTCGGCGCCCTGCTGATGGCGGTGATCTGGAGTCGGCTGGAAGAGATGAAAATGCCGGTGCTGACCTTTATTGGAATGACGCTGGTGATGGTCTGGCTGGCCGGTGAGCTGTGGTTTGCCCGCCCCACCAACACCGCGCTGTCCGGTTTCGCCGGCGCGGCCCTGCTGCTGCTGAGCAATGCCGTGTGGCTGGTGAGCCACTATCGTCGCCGCTTCCGCGCCGATAACGCCATTGCCGCCGCGTTCTACTTTGCCGGCCACTTCCTGATCGTGCGCGCGCTATACCTGTAATTTAGTCCTTGACTCTGGAGTCGACTCCAGAGTGTATCCTACGGCTAATGAGAAAATTATCATTTCCCGGAGGGTGCCATGTCGACTCCAGACGCGCAGGATAAAAAAGTCCCACAATTCTCGTCATTCACCATGCGGCCAGCGACCGCGCCGGCGGAGAGCTGCTGTACAGATCACGCCTGCGCCACAGAATCCGCCCCTGCCGCCGAAGCGCTCGACGACGCCCGCTATAGCTGGCAGGTTGACGGCATGGACTGCGCCGCCTGCGCCCGCAAGGTGGAAACCGCGGTTCGCCAGGTGCCCGGCGTCAGTCAGGTCCAGGTGCTGTTCGCCACAGAAAAGCTGCTGGTTAACGCCGAGGGTGATATCCGCGCTCAGGTTGAGAACGCGGTCCGCCAGGCGGGCTATACGCTGCGCGATGCCGATGCTCCCGCAGCAGAGAAAACCCGAGGGTCGCTGCTGCGCGACAATCTGCCGTTACTGACGCTGGTTATCATGATGGCCCTGAGCTGGGGGCTGGAGCAGGCCAACCACCCCGCCGGTCAGTTGGCCTTTATTGCCACCACCCTGGTTGGCCTGTGGCCGGTTGCTCGCCAGGCGCTGCGCCTGATCAAAAGCGGGAGCTGGTTCGCCATTGAAACGCTGATGAGCGTCGCCGCCATCGGGGCGCTGTTTATCGGCGCCACTGCGGAAGCGGCGATGGTCCTGCTGCTGTTCCTGATCGGCGAGCGTCTCGAAGGCTGGGCCGCCAGCCGCGCACGGCAGGGGGTGAGCGCGCTGATGGCGCTGAAGCCCGACACCGCCATCCGTCTGCGCAACGGTGTGCGGGAAACCGTCGCCCAGCGCGACCTGCGTCCCGGAGATGTGATTGAAGTGGCCGCCGGCGGGCGTCTGCCGGCGGATGGCCAGCTGCTGTCGCCGTTTGCCAGCTTTGATGAAAGCGCCCTGACCGGCGAGTCGGTGCCGGTGGAGCGTCAGGCCGGGGAACGAGTCGCGGCGGGCGCCACCAGCGTCGATCGCCTGGTGCAGCTTACCGTGATATCCGAACCGGGCGACAGCGCCATCGATCGCATCCTGAAGCTGATTGAAGAGGCAGAGGAGCGTCGGGCGCCAATCGAGCGCTTCATCGACCGCTTCAGCCGGATCTACACCCCGGCCATTATGGTCGTAGCCTTGTTGGTCGCCATTGTCCCGCCGCTGTTCTTCGCCAGCGCCTGGCTGCCGTGGATTTATAAAGGGCTGACGCTGCTGCTGATCGGCTGTCCGTGCGCGCTGGTCATCTCCACGCCGGCGGCCATCACCTCCGGCCTGGCGGTCGCCGCCCGCCGCGGGGCGCTAATCAAAGGCGGTGCGGCGCTGGAACAGCTGGGCCAGGTGCGGCAGGTGGCGTTCGATAAAACCGGCACCCTGACCGTCGGCCAGCCGCAGGTGACTTCGGTGATCGCCACGGCTGAGTTTGACGACAACGCGCTGCTGGCGCTGGCGGCGGCAGTGGAGCAAGGCTCCAGCCACCCGCTGGCGCAGGCCATCGTCCGTGAAGCACAGCGGCGTCAGTTGAGTATTCCGCTTGCCAGCGGCCAGCGGGCGCTGGCGGGCTCTGGTATCGAAGCCGAGGTGAACGGCTGCCGCATCCTGATCTGCGCCGCCAGCAAAGCCGCCCCGGCAGAGCATGAGGCGCAGATCCAGCAGCTGGAAAGCGCCGGGCAAACGGTAGTGCTGGTGATGCGCGGCGAGACGCTGCTCGGTATTCTGGCGCTGCGCGACACCCTGCGCGACGACGCGCGTCAGGCGGTGGATGCCTTGCATCAGTTGGGGGTTCAGGGGGTGATCCTTACCGGGGATAACCCGCGCGCCGCGGCAGCCATCGCCAGCGAACTGGGGCTGGAATTCCGCGCCGGTCTGCTGCCGGCGGACAAAGTGAAAGCCGTCATGGCGCTGAATGCCGATGCGCCGCTGGCGATGGTCGGGGACGGCATCAACGACGCGCCAGCGATGAAAGCGGCCACCATCGGCATCGCTATGGGCAGCGGCACCGATGTGGCGCTGGAGACGGCCGACGCCGCGCTGACCCACAACCGTCTGACCGGCCTGGCGCAGATGATTTCCCTGGCGCGCGCCACCCATGCCAATATTCGCCAGAACATCGCGATTGCCTTAGGGCTGAAGGGGATTTTCCTCGTCACCACCCTGCTTGGCCTGACCGGCCTGTGGCTGGCGGTGCTGGCGGATACCGGCGCCACCGTGCTGGTAACGGCTAACGCGCTGCGGTTATTGCGTAAGAAGTTGTAGCATAGATACCGGCTTCCCTGCTCGCGCTGCGCTTAGCAGGGCTAC
>NZ_KV789889.1:0-1144 GCF_001807705.1 Klebsiella sp. HMSC25G12 | reverse complement strand
ACCGGGAACAGCCGCATGAACACGACCGTGGCACAGCGCATTCCCGGCCTCAACTGGGACCCGAAGCATCGCCTGAGCAGCCTCAAACAGGTGGAGGAGGCGCTCGACGCACTGATTGCCAGCCACGGGGAGTGCTGCCCGCTGCCGCTGCCGGTGGACGTTCAGGCTGAACTGTTCCCGGAGGTGCTGCACACCCGGACTGAACGCCGGTTGCAGCGCAGAAACATCGCGTTCACCCGCAGGATGCGCCGGGAAGAACGGACGCTGGCGCATCACTGGCGGCTGCGGCAGAACCTGCTGGGGCAGGCCGTCACGGAGCTGAACTTTCAGTCCCCGGAGACGGTCAGCAACTGGTACCGCCGGTGGGCCGAAGAGTTTGACGCGCGCGAGCTGGAGCCTGCTTTCTGGCACTGGCGGTCGCGGTTTGCCTCGCTGGCCTCCCTGGACTGGCTGCGTGACGCTGGTGAGCCGCTGTACGGGGTCATTCATGAAATCGGCTTCATTGTGCGTGACACCCCGGAGGCTGTCCGTCAGGCGGAGCGCTGGCAGGTCCCGAACAAACTGACGGACCGGAGGCGGGGATGAAATGGCGTTACTCTCTGCGCTGGAAATTACCATCACCGTGTCCCGGTCCGCATGAACTGGCATCCGAAGTGGTGGAGGCCGGACAGCCTGCGCCTGAATCCATTATGTCGCGCTGGGTGGCGGGCGCCGGGTATGCGGTGTGCGTGGATTTTCCCGATGAGCGGCAGATTAAGCGCTGGAGTGATGAGCGCAAAGCCGCTGCGCGTCGAAGGAATCTTGAGCGTCGGGTCAACAGGATGGCGCCCCTGTTTGCTGAGGAACTGATTGAGAGGGAGCTTGAGGGGCGACCAGACTATTTCCGGGGAAAATCTCAGACCTGAATCGGGTGAGGTCCGGTTCAGGCGCGCATCGGTGTGGAGCCTGCAACGTCTGAAAGAAAAAAAGCACAACGACGGATAAAAAGAGGGGCGCTGACGCGCTCCTCTTGATCCTGTCACTGCATTGTTGATCTTAAATCCTTTGTCTCCCTGATACGGTTTTCTGACAGGGTGAGTCTCTCCTCCTGCTGCTTTCTCTCTTCTTCCGTTTCTTTCTGACTGGCCAGACCCGGGGACACCTT
>NZ_KV789888.1:0-14270 GCF_001807705.1 Klebsiella sp. HMSC25G12 | reverse complement strand
CATCAACATCAACATCAACATCAACATCAACAACAATAGCAGCAAGAGGCAAAGCCAGAAGCTGAAGCAGATTCAGATTCAGATTCAGATTCAGAGCCAGAGGCAGCGGAAGAGGCAGTGTGCCACTACAAGGCTTGTTCATCCGCTCCTGCCAGGCAACAGCGGCGGCCGCTTTATCGACAGAGACTTTGTCCTGCTCGTCTTTTGAGAGTAAGGCGATATTCCATTTCGACATATCTGCACCTGCAACGTTTTCCAGAAAGATACTGTGGATAATACGCACATTTACAGACTTCATCGACGGATAATGGGGAAGGAAGGCAGGAGAGGAGAGTTTGCGGCGCCGGAGGCGCGGCGACGTTTGTCTCCGGCAGGCGCAGCCTGCCCGGGTTTTGCGCGCGGGCTGACAGGCGCCCTCCGGCCCGGACGCCTGCCATCATGCTTACTGGCCTTTTCCACCCTGTAAGATGAAGTGTCCGCCGATGTAGACGGCACACTGACAGGTCATGTAATAGCAGATTTCATCCATTACCTGGGCGGTGGTCAGTTCCCGCTGCCCGGCATCCCGGCGGCGTGCGTTAATCAGAGTTTTGTACTGGCGCAGGATATCGCGGCTTTGTGGTGCAAGTTTCATGTGTTTTCTCCTTAACCGGCGGGCTTCCCCGCCGGACATTATTCAGTTTCTGAAGACATAACCGTCATGGAACACATACCCGTCGCTGAATAAATCCCGCGCGTATGCCTCATAATCGAAATAGACGCGCAGGGATTCGGGCACCTCGTTTAACAGGCCGTTGTCCTCCACAAAGCCATAAGCAAAATCTTCCTCGCTTTCCGCTTCGCCGTAATACGCGTCATCAAAGGCGTCATAGTCGCACTCGCCGGTATACTCCGCCCAGGCCACAAACGCGGCGGCGCGCCCGTCGTCCTGTGCCTGCCGGAAAGCCTCAATAAACGCCCACTTAACAGAGGATTCAGAGGCAAACTGTGACGGGATGCCCTCGATGTCCTGGAACATCAGCTCGGGATCTTCCTCGCCGGCGTGCAGCGTCCGGCAGGCGCCATAAAACGCGTCTTCGTCGTCGAAATCGGTTAAATCAAACCATTTGCCAAAAATGCTGCCGCAGTTGTACTGGTGATACGTGCCCACGTAGACGGCCGGAGTGGTGATGGATGAATTCATTTTTTTCGTCTCCCTTCGGGGCGGCATAGCCGCCCCGGTCGTTAATCAGTCCAGCGCGGCGTAAATAGCGTTGCATTCCGGGTGGAAGGTAATGAGATTCCAGAGCTGGGCATCACGCAGCATGTAAAGGTGGGTCAGGGCCGGGTTGCCGCTGTCATGGTGGGCCGCCAGACGGCGATTAACGGCCAGCGATGTCAGAATAATGCCCGCCGCGTCGGCGCTCACAGTGCGGTCAAACCAGCTTTCCGTGCTGACCAGATGAACGCGGCCACAATCGGGCATCATGTAACCGCCGCCCTCCGGTAAGCGGATGTAATGCCAGAATTCGACTTCATATTCGGGCATCCATTTTTTTGCCAGTGCATACACCTGCAATTCTGCGAGCATAAAATCCATGCCGAACATGTACGGCATGAAGGACAGGCGGTCGGACTCTTCAACATTCAGGGCCGGGCGCGTTTTCACATACTGCATGGTAAAACCTCCGTAATCACATGGACTGCGACACCGGGCGGTGCCGTGCCTCCATAACAGACGGGCGACCAGTCGGGAATGCAGGGGCGCAAGGGAAGCCGCAGCCTGACGCACACGGCAGACGGGAGTTGGAGGGTGAGGCCGTGAATCCTGAGCGGTCGAACGACCGGAAAATCCCGGCTGACGGGAAGGAAGGACCGGGTGACCGCCGCGTTCACTTTACCCTTGCATTCGCGACAGCCCGGCTAAGATGGAGGCACGGCACCGCCCGCACACGACACGGCGATAACAGAGGCTGGTTTTCATCCCAAAGGCCCGGAGGCCGGGCCGGGTAAACGCGGAGCCGGCACGGTGACATCCTTATCGCATACGGTCATCCCGCGCCGGTCAGTGGGGGGAAGTGATTTTTCCTCCCCCGCCATCATCATTCAGTTTGTGCGGGCGTCGCCCGGGCTTCACTCACCACCTCGCGCAGTACACGGCGATCAAGCCAGCGGCGGGCCGGGTCGCCGGGGAAACGCAGCATATCGGTAATAACGCCTGCGGCTTCGATTTCCTCCCGTCGTTCATTAACCACGGTCAACAGGATGGGGCAGAACGACGCCCCGCGCACCAGAACAGCGTCAAGGACGGCATCCAGTACGTCAGTGTCGTTTTCATCGAGCCAGTTTTCATGCTCGTACTCGTCAGCCAGTACGCGCCAGTCACCAAACCGCCTGTCCATCAGTCGCGGCGTGACGGACGGTTTCAGCGCAGCGGCAAGGCGGTGCGCATCCAGCCTGACGATTTCCGCTATCTGCGTGAGGGAGGCTTTCAGGAAAGCCAGCAGATCGTCACATTCCGCCGCCGTCAGCCATTCCTGTGCATAAGGCAGATGAAGTGTCTGGGCGTCCGCCAGTTTTTCCGGCGGCATAAAGCCCTTTGCCGGGTACAGATACAGCCGCGCCGGGGTTCCCGCCAGCCGCCGGGCGCTGGCGGTCAGCAACCCGGCCCGGCCATAGGTCAGCGGCAGGCAAAGGTGCGTGACCAGCGCCAGAATGTGCGCGGCATCGAGCGAGCCGGTGGCGACTGACCAGCCGGGCATGGTTTCAGGCGCGATTTGCATCATATCCACGCAAGGCGGCCAGCCCGCATCCTTTAGCATCCGGTCGCCGTGGCGGAGTATCAGCGCGTTGAAGGTGTCGTTTCTCATGTTTTTTCCTTCGGTGAATGCCCCGCCGTTCAGCGGGGCGGATGGGTCAGGCGGCCAGTTCACGTTTCAGCCAGGCGATTTCTGCCTGAGCGTCAGCGACACTCGGGTAGTGATCGACCGTCAGGGACGGCGAATGCTCGTCTTCTCCGTTAATCGCCTGTGCGGCAATGTCCGTGATGCGATACAGCGTATCGACGGGGACGCTCACGCGGGGAATGCCCGGGCGAATCCCTGCGTACAGCGCCTGCACGGTGCGGAATGACACGCCTTCTTCGGTGTGCTCCCCCGTTCCCGTGCGGCCGATAAGCTCAAGCAGGGTTTGAGCCTCGGCCTCCGTCATGTTCCCGGACAGGGCCAACACGTCTTCTTTCGTCCAGACCAGCAGGGCATAGCGTTCTTCGTTCCCAAACATGCGTTTAAGTTTTTTGTTCAGTTCTTTACGGGTGCCATACAGCATGGTGTTGTCTCCGTGATTCAGTGGGGCGGCCTCGCCGCCCGGGGTTCAGTCTCTGAAAGATTCATCGAGTAACAGGGCGATATTGAATGCCTCGTCCATCAGGACGTTGAGGCGTCGCAGGCTCACGCCTGCCAGCCGTTCCGGCAGTCCGTCGTGCTGGTAGTGGTATTTGTCTTCCAGCACTTTCAGGGTGGTTTTCAGGTCGCAGATGTTGTTGGCCAGCCCGGCCATATCGCGGCGCAGGGCGTCGTGTCCGTCGTAGTTCATCACGCCACCTCCGGGAGCCATTCATCGTTCGCCGCCGGGGTGTTGACGGCCCGGTGCATGGCGGCCAGTCGCTCGGTTCCGGCCCGGTGGTACTGCGCCAGCATTTCAATGCCGATATAGCGGCGTCCGGCGCGGTATGCGGCGACGCAGGTCGAGGCACTCCCTGCGAACGGGTCGAGGACAATCGCGCCCGGGGCGCTGAATGACTCAATCAGCGGCTGTAGCGCCTCCACCGGTTTCTGGTTCGGGTGCAGTGGGTTGCCGGTATACGGAAAAGGCATCACATCCGGCAGCGGTCTGAGGGGCGGCACCGGGCGGCCTTTGGCAAGGACATAAGCCCCTTCATGGCGGTAGTCCACGAATCCGCGACGGTCTTTCGCATTACGGCGGTTGGAAGCATAGGTTTTGGTGAACACAAGCTGGCCCACGGCATAGAACCCCGCCGCCTTCCACGCGGCCATAAAGCGGTCCACCCGGTTCCAGCCGTAGAAACTGACCATCAGCGCGTCTTTTTTCAGCACGCGGTACATCTCAAGGGTGGCAGGCGCCAGCCATTCATCGGTTTTATCGCCGGCAATACTGCGCCCGGAACGGTCCTTAAACCCTACTAAATAAGGTGGGTCAGTCACGATAAGGTCCACGGCACGGTCGGGGAATCCGCGCATCACATCAATACAGTTCCCGAGAATGAATCTGGACATGACAGCACTCCTGTAGTCAGAGGGGGCAGGAGGCATCACCGCGATACCGTTCCCTGCCGCACGCTGCCTGTTCATCGCGTCCGGTCACGGGTCAGGCCGACCGTGGAATACCGCAGCCGTCAGTCTTTTCGACGGCAAGGATATGCCGCGAAAGCGGCTTGAAGGGCGTTCCTTAAAAGGGCGAGGGACTGGCGTACACTCTCAACGACGCCGGGCCTGAGCGGAAAAGCCGCCCGTCCCGTACCCGACCGGACGCGAGACACTGGCAGCGGGTGGCAGGCCTTCAGCGACATCAGGGAAAGAGGAGTATCGGCATACCTGTCCACAAACACGGGGTTTAAGATTGTGGATAACCTGAAGGCAGACAGCGGAGAAGCGCGGTGGGACAGGCGTCATCACGCCTGTGTTTTTTTTATACAATCAGCGACAAAGCATCAGCGGTTCCGGGATTTATCTCCGGCCACGGAGAGGCCGATATACACGCCCGCGCCCCAGATAACCTGGGAGAGCACGAAAACCCACAGCGGGACGTCGAACACCAGGAGCGGGAGCAGGCATACCGTCACGATACCAATCATGCGGCTGCCGTACTGTCTGCGTACCGGTTCGCTGCTGTCGACGGGTACGCCGGCAAAGCGGAGAGCATTTCTGAAGACGGGGGACATAAAGACCTCCTGGATAAAAATTCATTGGTTATCTGTATATTACAGGATACCGCTACCTGTGTAGCCCCGATATACGTTTTTTCAGGTCACTCATTTTTTCGCAACCACAGCAATGTTTTAGCCCGGAACGGCATAAAGAGGCTTGCAAATTCTGACAACCGGGAAAATAATAACTGTACATCCATACAGTAAAGAGGTGCGCCATGTTGCAGATTTCCGTCCGTTTTTCCCCGGAGCAGGTGAAGGCCATGCGCAGCGGCACCTTTGCCGCACTGCAGCAGGAAATTGAGCGCCGCCTCACCCCACGATACCCTCAACTCTGGCTGAACATCGGAAAAAGTTCGCAGACCGCGCTGGATGTCAGCGGCGCGCGCAGCGACAAGGAAAAGTCGGACATCATGAACACACTTGAAGCCATCTGGCAGGACGACACATGGCTGCCGGAATGAGTCGCAGGGAGCCCCTGTTTGACCCGGAGGCGGTGTTCACTCTTCCGGCCACGCCATCTTCCCTGCAGCTGCCCCTGTTTGCGGATGCCTGTGCGGCGGGTTTTCCGAGCCCTGCCGGGGATTATGTTGAGCAGGAGCTGGATTTAAACAGCCTGTGTATCCGCCATCCGGCAGCCACTTATTTCCTGCGCGCCAGCGGAGAGAGTATGAAAGACCTCGGTCTGTATGACGGCGACATTCTGGTCGTGGACCGGTCGGAGACCGCCGTGGACGGCGATGTGGTGATTGCGGAAGTGGACGGCGGGTTTACGGTAAAGCGGCTGCGTCTGCATCCCCGCCCTGCCCTGGAGCCGATGAATCCGGCTTATCCGACGCTCTGGCCGGAAGAACTCACGCTGTTCGGCGTGGTGATGCACTTCATTCATCGTACCCGCGCCCGCCTGTAAGGAGTACCGGTATGTTTGCCCTGGCTGACGTCAACAGCTTCTATGCCAGCTGCGAGAAGGTCTTTCGCCCGGACCTGCGCGACAGGCCGGTGATAGTCCTCAGCAACAATGACGGCTGCGTAATCGCACGCAGCCGCGAAGCCCGCGCCATCGGTATTCCGATGGGCGCCCCCTGGTTTAAGGTGAAGGGACTGGCGGAAAAGCATAACGTGGCCGTGTTCTCCAGCAATTATTCGCTGTACCACAGTATGTCAGAACGGGTCATGCGTTGCCTTGAGGCGCTGGCGCCGCGCGTGGAGCAGTACAGTATCGATGAGATGTTCCTCGACGTCGCCGGCATCGACAACTGCGTGGATTTTGAGGATTTTGGGCGCCAGTTGCGAGAGTATGTGCACCGCCACACCGCGCTGACCATCGGCGTCGGTATGGGACCCAGCAAAACGCTGGCAAAATCAGCCCAGTGGGCTTCCAAAGAGTGGCCGCAGTTTGGCGGCGTACTGGCTTTGACCCCGGATAATCCCCGCCGGACAGAGAAACTGCTTTCACTGCAGCCGGTGGAAGAAATATGGGGTGTTGGGCGCCGGATCTCGAAGAAGCTGAACACAATGGGGATCACCACAGCACTGCAGCTGGCGCGCGCGAATCCAGCATTCATCAGGAAGAATTTCAACGTGGTGCTGGAGAGAACCGTCCGGGAACTCAACGGAGAAAGCTGTATTTCGCTGGAAGAAGCGCCTCCGCCAAAACAGCAGATAGTCTGCAGCCGGAGTTTTGGTGAACGCATCACGGAATATGACGCAATGCGCCAGGCTGTCTGCCAGTACGCGGAGCGTGCTGCGGAGAAACTACGCAGTGAGCGGCAGTACTGCAGACACATCGCGGTCTTTGTGAAAACGTCGCCGTTTGCCGTGAAGGAGCCTTACTACGGAAACATGGCCAGCGAGAGTCTGCCGTTCCCGAGCAGAGACTCGCGGGATATCATCGCCGCTGCCGTCAGAGCCCTCGGACGCATCTGGGTCCCCGAGCACCGTTATGCCAAAGCCGGCGTGATGCTGAACGATTTCACGCCTGCGGGGGTTTCTCAGTTGAGTCTGTTTGATGATGTTCAGCCCCGGGCAAACAGCGAAGCCCTGATGAACGTTGTGGACGGGATTAATCATTCAGGACTTGGGAAAGTCTGGTTTGCGGGACGAGGCATCGCTCCTGACTGGCAGATGAAGCGAGATTTACTGTCGCCAGCATATACCACAAGATGGGCGGACATTCCGTCAGCAAGGCTCTGTTAAAAAACAGCATGAAGTCATGAAGTCATGAAGTCATGTTTTTTCAGGTTCGCTCAAACATATGTGTCATTATCGATGAAGTGCAAAACCGAGGGTTTCTGGAGCTAGAGACAGGCTTAAAAAATCGCATGAAAGAATGACATCATGAAAAACCACTTTCATGATGTCATGCTAACATTATTTCATTTTATTTCTGTACATGTCATACCCGGCAAGGAGCATATCGGTCATCGAGATCCCCTGCTCTGCTGCATATGCCTTCATTTCTTTATGTTTCGACACCGGAACTTTGATTTGGATAGGTTTGACAGCCGAATCCGGAACAGCCCCTTTTCCGGTAACATCCAGTGTCGGTTCGTCCTCTTTCGGGGGCTCAATTTTAATTGATTTACCAGGGCCTTTCATAAACTTCCTCATGCTCAGGGTAATGATATCGTTAAATCATGCTATCATGAATTAATTATATCATGAATCTCTTCAATCATTTGTTTTGCAGTCTCATTCAACGATTTGAATGGCGTTTCATGTAATGCCCGTCCAGTATCAAGAGCTTCGCCGTAACTGGTTTTGAAGGGGATGACTGTATTGATTACTTTATAACCCCACGCTTTGATTGTTTCCTGAGCTTTTTCGCCCTGCGATTGAGATGGTGATTTAGAAACGATAAAGACAATCTTGCTCTTATCAATCCCCTTCTTTATCAATTCACGAGCCAGTTCAAGTGAGGGTTCAAGATCATCAATAGTAGTCCCCGTGGTAATAATGACGAGGTCAGATTCATCTGCGACATCCAGTGACGTTGTCTCTGCTGCAGGGCGCCCATCGATGATCAGCAAATGACAGCTATCTTTCATCCTGACAGCAGTTTCAACCCGGCGGTAAAGAGCACAATCTATCGGGCTTAGCCCACTTTTCTCGCGTCGTTCTGTCCACTTCAGTGAGGTTTGTTGTTTGGTGTCTATATCAGCCAGATGCGTCTTCCATCCAGCTTCTGAAAATCCAACAGCAAGCGTTCTAGCTTCGGTGCTTTTTGAACCACCGCCTTTCTGACCAACGATCGATATAACCTTTCCCATGGTATCACCCTTCATTAAATCATGATTTCATTATCAAGTTCTACAACTAAGCTAACTATGACATAGCTGAGGTAAAGGAACAACATTAAATCATGATTTAATGATTTCAGTAAAACATGCAAAACAATAATGACTTAAATTACAATAGCATAAAAATAAATGAAATCATGATTTAATTATAACATGATTTCATTTATTGAGTAACTAAGGCGACCTGACTTGTCCTGACATAGAAACCTCCGCTACTAAACGTCCCCCCAAAAAAAAGCCGCATTAGCGACTCTGTTTACGGATGAATAGTTCTATGAAGCATCAATTGCCAGGCGGTACATTTCAGCCGATATCCTGTGCCTTGTGCAATCAATCGTTAGATCACGACCTCTACCATGCTTGGCTATTCCACCACCGTGTTAAATCGAAACCGCGAGTCAGCTCGGAAAAGCGAGGGGCTGGACAAGCCTGGAGGGCGCGTTAGCCTGACACATTAGGGTATACTTTATATGTACCACCCAAAAAGATACCGGGTAATTTTATTGTGACTACTTAAGTGATACCATGATGAGCAGTACCACTTAAATGTTACCATCAGGACAAAAAATGTTCGTTTTTGGGTATCTCCGGGCATCCACTTCAGAGCAGGATGCCAGCCGGGCAAAAAATGTACTGAAGGCGTTTGCAAACCAACATGGCCACCGTATTGCTGGCTGGTATATCGATAATGTCTCCGGTACGACAATGAACCGCCCTGAACTGATCAGGCTTCTTGGTGATGCGGAACCTGGTGATGTGATCCTCATTGAACAGGTCGACAGGCTCACTCGCCTGGATGATGCAGGCTGGGAGACACTCAGAAAGCAAATTACAGACAAGCAGCTGGCCATCGTCAGTCTTGATCTACCGACCAGCTATCTGGCGCTATCCAGCACAGTAAGTGATGACTTTACCCGAAGCATGCTGAAGGCCGTAAATGGCATGATGCTGGATATGCTGGCCGCTATTGCCCGAAAAGATTACGAAGACCGTCGACGTCGACAGTCAGAGGGTATCAGTAAGGCGAAAGCAGAAGGAAAATACCGGGGCAGGGTGGCCGATGCGCAGAAACACGAACTGATTCGCACTCTGCGCCTGGTCAATGGAAAATCGCTGCGAGAAACAGCTCGCCTGGCTGGCGTTTCTAAAATGACTGTGATCCGGGTCTGCTCCAGCGCTGATAAATAACGTTTACAAAGGAAGTAAGATGAAAACAAAAAAGATACCCCTGGTAATTTATACGGTAATCGTTGCAGGACTCACTATTCTGGGAACGCGACTCTACGACTCCGTTTCGGACACAACAGATCCTGCCATTGCAAATGGTCCCTTCTGGGCTGGATTGTGTGTGAAAACGGACAGTAAAGATGGAATGAATGAATTAATTTGTTCGAATATCAGGATTTTCGTGAAAGCCGAAGATTATGATCGCTCTGTTCGCAAACGTGAGTTGTCCGGCATCCTGAATGATTGATATGCGAGAAGACTGACTGAGCGGCCTTACAGGAAAGAAAAACATCATCATCCGCCAGGCCATTATGTGCCGCTCGTGCCTGTGATAGCATATCCGGGTCAATTTTCAGAGCCAGGGCTGATGAAGAAGAAAAACAGCACACCCACTCCTCACGATGCTACGTTCAGGCAGTTTCTGACGCAACCGGATATTGCCCGGGATTTCATGGAGCTGCACCTCCCGGCAGAGCTGCAGGCCATCTGCGACCTCAGCACACTGAAACTGGAATCCGGCTCGTTTATTGAGGATGATCTCCGCCAGTATTTCAGCGACGTTCTCTACAGCCTGAAAACTACCGCCGGGGATGGCTACGTTCACGTGCTCATTGAGCATCAGTCCTCACCCGACAAACATATGGCTTTTCGCCTGATACGCTATGCGGTGGCCGCCATGCAGCGACACCTGGAAGCTGGCCATAAGAAGCTGCCACTGGTGATACCGGTCCTTTTCTATACCGGTAAACGCAGCCCGTATCCGTACTCCACCCGCTGGCTGGATGAGTTTGACGACCCGATTCTGGCCGGAACACTCTACAGCAGCGCTTTCCCGCTGGTAGACGTCACGGTCATTCCGGATGATGAAATCGCCGGGCATCGCAGTATGGCTGCCCTGACCTTGCTGCAGAAACATATTCATCAGCGCGATCTCGCTGAACTGGTTGACCGCCTGGCGCCCATTTTGCTGGCCGGATATCTGTCTTCATCACAGGTAGTATCGCTGGTACACTATATCGTGCAGGCAGGTGAAACATCGGACGCCGAAGCCTTTGTACGCGAACTGGCACAGCGTGTGCCGCAACACGGAGACGCCCTCATGACGATCGCACAACAGCTCGAGCAAAAAGGTATTGAGAAGGGTATCCAGCAGGGGATCGAGCAGGGCATCCAGCTGGGTGAACAACGTGGTATTGAAAAAGGCGAGCGCGAAGCTACTCTTAAAATTGCCCGTACCATGCTGCAGAACGGCATTGACCGCAATACTGTCATGAAAGTGACCGGTCTGACGGAAGAAGACCTGGCGCAGATCCGCCACTAATCCCCCTTTCCTGGCACTCCCTGTCCGGCCATCAGTGAATACTGGTGGGGCAGGGAGGCACCAGACTCAGGCTCTGCCTGCCAGCCACAGCGATTTAACAGCTTCATTACCCCTGCTACGCTCCCTGTCAGACGTGCTGTCAGCGGATTTGTCTGCTGGCCATTGTCGTCAAAAGCGGCATCGAGGTTTGTCCGTAAGAGATAAACGCCGTTTACTCCAGGATTGAGTACCAAGGCATATCGCCCGGCCCATTCTCTGTCGCTCATTACGCGGTAATTCCAGCCCATGTCTTTCGCTGTTTCCAGCGCATACGTCAGCCGGAACATGTCGTTCTGTTCAGTCAGCTCGCCGCTGCAGGAGCGCCAGACATAGTCCAGTTTGTCTGCCAGCTTTGCTCTCACACCCAGCAAACGCCCCTGATTCAGTAACCACCCGATATCCTGTGCCACATCGCGCGAGAATCGCCGTTGCTTCAGTGCTGCCGCGAGCCAGCGGGTGAGAAAAAGGTTTTCCTGTGCAGGAGACAGCTCTCCCTGCTCCTTTCTGGCCAGTGCCAGCGCGACAAGTGCGCACCATGCCAGATGCCCTGTTTTGTGTGTCAGCGCCACGCGGACTCACTCCCTTTGGTCTTATAGTGGTCAGTCAATATAGTGACAATTATGACAGGTAAGCCTGTTCAAAAGACAGGCCTGACTGTCATTACGGGAGGGACTGGCGCGCCATACAGCGTTCTGAAGGGACCGTGCCTGATTGCATAAAAAAAGCCAGCGTGAAAGGCTGGCCGGACACAATTGTGGTTCGTCAAAGGGAGCAAATCCCCGGAGTGTGGGACAGACACAATGCATCCGGTGAGAAGACTGTAGTCGTGGACTGCAGGAATGCCACTGCTGAAATAAAAGAATTATTTCAGCAATTCAGCCACTCATCACACGGACCCGGCTCTCAGCTGCCAGGTTACCCCACCAAAACAGGTCACGCCGACCACCTGCTCCCACGTTTCCTTCTGCTCCAGCTGCTTCTCCAGCGCATGAAAGTCTGCATGACTGAGCACGATATCTTCCCGCTCCCCGGGTGACTCCAGAATATACCCCTCGGGTATCCGTGCTGACGATTCAGCGGCCTGTCGTGACGATATACGCCAGAAGGTTTTGATGCATCCTCCGCGAGTGAGGGCATCGAGGATGATATGTTCAGCAACGCGCATGCAGAGCTCCGGTTAACAGTATTTCAAATGCCGGCATTCAGCCGGAGGGCCTCATCATGGCGCGTAATTCCTCAACGGACAACGGCTTTGCCTCATTGCCCCGATGAATCATGGCATGGCAGTTCGGGCACAACGGGACCAGCTCGTTGACCGGGTCAATCTGATAGTCAGGTCCGAGTGTTCTCAGCGGCCGGATATGATGAACGTGGATAAATCCTTTCCCGTGCTCACCCCAGGTTTTCTCAAAATCGAATCCGCAGCACTGACAGACGGCACCATGATACGCGATACAGGCCCGCCGTGCGGCCGGGTCGCGTTCATACGCGTTGATGGTGATGGATTTTGTGGCGCCCTCAATATAGCTACCGGCGACGGACAGCTCTTCGGGATAAGGACTGGCAGTAAAGTCAGCGTACCAGACGGCGCCCTCTTTTCTCAGAAAGCGTTTTTCCAGCCGGCGTTCGAAATCCTGAATGACCGCGACGTCCGGCGCATCCGGACTGGTGGCCTGCACCATGTTAAAGGTGTACAGGTCGTATCCCCCGAGGATGTAGCCGATATGCTCAACCGCCTGGGTGTAGCCGGGGTTCTTCCTGAGCCTGGCGTTGTATTCCCACGCTTCACGCAGGATAACAGCGCGCTCCTGATCACGCTCAACGTCCCACGCCCCGAAGATGACCAGCTGGTCGTCATGGTTGATAAAAGACCAGCTCCAGGTCCAGTTACGACAGGTGGCCCCCCGGCTCTGGATGAATTGTTTGCGGTTCATTATCTGCTCTGTTTCCGTTCAGCTCCAGGCACGTATTTTACATGCTTAAGTCTGATATCCCGACTCTGGCGTCAAATAATACATGGTTCTGAACAGAAAATGCGAATGAGATAAACGAAAATGTCACTGATATTTTAACAAAAATCCAACTCATTCCAGAGTGATTGAGAAACTCACATTAAACGCCGGACTGAACGATTGTAGTCAGCTTAATTCAGCTCGGCGGTATTGACTGACTGCTTTGAGTGAGGCGCGGAAGCTGTGCGTCCGACGAATAAGATTGATGACGACAGTTTAAACACTTGTCACATATAGATGACTGACGCCACCGACCTCTCTTGTTTCCGTCTTTAAATAAGTTAATGATTTAACTAAACCACCTAATTTCTCATAGCCATATGTTCTGGAATCAAAGGAAGATTCGTTCTTATTTATATAAGACCCAACCGCAGACAATAATGACCAGCCATCATCTTTAGATGTTGCGGACAGAGCATTACTTATTAATTCTTTAAGGTCCTTATCATCAGAGAAATCTTTGGCAGCTTTTGTTTTTCTCAAGTTTTCTGTTTTTATAAATAAATTGCATGCAGAAATGAAAGCATCAGGAGTTTTCTCCTCGCCAAAGCCATATACAATGATGCCGCTTTCCCGTAGTCTATTGGCTAACCGTGTGAAGTCACTATCAGATGAAATTAAGCAAAATCCATCTAAATTCCCATCATGAAGTAAGTCCATCGCATCAATGATCAATGATGAATCAGTAGAGTTTTTGCCAGTAGTATAGCTAAATTGTTGTATAGGTTGAATTGCATGTTTGTGAAGATGTTCTTTCCATCCTTTTAGATTTGTTGTTGTCCAGTCCCCATATGCTCGTTTTACATTAGCCAATCCATATTTGGATACTTCTGAGAATAATTCATTACACAAAGATGCTTGTGCGTTATCAGCATCAATTAAAACAGCCAGTTTCTTACTTGTTTCATCAGACATAGCATATAACCTTTTGAAAATCATAAACCTAATAAAACGTACAGTTTAATATGAAGTGCTTTCAATTTCATATGTTAACACCAAAATGCACAAATAAAAATATTTACACATAATTATAAGAATAACATAATGGTAAATTCAGTTTACTTCCATCTATTTGCGTTAAGTCAAATGTCCTGTTACGTATTGATTAACACAGGCTATTATAGCAACGTTTCCCTTGATTAAGGATAGCGTTGCATCGACCTGGTGAAGTTACACCACATAGAGGCCCTGTTTAGAGAACAATGTCACCGATTTTTTTAATAAAAAAACTAACGGTTGGTTTCTGGCATTGCCGCACAGGCGCCTTTGCCCGGCATGAGCGTGCGTTATTTTCAGGGTACGCCAGTGACGGTTTTTTGATGCGCGTCAGCGCATGGGAGGCGCTTTGCGCCGGAGACCCCCGCAGCGAAGCGAGGACGAAAAAAGCATTACGGCTTCAGCCGTAATAATCCCCCACCCTTGTATCTAACAGTTTGTGGTGATTAGCT
>NZ_KV789887.1:0-63717 GCF_001807705.1 Klebsiella sp. HMSC25G12 | reverse complement strand
TCATATCAGGAACTTGTTCGCACCTTCCTTAGTTTGCCATCCAGATGCATTAAACCCAAAGTATTTTGATGCAAAATCTATAGGGATCAACTACAGATTCGATCAAAATGATCTCTTCTTCGATAAAATTTGCAGCAAAAAACCTTATCCACTCACTGAAAACATCATCTTTCTTGGTCAAATACCAAGGGACAATAAATTCGAGATGCTGACACCGGTAGGCCAAACGGTGGATGATAACGGCGAAATCACTGATGATTACGTTATGGATGATTCTGCGTTGGCAATAAAGACAGAAGAGGGACTGGTGGTAGTCACAGGCTGTTCTCACGCGGGAATAGCTAACATTATCGAATATGCCAAACAGGTTATCGGAGAGAATCACATTGTGTCGGTCATTGGCGGATTCCATCTGCAAAATGCCGATGAAGATCGCCTCACGCAGACAGGGGATTATCTTAAAGCATTATCCCCAGATTCCCTCTATCCATGCCATTGTACCGATCTTGCGGCTAAGATTAGCCTGGCGCGTTTTATCAAAATCAACGAGGTCGGCGTTGGGCTAAAACTAGATTTTTCTGCCGCCGGGAAATGAATGCAAAAGAAGGTAGCCGGCACGCAGGAGAGCAAACGGCAGCAGCGGCAGCAACCAGGCTCGTTAAAATTCAGGTCAATATCTGAAAAATAACCATAGCCTGCACCAGCTGATCGAAATCAATACTCCCCTCTCGCCCCTCTTATATATAACCCGTTGACTCACAAAAAGGATGAAATGATGAAAATACGGGATATATCAATCAGTACCTGTCTGGCACTGTTATTAATGGGTTGCGTAGCTAAACCGCCAATGGCGACGGAAAGTGAAATGAAAGAGGCCGCCGCCTTTGCTTTTAATGTCGATGCTTCACAGGTGACAATTTCCGATGCGAAGCAGCAGGATGTGAAAACCAATTTTGTGGCCACCATCGGCAAAACCAGCCATCGATGCTATGTGACAAAAGCCGCCGAGCCGAAACTTTACGGGCTGATCCCACTGGGCGGCGGCAGTACCGTCTCGGATGCCATCTGTGCCGGCAGCAACCCGACGCCAGCGAGCAAAACCTGCGACGCCCTGTCGAAAAAAGCGGGCCGCTGCTGAGCCTTTGCGCAGGAGAAGGCCGCTGACTGCACACTTAGTCACTTTTCCTGCCGCTTTACCGCGGTCGCTTAATTCAGCGACCGCACCTGCTGATAAGAATTGAGCCGTTCACGCAGCGAAGTCAGCCAGGCATCTGGCTCCTGGCGGCAGATTTCGGTGAGGATCGGCGTCAGCACCAGTTCAGCTTCATGAAAGTCGGTCCACTCCGGCGGCTGCAGAGAAAAAGGATCGTTCATCAACCAGATCACCATCGGCGTCCAGGTGCGCGGGTCCAGTTGCAGATAATCCTGACAGCGCATCATATCGCGAGTCCGTACCTCATCGGGTGCGATATTCTTTCCCGCCGCGACGCTACTTATTGCCAGAATGATTATTCCTGCCATCAGACGTTTCCAACCCCATTTTCGCCAGAGGGCGCGCTTTTCTTTTGCCATTGTTATTATTTACCTGCCAGCTGTTGCCGGAGGGAATTCCGGGCTACTCACCATAAAAAGAGCAGATTAATCGTTTGCATTTTTTTTAACAGCAGACAGCGCTGAAGTCAGTGAACGCCTGTTCCTACAGCTGTCATCCAGATATGCAAATATATTCAACAAGCACTCATCCACAATATTTTCCCGGCCGAAAACGATTTGTGTTACAATTGCGCCTTATTACGGCACCGATAAAAATAACCTCCGCCGCACCTGCACCAGGCATCGCCCTTCTTTTTTCATATCAGGATTTACGCCCCCATGAATGCGATAATCATTGACGATCATCCATTGGCACGTATCGCCATTCGCAATCTTCTCGACACCAACGGCATTACCGTCGCGGCAGAACTCGACAGCGGCGCCCATGCGGTGCAGACCGCAGAAAGCATGCAGCCTGACCTGCTGATTGTCGATGTCGATATTCCGGAGCTCAGCGGCATCGACGTTCTGGAGCAGCTGCGCAAACGCCGTTACCGGGGAAAAATTATCGTCATTTCCGCGAAGAATGAACTGTTCTACGGCAAACGCAGCGCCGACTGCGGAGCAAATGGTTTTGTGAGTAAAAAAGAGGGAATGAATAATATCCTCGCCGCAATCGACGCAGCCAATAATGGCTACAGCTATTTCCCCTTTTCACTGGAACGCTTCTGCACCCACGGCATCACCGATCAGGACCGGCTGGATACGCTGTCAACGCAGGAGATGAAGGTGTTCCGCTATATTCTCAGCGGCGTCGACTACACCACCATCGGCAGCAAAATGAATATCAGCAATAAAACGGTAAGTACCTATAAGGTCCGTCTGATGGATAAATTAGGCTGCAGCACCCTGCTTGAGCTATATGACTTTGCGCAACGCAATAAAATAGGGTGATGGCATGGCGGTTCGTCTTATTTTATCCGTCGTTGTCGGGTTGGCGCTGAGTCTCTCTCCTGCCACGTATGCCATGAAACAGCTGGAGCTGAAGAGCCATTCTCATATCGCGGCGATCGATATCCCGCTTAGCGTTAAGGAGAAAGCCTGGCTTGCCGGACAACCGACGTTGACCATCGGCACCTGGCTTCCCGAAATGACACCCATCGTCTATGACGGCGACGAGAAAAGTTATCAGGGCATCAACGCCGACTATCTGGCACTGATGAAGCACAGCCTCGGACTGAAGGTGATTATCCGCCAGTATGACACCGAGCAGCAGGCGCTCACCGCCCTGGCCGACCGGCAGGTGGATACCCTGCTCACTCAGGTGGCGCACCGGGATGCGCTCGCCCCGGGCCTGGATCAATCCGCGCCGCTGCTTAAAACCTGGCCGACGCTGGTCACCTCGCTGAAATCCCCCCTGCCGCCGCTGACCACTGACCGCCGCGTTACGCTGGCCTGCACCCGCGAATGCGCCTTTTTCGATATTATTCAGCAGGCGTTTCCCAACGCCAAAATCACCCTTTACGATAGCGACTATCAGGCGCTTGCCTCGGTGGTCAGCGGTGAAAATCAGTATTTCATTGGCAACAACATCACCACTGGCCACTGTATCTCGAAGTATTTCTCGCAATCGTTGGTCATTGCGCACTATTTTCGTCAGCAGGAACAACACAACCGCTTCGTCACCCGCGACGATCGGCCGGAGTTACACCAGATCCTCGATCGTTTCATTCATGCCATCGACAGCGATACCGCGATGCGGATCATGCAAAACTGGCTCAACCGCGGCGATCTGTCGTTTCTCAATACCCCCCTCCCCTTTAGCGCCGAGGAGCAGCGCTGGCTGCAGAAGCATCGTCGCGTCCGCCTGCTGGTCAACCCCTACTTTCCGCCGTTTACCCTGGTGGATGACGAAGATGAGCTGCGCGGCATCATGGCCGATATGCTGAATATTTTCTCACTGCAGACCGGACTACAGTTTGAACCCATCCTGGTGCGCAATCGCCACGATCTGGCAAAGCGCATGGAAAAAGAGGACTGGGCGATCATGCCCGCCGCCGCCCTCAATTCGCAGCCGCAGGCCTACGTCACCCTCAGCGATCCGCTCATTAACGTGGCCTTTGTGCTGGTTGCTCGCGGCAGCGCGCCCGACCCGCATCTGCTGACGCGATCGGCGCGGATCGCCCTGCCGGTGGGGCCGATTGCCGCCCACGACCTGAAAACGCGCTTTCCACAGGTCAACTGGGTGGAGACAGATAACGTTGGTATCGCCATGAAGATGGTGGAAGAAGGCGAAGTGGATGCCGCCGTGGCCTCGGAGCTTTCCGCCCGCTATATGATCGATCACTACTATCCGCAGGGCCTGCACTACACCCGCATCGACGGACTCCCGGTCGCCGCCATTCGGCTGGCCATCCCGCGCGATGAACCGGTGCTGGCCGCCATTCTTGGCAAAGCGCTGCAGGCGATTCCACCACGGGATATTCTGCAGATGACCGAGAAGTGGTCGAAAATATCCAGCCAGCAAATCGAGAACTGGAGCCAGTACAGCCGCCAGTTTTACCAGCTGATCGCCTTTGCGCTGGTGCTGATCGCCATCAGCCTCGGCTGGGGACTCTCCCTGTGCCGGGAAGTACGCAAACGCAAAGACTCCCAACAGCGGCTGGAAGACGAGCTGGCGCAGAAGGAGGCGCTCTCCTGTGCGCTGGAGCACGAGAAAGATAAAGCCGTTCAGGCGACAAAAGCGAAGAGTCGCTTTCTGGCCAGCATGAGCCACGAGCTGCGCACGCCGGTGAGCGCCATCGTCGGCTTTCTGGAGCTGCTGGCGAAACCGGAGCTGAACGTCGGCCAGCGTAAAGAGGCGATCGAGCTGGCGGGGTCGACGGCGCAAACCCTGCTGGGACTTATCGGTAATATTCTCGATATCGACAAGATTGAGTCGGGAAAATACCAGATCACCCCGCAGTGGAGCGATGTCGCACAGTTAGTGTCGCAGCAATGCCACACCTTCGACGCGCTGGCGCAGCAAAAGGGCATCGTTCTGCACCACCATAACGCGCTGCAGGAAGGGATCATGCTGTGGCTCGACCCGCAGGCGCTACGGCAAATCCTCAATAATCTCATCGGCAATGCGCTGAAGTTTACCGCCGAGGGTGCGATTCAGGTCAGTTGCCGGCTGGTGCAGGCGGATGAGACGCAGGGGGAGCTGACCCTCACCGTCAGCGACAGCGGCTGCGGGATCAGTGAAGCAGAGCAGGCCACCCTCTTCCACCGCTATGCTCAGGCGCGCCAGGGGCGCCAGCAGACCGGCTCCGGACTGGGGCTGGTCATTTGCAAAGAGCTGGTTGCGCTGATGCAGGGTCGACTGGAGATGGTCAGTCACCCGGGGGTGGGGACAACTTTCACCATCACCCTGCCGGTCAAGGCGAGTCACTGCGCGCTTCATGCGCCGCAGGCATTGCCCACCAGGCCGCAGGCCCTGCCCGGGCTGGCGATATTGATAGCGGACGACCACCCCACCAACCGGCTGCTGCTTAAACGCCAGCTCAGCACCATCGGCTATAGCGTCGATGAAGCCTGCGACGGTGAAGAGGCGGAGAATAAGCTCGCCAGCAAACATTACGATCTGCTGATCACGGACCTCAATATGCCCAGGAAAGATGGTCTGGCGCTGGCAGCCTCGTTACGCCGTCGCTATCCGGGCCTGGTCATTTGGGGCGTGACCGCCAGCGCGCTGCCGCAGTCACGGGAGGCGTGTCTGGCCAGCGGCATGAATATGTGTCTGTTTAAGCCGGTGTCGGTTCAGACGCTGAGCCATGAGCTCAGCCGTTTAGCGGAGGGCCGCGCATCACCTAACGTCACCCGGCACCTGAAGCTCAACGTGCTGACCGAAAATACGGGGGGAGACCAGGCGCTGATGACTGAAATACTGGAGACGTTCCGCGATGCGTCGGCCACAGATTTGCAGGCCGCCGGACAGGCTATCGTCCGGCATGAACCGCAGACCTTTCTGCGAGCGCTGCACCGTCTGCACGGTTCAGCACAAATTCTGGGGATTACTGCGCTACAACAATTGTGCGCCCCTTTTGAGGCTAAGCGACCTGATTCGCTGACGCCGGCAAGCTGTCTGGAGGTGGTACAGCACATCACCGGCGTCATGCGCGAGATCGACGGCGAAATCAACGCCCTGATCGGCCGCTAGCCGTTCCGCTCGGGCAGTCCGCCTGCCCGAGCGTTAAGGGGACATCCATGTCAGTTTCTTCCTCTGCGCTCTATCAGGATGGAACGAGGATCAGTTGCCTGCCACCAGCATCTCGCTATCCACCACAATGCCCTCTTCAGCGCCCTTCAGCACCAGATTCGCTTCGTAATACTTCCCGGCTTTCAGCAGTTTTTGCGCCTGCGCCACCGCTTTACGGGTCTGGTTGAGCGGCATCAGATACTGGTTCTCGATCACGCCGATGCCGGCCAGACGCAGGGTATCGATAGCCCCTTTCTGGTCACCTTTCGCCAGCTTTTCGTTGGCAGATTTAATGGCACTCTCTTTTTCCGGTGTGGCCACGTAGTCTTCAGACAGGGCGACGGTCGCGTTGATCACCACATAGCGATCGGCGATCATTTTTGCTGTGGCGTCAGTTTTCACGAACTTCGCCCAGCTGGCGTCATCGGCGGCCAGCAGCGCGGCGGCGTCGTCTGTCAGTTTTTTGGCGCTCTCCGGCTGGCCGTGGAACAGCGCCAGACGGGCGAACTGGACGTCGCGCATCGCGTTCGCGCCCTGCACCGCCACCTGCAGCACATCGGCAGCTTCTTTCTGTACCTGCGCCGTGGCTGCCGCGGTTGGCGCTGCCGTCGCGCTGTCTGCCGCCCACACCGGAGAGGTACCCATCATGGTTGCCAGCAGGCTAGCCAGAATGACTTTTTTCATTGTTAACTCCTGATTAAAATCGGTAAGCATCACCAAACGCAGCCAGCTTAAAAAATATCGTGGTTATTGAGAATCAGAGCCCGGAAGCGATATTGCGGGCCTGGTCTGACAGCTGTCAGACCAGGCGTATAAAGTGACCTCGGCGCTCTTATTTACGCCTGGCGATACCGCGGCCTACTATTTTTCTCAGACATTTTTTTTGGCCCGCGGAATAAACCATACGTTTATTTCAGCGCCAGGCCGCCTACCGGGATCTGCGGAGCAATTATGTTTATGTTTAGCCATTACACTTTAAATGCGTTTAGTCCACGCATCTTCTTACGATATAAACGGCATGCCGGCATGATGGCCGCCCTGCTGTTTATCTGCGGGGCCTGTTGCCTGGCCTGGCCGTTGGTCGCCGGTTGGTATCTCGCCGTGGTAACCGGCATGTTGTTGATGATCTGTGGCTTCTATTCACTGTACAGCTTGATTGTCTTCCGCCAGCAGCACTGGAAATCACGCCTGGTGGCGCTGATCTTCGCCATCGCCTGGATCGTGCTCGGCCTGAGCTTTGTCGTCAATCCCCTCAACGGTATGAGCAGTCTGGCCATTTTATTTGGCTTTTTATTTGTTCTCGGCGGTATTTCCCGCATCGTCAGCGGATGTCAAACCCGAAAACAAAGCGGCGCTGGCTGGAATATTTTTATTGGCCTGCTGGATTTACTTATCGCCTGTCTGTGGCTGGCAATGAACCCGCAGCAAAGCTGGTTATTTATCACCGCATTTATCGGCGTTGAAATGATATTTAGCGCCATCGGCTTTCTGGTCCTGCGCAATAAGATGAAGCACGCCCAGGCTTAAGCCGTATTTTATCACTGGAGAAGAAAATGAATTTACCTAAAGCACTCGTGTTGACCGCGGCGGCCACCACATTCTGTCTGATGACCAGCCCGGCGTTCGCGGTTCAGGAAACCACACCGCAGAATATGACCTGTCAGGAGTTTATGGATATGAACCCGAAAAGCATGACCCCCGTGGCCTTCTGGGTCGTGAATCGCAACACCGACTTCAGCGGCGGCGACTATGTCGACTGGCATGAAGTCGAAACCGTCTCGGTACCGAAAATGCTGCAGGAGTGCCACAAGACCCCCGCCGCTAAACTCGGCGATCTCAGCGCGGTCATCAAAAAATAACCCTGCTCCCCGGCATCAGGCCGGGGAAACCCGCCGCGCTGCGGCGGGTCCCGCTTTACTCATCGATACCGCATTCGCACGGCAGATGGCGGCCGATAAGCTTGCGATACAAAAACGCCCCGATAATCGCCCCCACCACCGGCGCCAGCAGCGGCACCCAAAAGTAGGGTATCGACTGCCCGCCGGTAAAGGCGATCGCGCCCCAGCCGGCCAGACTGGTAAACAGTTTTGGGCCGAAGTCGCGCGCCGGATTCAGTGCAAAGCCGGTTAGCGGCCCCATCGACGCGCCGATCACGGCGATCAGCAAGCCAATCAGCAACGGCGCCAGCGGCCCGCGCGGAATTCCGTTGCCGTCGTCGGTCAGGGCCATGATCATCGCCATCAGGATTGCCGTGATGGTGGTCTCCACGGCAAACGCCTGTATAAAAGTGATATGTGAATGCGGGTACGTGGAAAAGACCCCGGCCAGGTTAAGGCTGGCGGCAGTGCCGCGCACGATATGCTGACTCTGTTCAAGATCGAGAAACAGCTGGCGATAGAGCCCATACACCAGCGCGGCGGCGCAGAAGGCCCCGGCCGTCTGGGCAACAATAAACGGCAGCACCTTGCGGCGTTCAAAACAGGCGAACAGCCACAGGGCAATGGTCACCGCCGGATTAAGGTGCGCGCCGGAGACACCGGCCGTCAGGTAGATGGCCATGGCGACGCCAAGGCCCCAGATAATACTGATCTCCCACTGACCAAAGCTGGCCCCGGCGACCCGCAGCGCAGCGACGCAGCCCGCGCCGAAGAAAATGAGCAATCCGGTGCCAAGAAACTCGGCCACGCACTGCCCGGTTAAGGTAGAAGTCTGGTTCATTATCGGCATCCTGAAATAGCACGTTAAAGAGAGAGGCTGGCGCGAGCGCCCGTTTAATTCGCCTGACCGGCCAGTACCAGCCCGGTGGCGACCGCATTGCGCGGCCCTTCTGTTCCCCGAATATTGCCCTGCCCGGCGACCACGCCATAGTGCGACAAGGCTTCCGTGATAAGCTGCGGGATCTCAAAGTCCAGCGATGAGCCGCCCACCAGCACCACAAAGGCGATATCGCGAATGGAACCGCCGGGTGAGACCTGGCGCAGCGCGCGCAGGCAGTTGGTGACAAACACTTTCTCTTTCGCCTGCCGGCGCACGAGACGAATTTTTTCCAGCGGGCTGGCGTTATCGATCGGCACCAGTTCGCCCTCCCTGATGTACACCACTTTGGCGAACACCGCCGGGCTGAGGGCTTCCCGAAAGAACTCCACCGCGCCATTCTCATGACGAATACTGAACAGGCTTTCCACTTTGGCCAGCGGGTATTTTTTAATCGCTTCCGCCAGCGAAAGATCCTCGAGGCCTAACTCGGTTTTAATCAACAGGCTGACCATATTCCCCGCCCCGGCGAGATGGACCGCCGTTATCTGCCCCTCCGCGTTGACGATCGCCGCATCCGTCGAGCCGGCACCGAGGTCGAGGATCGCCAGCGGCGCCGCACAGCCGGGAGTGGTTAACGCCCCGGCGATGGCCATGTTGGCCTCCACGCCGCCCACCACCACCTCGGTCTGCAGTCGGGCGCTCAGTTCGCGGGCGATAACCTGCATTTGCAGGCGATCCGCTTTCACCATCGCCGCCATCCCGACGGCATTCTCCATGGCGCACTCGCCGGCCATCCCGCCCTGCACCTTGCGCGGAATAAACGTATCCACTGCCAGCAGATCCTGGATATATATCGCGCTCATCTCATGGCCGGTCAGGGACGCCATTACCTTGCGCACCCGCTCAAGCATGCCGCCGGCGTGGGTGCCCGGTTCGCCGCGGATATCGCGTACCGGAGCGCAGGCGCTCATCGCCTGCATGATGGCTTCCGCGCCCTCGGCGACATCGGCCTCTCCGCGGCGCTTTTCGCCGCTAATGTAGAGGTTGCCCGCCGGGATCACCCGCGACTGTACGTCCCCCTGCGGGGTCTTGAGCACCACCGCTGAACGGTTGCCAATCAGGGCGCGGGCGATGGGGACGATGGCCTGGGTCTCTTCCGGGCTTAGCCCGAAGAAGGTGGCGATCCCGTAGGGATTCGACAGGATCCGCACCACCTGGCCCGGCGCAGCCACTTCCACCGCCGCCATCACCCCCTCGGGGACCTGCTCCAGCAGCGTCACTTCATCCACCACCGGCAGGGTTTTACGTAGGCGGTTGTTCACCAGCACGCCGTCGTCCTTTTTGAGGATCGCCGCCACCACGTTGATCCCCCGGTCGAGCGCCTCATTGAGCCACCACACGGCGTCAAGGAAATCGACGGCGTCGTCAATCAGTACGATCCACCCCTCGGCATACTGCGCCGCCGGCAGCGTCGCCAGCCGCCCGAGGGCGATAGTCGTCCCCACGCCAACGCCCACCCCGCCCGGAGTCTGCGGGTTATGACCGATCATGGTCGATTCGGTGATAATGGTCTCGGTGATGGTTTCCATCGCCACATCGCCAATCACCGGCGCGGCTTCGTTAAGATAGATGCGAGAGACATCGCTCATCGACCACGGTGTTTTCGCCAGGGCCTGCTCCAGCGCGGCGAGGGTCCCGGCGATATTGTCCCGCGTCCCTTTCATGCCCGTCGTCGCGACGATCCCGCTGGCAACAAACGCCCTCGCCTGCGGGTCGTCGGACGCCAGCGCCACCTCAGTGGTGGCGTTGCCGATATCAATCCCGGCTATTAACGGCATGCTGACCTCCGCTTAGCTTCCTTTACGCAGCTTATGCCGCTGCTGATACACTTCCGCCGACTCCCGGACAAAGGCGGCATTCACTGTCGCATGCCAGGTGTGCTCCAGCTCGTCGGCGATCGCCAGCAGCTCCGCCTGCGAGGAGCGGAACGGGCGCAGCGCGTTATAGATAGCCAGAATGCGCTCGTCAGGAATGGCGATAAGCTCCGCCGCGCGGCGAAAATTGCGCGCCACCGCATGGCGCTGCATCTGCTCGGCAATCTGCGCCTGGTACTCAAGGGTCTGGCGGGAGATCCGCACATCCTGCGGGCCCACCTCGCCAGAGAGCACCTTCTCGAGGGTAATATCGGTCAATGGTTTGCCGGTAGGCGTCAGGATATGCTCCGGGCAGCGGGTGGCTAACGGATAATCCTGCACGCGCATGGTTTTCTCGCTCATGGTCACTCCCTTACTAAGTCGACGTGCAGGGTGACGGGCTCGGCGTCCTGCACCATATGTTTGGTCTCTTTGATATGAAATAGCGCGGCTTTGGCCATAAATTTCGGCCGCACCATCTGATCGTTCACCACCGGCACCGGCGAAGGTGACTCTTTGCGCGCATAGCGCGCGGCGTTTTTGCCAATCTGCCGGTAGGTCTCCAGCCTCAGCAGCGGCGCCTGGGAGAACAGCTCCAGGTTGCTGAGCGGCAGCAGATCGCGCTGATGGATGACCGTGGTCCCCTTCGACTGGATACCGATGCCGATCCCCGAGCCGCTCAGGTTGGCCGCATCCCAGGCCATAAAGGAGACGTCGGACGTGCGCAGAATGCGCACCACCCGGGCGTGAAGCCCCTCTTCTTCCACCCCGGCAATCAGCTCTTTGAGGATCGCGCCATGGGGCATATCGATCAGCGTGTGATGCTGGTGTTTATCGAAGGCAGGGCCGACGCCGATCACCACTTCATCGGCACGTTCATCGGCAGAAGCCACCCCGCCCTCGCGGGTTTTCAGGGTAAAAGAGGGCTGAATTTGGGTTGTCTGTTGCACAGGAATACCGCCTTATTCAATGGTGTCAGGCTGAACCACGCCCGGAATATTTTTGATCTCCGCCCAGCGTTCGGCAGAGATGCGATAGCCGGTGCCCGGCCCCTGATAGTCATTGATGTCGTTGACCGCGCTCACCACCTCGAATTGCCGATCGAGAATGGCCGAGGTCTGCAGGTAATCGCCGGTGACCCGCTGGCGCAGCATATTGAGAATATTGCTGGCGATATCCTCAAAGCCGCTGCGGCTCAGCGCGCCGACAATATCGAGGCCGGTGATGTTGCGCTTCATCATCTCTTCCACCGCGCTCAGATCCTCCACCACGTTACGCGGCGGCATCTCGTTGCTGCCGTGCGCGTAGGTGGCGGCCTCCACCTCCTCGTCGGCGATCGGCGGCAGCCCCAGCTCGCGGAAAACCGCCTGGATCGCCCGCGCCGCTTTCTGGCGAATGGCAATGGTTTCCGCCTCGGTCACCGGACGCAGGCCGCCGTCAACCATCAGGTCACGCTGCAGGATGTTGTAATCATCAAAATCTTCCGCATCGAAGTTCGAGCCGGCGAACATGTTGTCGTAGTTCGGCACCGCGCTGTAGCCGGAGAAAATAAAGTCGGTGCCCGGCAACATCTGCATCAGGGTGCGCGCGGTGCGGCGAATATCCGAGTGGGAGAAAGTCTGGTCGTTGGCGGACGCCACTTCGAGGTCGAGCATAGAGGCAATCAGGTTTTCCGCCAGCACCGCCCGAATGCCCGACGGCACAGCACCGGTCATGCCGATACAGCTCACCGCGCCGTTTTGCAGTCCCTGAACCCCGGCGCCTTTGGTAATGAAGATGCAGCGCGATTCGAGGTAGAGCATCGACTTGCTCTCCGAATAGCCCATCAGCGCTTCGGATCCGGTGCCGGAGGTGTAGCGCATTTTCAACCCGCGGGAGGCGTAGGCCGAGGCGAGGAACGCCTTTGACCACGGCGTATCATCGCCGTCGGTAAATACCGCCTCGGTGCCGTAGACCGACACCGTCTCGGCGTAGCTGGTTAAGCCACGCATGCCCAGCTCCAGCTCGGTGGCCTCTTCCACCGAGCACTGCGTCAACACGCCGGGGCGGCCGCACTGCGAACCGACCAACAGCGCCAGGGCGTTAAACGGCGCGTAGCGCGCGATACCGACCGTGGTCTCCTGTTCTGAGAAGCCGCGGATCCCGGCCTCGGCGGCGTCAGCGGCAATCTGCACCGGATTATCTTTGAGATTGGTGACGTGGCACTGGTTGGAGGGGGTCCGGCGGGCACGCATCTTCTGCAGCGCCATCATCATCTCCACCACGTTCATCTGCGCCATCACCTCGACCGCTTTGGCCGGCGTGATGGCGGTAGTGATGGCAATGATCTCCTCCCGGCTGACGTGAATATCCACCAGCATGCGGGCTATTTCCACCGCCTCCAGGCGCATTGCCTGCTCTGTGCGCTCAACGTTGATCGCGTAATCGGCGATAAACCGGTCGATCATGTCAAACTGGTCCCGGCGTTTGCCGTCCAGTTCGACGATCAGACCGTTGTCCACTTTTACTGAAGAGACAGGGTCAAAGGGGCTGTCCATGGCGATCAGCCCCTCTTCAGGCCACTCGCCAATCAGCCCGTCCTGATTGACGGGGCGCTGGGCCAGTACTGCAAATCGTTTTGATCTTTTCATTGTTCATCGGCTCAAAAGGTGAAATCCGCAGACGGTAGCGAATACGCCGGGCCAGCGTCGTTGCCGCCCGGCCATTACCGGCAATAGCGGAACTTTAAATGAGCCAGTGGTGAAAAAAATAAATTTAATTTCGTTTCAATTTGGCACACGAAATCTACCGACAGTTTCACTATGAAACTTTACTCCGGCGGCAAAAATAAAAAATGTGATCGCCCGCAATGATGTAAATCAATTAATAAAAAACGCCCTTAATTACGTTTTGCCGACGCTATTTTAACCCTATTGACTAAATCATGGCGGGCGACAAAATAACGCTGACAAAAATAAAGCAAGCCAACCGAATGGTAATGGTTTTTTACTATCACCCCCTACTGACTATTCGCGCCAGCGTTATCCTGGTGCGGGAGAGAATGATGAACAAGAGCCAACAAGTTCAGACAATCACCCTGGCCGCCGCCCAGCAAATGGCGGCGGCGGTGGAAAAAAAAGCCACTGAGATCAAGGTGGCGGTGGTGTTTTCCGTGGTTGACCGCGGAGGCAACACGCTGCTTATCCAGCGGATGGACGAGGCCTTCGTCTCCAGCTGCGATATTTCCCTGAATAAAGCCTGGAGCGCCTGCAGCCTGAAGCAAGGTACCCATGAAATTACGTCAGCGGTCCAGCCAGGACAATCTCTGTATGGTCTTCAGCTAACCAACCAACAGCGAATTATTATTTTTGGCGGCGGCCTGCCAGTTATTTTTAATGAGCAGGTAATTGGCGCCGTCGGCGTTAGCGGAGGTACGGTCGAGCAGGATAAATTATTAGCCCAGTGCGCCCTGGATTGTTTTTCCGCATTATAACCTGAAGCGAGAAGGTATATTATGAGCTATCGTATGTTTGATTATCTGGTGCCAAACGTTAACTTTTTTGGCCCCAACGCCATTTCCGTAGTCGGCGAACGCTGCCAGCTGCTGGGGGGGAAAAAAGCCCTGCTGGTCACCGACAAAGGCCTGCGGGCAATTAAAGATGGCGCGGTGGACAAAACCCTGCATTATCTGCGGGAGGCCGGGATCGAGGTGGCGATCTTTGACGGCGTCGAGCCGAACCCGAAAGACACCAACGTGCGTGACGGCCTCGCCGTGTTTCGCCGCGAACAGTGCGACATCATCGTCACCGTGGGCGGCGGCAGCCCGCACGACTGCGGTAAAGGCATCGGCATCGCCGCCACCCATGAGGGCGATCTGTACCAGTATGCGGGAATCGAGACCCTGACCAACCCGCTGCCGCCTATCGTCGCGGTCAACACCACTGCCGGCACCGCCAGCGAGGTCACCCGCCACTGCGTCCTGACCAACACCCAAACCAAAGTGAAGTTTGTGATCGTCAGTTGGCGCAACCTGCCATCGGTCTCCATCAACGATCCGCTGCTGATGATCGGTAAACCGGCCGCCCTGACCGCGGCGACCGGGATGGATGCCCTGACCCACGCCGTAGAGGCCTATATCTCCAAAGACGCTAACCCGGTGACGGACGCCGCCGCCATGCAGGCGATCCGCCTCATCGCCCGCAACCTGCGCCAGGCCGTGGCCCTCGGCAGCAATCTGCAGGCGCGGGAAAACATGGCCTATGCCTCTCTGCTGGCCGGGATGGCTTTCAATAACGCCAACCTCGGCTACGTGCACGCCATGGCGCACCAGCTGGGCGGCCTGTACGACATGCCGCACGGCGTGGCCAACGCTGTCCTGCTGCCGCATGTGGCCCGCTACAACCTGATCGCCAATCCGGAGAAATTCGCCGATATCGCTGAACTGATGGGCGAAAATATCACCGGACTGTCCACCCTCGACGCGGCGGAAAAAGCCATCGCCGCTATCACGCGTTTGTCGATGGATATCGGTATTCCGCAGCATCTGCGCGATCTGGGAGTAAAAGAGGCCGACTTCCCCTACATGGCGGAGATGGCTCTGAAAGACGGCAATGCGTTCTCGAACCCGCGTAAAGGCAACGAGCAGGAGATTGCCGCGATTTTCCGCCTGGCATTCTGAGTGTTAACGAGGGGGCCGTCATGTCGCTTTCACCGCCAGGCGTACGCCTGTTTTACGATCCGCGCGGGCACCATGCCGGCGCCATCAATGAGCTGTGCTGGGGGCTGGAGGAGCAGGGGGTCCCCTGCCAGACCATAACCTATGACGGAGGCGGTGACGCCACTGCGCTGGGCGCCCTGGCGGCCAGAAGCTCGCCCCTGCGGGTGGGTATCGGGCTCAGCGCGTCCGGCGAGATAGCCCTCACTCATGCCCAGCTGCCGGCGGACGCGCCGCTGGCTACCGGACACGTCACCGATAGCGACGATCATCTGCGTACGCTCGGCGCCAACGCCGGGCAGCTGGTTAAAGTCCTGCCGTTAAGTGAGAGAAACTGAATGTACCGTATCTATACCCGCACCGGGGATAAAGGCACCACCGCCCTGTACGGCGGCAGCCGCATCGAGAAAGACCATATTCGCGTCGAGGCCTACGGCACCGTCGATGAACTGATATCCCAGCTGGGCGTCTGCTACGCCACGACCCGCGACGCCGGGCTGCGGGAAAGCCTGCACCATATTCAGCAGACGCTGTTTGTGCTGGGGGCTGAACTGGCCAGCGATGCGCGGGGCCTGACCCGCCTGAGCCAGACGATCGGCGAAGAGGAGATCACAGCCCTGGAGCGGCTTATCGACCGCAATATGGCCGAGAGCGGCCCGTTAAAACAGTTCGTGATCCCGGGGAAGAATCTCGCCTCTGCCCAGCTGCACGTGGCGCGCACCCAGTCCCGTCGGCTCGAACGCCTGCTGACGGCCATGGACCGCGTGCATCCGCTGCGCGACGCGCTCAAACGCTACAGCAATCGCCTGTCGGATGCCCTGTTCTCCATGGCGCGTATCGAGGAGACTAGGCCTGATGCTTGCGCTTGAACTGGCTGGCGTCAATATCGTACTGCTTCATTTTGCGCCACAGGGTGGTGCGGCCGATATTGAGCAGCTGCGACATCTCCTGCACCCGCCCGCTGGTCACCCGGGCGGCGTGAATAATAGCTTCCTTTTCGATGGCGCTAAAGGTCAGGCTGGCCGGCAGCAGCGATGACGTGCTATCCCCGCCCGGCCGCTCGGAAAAGAGATATTCCGGCAGATTACTCAGGCGAATGTGGCCGTTGTCGCTGCTGATGGCGATATTCTCAATGACGCTGTTGAGCTCAAAATCATTCCCCGGCCACGAGTAGGCCACCAGCTGCGCCAGCGCGTCATCGTCCACTTTCAGTCGCGAAGAGAAACGCTTCTCCAGGCTTTTCAGGCGGTTATGCACCAGCGACGGAATACTGTTGCGTCGGGCGCGCAGCGGCGGGATGACGATCTCGAACGAGTGCAGCGCATAGTACAGCTGGCGGCTAAAGCGGTTCTGCTCCACCAGGTTGGCCAGATCGACGGTGGTGGTGGCGATCACCTTCACATCCACCGGGATCAGGCGCCGGGCGTCAAGGCGGGTGAGCACTCCCTGCTTAATGACCTGCAGCAGAGCCGACTGCAGCTCCGGCGCCAGATACTCAATCTTTTCCAGAAACAGGGTGCCGCCGTTGGCCAGCTCAAGCCGGCTCAGGCGGCCATTCTCATCATCAGTGGGGGCGCTGCCCATAAAGTCCTGGCCCAACACGCTGTCGGCATACAGCTGGCAGTTGACGGCGATGTAGGGGCCGCCAGCCCGCTCGCTTTCATTGTGGATGGCCTGGCTCAGCAGCTCTTTCCCGACCCCCTCTTCGCCGCACAGCAGCACCGGGAAGCCGCCGCGCGCCGCCTGGCGGCCAAAGTGGATCAGGCGCCGGGTTTCCGGATCGTCAGCAGACATCTGCTCAAAGGTGTGGCTGACTTTACCGAGCTGGCTGGTCATCAGCTGCCGCATCTGCTCCACCGGGTGCAGGAGCAGGATAAAGCTGTTGCCTTGCGCCTCGACAATCGGTTTTAAGGTGATCACCGCGTCGACAAACTGATGCTGACTTTCAAAGGTGACTTCGACGTGATTCAGGCCGCGGGCGTGTTTGATGGCGCGGCGCAGCAGCGCCGGGAGGGTCACCAGATCGGCGATATTTTTCCCCTGGCTGGCCTGGGCATCAAGATGCAGCAGTCTCGCCGCCTGAACATTGAGAAACTGTAGTACGCCCTGTTCGTTCCACGCCATCACCCCATCGTCCATGCTCTCCAGCAGGCCGTACATCTGATTGAGGTGGCGGTTGGATTCCGCCAGCAGGCTGTCGGTGAGCAGTGAATTGCCCACCTCGCGGGCGATGGCCAGCGTCAGGGAAAGGTCGGCGCCGGATTGATTCTCCACCAGGCAACCGAGGGAGATGGAGCCGAATAGCCGCCCGTGATTATCAAACACCGGCGTCGAACAAAAGCTCCATGGCTGCAGGGCCTGCTTAAAATGCCGATCGCCGGCGGTGTTGATCGGCTGCCCCTGCATCGCGGCCAGCGACAGCGCGCAGGTGCCGATAATGCTCTCCGCGCAGTAGCTGCCGTCGCGAAATCCCAGGTCAGCCAGCTGCGCCAGCGTTTGCGGTTCGCCGCAGCGGCACAGGATGCAGGCGGTCTCATCAAGAATAAACAGCGCGCAGGGGCGACCGTCCATAAACTCCCAGGCGTCCTCCAGCGCCGCCTGACCGATGGTCAGCAGCGCGGTTTTACGCCGACAGATGGAGTCGAAGGTCAGGCCCTGGGCCTGGTGCGGCGTTTGCCAGGTTTCACGCTGCATAAACTTGCTGCAGCGATGCCATGACTGGGCGATGACGGCAGAGACCGCCTTCCCGGTATCCTGAGTCTGAACAGTCATACTGTTTTCCGCGTTTTACCATAGAGAACCCCTCCGGCAGCCACTGCCAGAGGGGAGAAAGAAAAACCGCCGACCGGCGCCAGCGGTTTAGCCACCGCGAATTAACGCGCCAGCCACTGCTGGCCTAACAGATCGGCGGTGAGGATAGCGGCGTGCACACTCTCCGGGGTCACCGCGAACGGCATATTGTGGATGGTCTCCCCTTCCGCGCAGGTGGCTTTCGCCACCGCGGCGATTTTCGCGTCGATCCCCTCTTTGACGCCCATCTGCGCGAGGGTCACCGGCAGGCCGACGCGCTGGCAGAAGCCCAGCACCGTTTCAATCTCATCCATCGGGCTGTTCTGCAGCACCAGCTGCGCCAGGGTACCGAAGGCCACTTTCTCACCGTGATACAGGTGGTGGCACTCTTCCAGAATGGTGAAACCGTTGTGGATCGCGTGGGCGGCGGCCAGGCCACTGCTTTCAAAGCCAATGCCGCTGAGGTAGGTGTTCGCCTCGATGATGCGCTCCAGCGCTTCGGTCACCACCCCGGCCTGCGCCGCCAGACGGGCCTTTTCGCCCTCCGCCAGCAGCGTATCATAGCACAGGCGGGCGAGGCTCAGCGCCGCCTCGGTGGACTGCCCCCCGGCCATGCTGGTGGCGCGCGCATCGTAGCAGGCCTTGGCCTCGAACCAGGTGGAGAGCGCATCGCCCATGCCGGAGACCAGCAGGCGTACCGGCGCTTTGGCGATAATCGCCGTGTCCATCACCACCATATCCGGGTTTTTCGGATAGATCAGATACTCTTCAAACTCGCCCGCTTCGGTGTAGATCACCGACAGCGCGCTGGTTGGCGCATCGGTCGAGGCGATGGTCGGGATCACCACCACCGGCAGCTTCTGGTAGTAACCGATCGCCTTCGCGGTATCGAGGGTTTTACCACCGCCGATGCCAACCACGCCGCGGCAGCCCTGTTTTTGCAAAATCGCCATCAGACGGTTAATTTCCGCATGGCTGCATTCACCGTTAAACCGTTCCGCATGGCAGCGAATATCGTGGCTCTGCAGACCATTCACCACTTTCTCTCCCGCCAGCTTCATCACGAAATCGTCGGCGATGACGAAGAAGCTATCCGCCAGGTTTTTGGCGTATTGACCGAACAGGACAGCAGCATCAGGACCCTGAAGATATTTGGCTGGAGATTGAATAACTTTTAGCATTCCTTTCACCCTCAAATAAGTGCGCATGTAGACATGAAGAGCCCTGGCGTTATCCGCGCCGGCCGGAAAACGCGGCCTGAACGGAACGGTACCGGAGCAGTGCGATCACTGTAGGGCCGGCAGGGAACAAAAAAATCTTTCGCCTTTTTGTTCTGATATGAAACACAGCTTAAATTTTTACGTTTCATATTGGAACAAAAAACCCTGTTCTCTGTCAGGATTGCGATCCCGATCCGCTCATCTGCCGCATAATGCCCTTACCATCCCCCCTTTTCGGCCTTTTTTTCTCCCGCAGCCGTCAGAAAATCAGCAAAAATTTTTTCCCACCCGCTTCGCCAGCCATCCTGACCGCCGCTTATGACAGAAGAAAAAAAGCGCGCCAGTTCGCATTTTCACCGTATCCTCGGCAAAAACGTTCCATAAAGAAACAAAATCAGGAAGCAATGTTTCGTAATGAAACCAGATCGTCGGGGCATTCTTTTTTTCGTCCGCTCAGCCAGAATCATCATATCGCCAGGCACGCTCCACCGTCAGACGATACCCCTACGCGATGACCGCCTCCGCTAGCAGAGAGGCCGCATCGAACCTTCTCCAACGGAGCACTGAATAATGAAAAAGCTGATTAACCGTGTTGAAGATGTACTGAATGAACAATTACAGGGGCTGGCTAAAGCCCATCCGCAGCTGACCCTGCATCAGGACCCGCTATATGTGACCCGCACCGACGCGCCGGTGGCCGGCAAGGTGGCCTTGCTCTCCGGCGGCGGCAGCGGACATGAGCCGATGCACTGCGGCTATATCGGCCAGGGCATGCTCTCTGGCGCCTGCCCGGGGGAAATTTTCACCTCGCCGACGCCGGACAAAATGTTCGAATGCGCGATGCAAATTGACGGCGGCGAAGGCGTTCTGCTGATTATCAAAAACTACACCGGCGACATCCTGAACTTCGAAACCGCCACCGAGCTGCTGCATCAGAGCGGCATTAAAGTCACCACCGTGGTGGTCGACGACGACGTGGCGGTGAAAGACAGTCTCTATACCGCTGGTCGCCGCGGCGTCGCCAATACCGTGTTGATCGAAAAACTGGTCGGCGCCGCCGCCGAGCGCGGTGACTCGCTGGAAGCCTGCGCTGAACTGGGCCGCCGCCTGAACAATCTCGGCCACTCGATTGGTATCGCTCTCGGCGCCTGCACCGTACCGGCCGCCGGGCAGCCCTCCTTTACGCTGAAAGATGACGAGATGGAGTTCGGCGTCGGCATTCACGGCGAGCCGGGCATCGACCGCCGCCACTTCAGCTCGCTGGACCAAACCGTCGATGAGATGTTCGATACCCTGCTGGAGAATGGCGCCTACAGCCGCACGCTGCGCCAGTGGGATACCGTCAAGGGCGCGTGGCAGGAAGTGAAGCAGAGCAAAACCGCGCTGCAAAACGGCGACCGGGTCATCGCGCTGGTCAATAACCTCGGTGCCACCCCGCTGTCCGAACTGTACGGCGTGTATCACCGTCTCGCCCAGCGCTGCGAAGCGTCTGGCATCATCATCGAACGTAACCTCATCGGCAGCTACTGCACCTCGCTGGATATGTCGGGCTTCTCCATCACCCTGCTGAAAGTGGATGATGAGACGCTGGCGCTATGGGACGCCCCGGTTCATACCCCGGCGCTGAACTGGGGAAACTAAGGAGCACGACATGTCACTGAACAGAACGCAAATCGTCGACTGGCTGTACCGCTGCGGCGACATTTTCACCAAAGAGAGCGATTTTCTCACCGGCCTCGATAAAGAGATCGGCGACGCCGACCACGGTCTCAATATGCACCGCGGCTTTAGTAAAGTGGTCGAAAAGCTGCCGTCGATCGCCGATAAAGATATTGGCTTTATCCTGAAAAATACCGGCATGACGCTGCTCTCCAACGTTGGCGGCGCCAGCGGCCCGCTGTTCGGCACCTTCTTTATTCGCGCCGCGCAGGTCACTCAGGCCCACCAGAGCCTGACCCTCGACGAACTGTACCTGATGATCCGCGAAGGCGCGGACGGGGTGGTCAACCGCGGCAAAGCGGAGCCAGGGGATAAAACCATGTGCGACGTCTGGCTGCCGGTGGCGGACTCCCTGCGCCAGTCCAGCGAGCAGCACCTGTCGATCGCCGCCGCGCTGGATGCCGCCTGCGAAGTGGCCGAGCGTGCGGCCCACGCCACCATCACCATGCAGGCGCGTAAAGGCCGCGCCAGCTATCTCGGCGAGCGCAGCATCGGACATCAGGATCCCGGCGCAACCTCGGTGCTATTTATGGTTCAGATGCTGGCCGCCGCCGCCAAAGAGTAAGGAAATCGCGATGGTAAACCTGGTTATTGTTTCTCATAGCGCCCGGCTGGGCGAAGGTGTCGGAGAACTGGCCCGGCAGATGTTAATCAACGATGGCTGCAAACTGGCGATCGCCGCCGGGATCGACGATCCCGACAGCCCGATCGGCACCGATCCGCTTAAAGTCATGGAGGCGATCGAATCTGTCGCCGATACCGATCACGTGCTGGTGATGATGGATATCGGCAGCGCGTTGCTCAGCGCCGAAACCGCCCTCGATCTGCTCGATCCGACGATTGCCGCGAAGGTGCGGCTGTGCGCCGCGCCGCTGGTGGAGGGGACGCTGGCGGCCACCGTCAGCGCCGCCTCCGGCGCCGGGATCGACAAGGTGATCGCCGATGCCATGAGCGCTCTGGAAGCCAAGCGGATCCAGCTGGGTTTACCTTCGCCAACCCCTGACGCCGCCCCGGCGCCGACGCTTGCCGACGACGGCGACACAAAATCGGTTTCAGTTATTATTAACAACCACAACGGCCTGCACGTGCGACCGGCGTCGAAGCTGGTCGCCGCGCTGGCGGGTTTTAACGCCGATCTGCTGCTGGAGAAAAACGGGAAGTGCGTCAAACCGGACAGCCTCAACCAAATCGCGCTATTGCAGGTCCGCCGCAACGATAAGCTGCGCCTGCTGGCCCGCGGTCCGGATGCCGACGCGGCGCTGGCGGCGTTTCAGACGCTGGCCGCCGATAACTTCGGTGAATCGCCTGCGGGGCAACCGGCAGCGGCTCCGGCAACGCCCGAGCGCGTCGAAGGCGCAGCCCTGCGCTATCCGCTGGCCCTGATCCAGCCGCTCCGCCCGGCTGCCGCCGATGCCGCCCGCGAGCAGCAGCGCCTGCGCCAGGCCATCGACCAGACGCTGGCGGATCTTATCGCCCTGACCGAGCTGGCGGAAAATAAATTTAACGCCGATATCGCGGCGATCTTCGCCGGGCACCACACCCTGCTCGACGATGACGATCTGTTTGATGCCGCCAACGATCGTCTGCTCACCGAACAATGCTCGGCGGAATGGGCGTGGCATCAGGTGCTAATGGAGCTCAGCCAGCAGTATCGCCAGCTGGATGACCCCTACCTGCAGGCGCGCTATATCGATATCGAAGATATTCTGCAGCGCACCCTGCGCCATCTGCAGGGTATTCAGGAGACGCTGCCGACGCCCGGCGAGCCAACAATTATTATTGCCGACAACATTTATCCCTCAACCGTCTTACAACTGGATGCCAGCCTCATTAAAGGCCTGTGCCTGCGCGATGGCAGCGAACAGGCTCACGGCGCGATTATCGCCCGCGCCGCGGGGATCGTCTGGCTGTGCCAGCAGGGCGAGGCGCTGAAGGATATTCAGCCTGGCGAAGCCATCGCGCTCGATATGCGTAACCAACGCCTTATCCGTGACTAAAATTCACGTTGACCGTTACCGCTCCGGAGGCCTGCCTCCGGAGGGTGAGTTTTCGCTTACTCTTCAGGAACCACTATGTCTCAATTCTTTTTTAACCAGCGCGCCAGCCTCGTCAACGATGTGATTGAGGGTACCATTATCGCCAGCCCGTGGAATAACCTCGCCCGTCTGGAGAGCGACCCGGCGATCCGGGTGGTGGTCCGTCGCGATCTGAATAAAAACAACGTGGCGGTGATCTCCGGCGGCGGCGCCGGCCATGAACCGGCGCACGTCGGCTTTATTGGTAAAGGCATGCTGACCGCCGCGGTCTGCGGCGATCTGTTCGCCTCGCCGAGCGTCGACGCGGTGCTTACCGCCATTCAGGCGGTGACCGGCGAGGCGGGCTGCCTGCTGATCGTCAAAAACTACACCGGCGATCGGCTTAACTTCGGCCTGGCGGCGGAGAAAGCGCGCCGTCTCGGCTACAACGTGGAGATGCTGATCGTCGGCGACGACATTTCGCTGCCGGATAACAAGCAGCCGCGCGGCATCGCCGGGACCATTCTGGTGCATAAAGTGGCGGGCTATTTCGCCGAGCGCGGCTTCAACCTCGCCACCGTCCAGCGTGAAGCGCAATACGCCGCCAGCCATACCGCCAGCATCGGGGTGGCGCTGGCCAGCTGCCACCTGCCGCAGGAAGCCGACAGCGCGCCGCGCCATCAGGCCGGTCATGCCGAGCTGGGAATGGGCATCCACGGTGAGCCAGGCGCCTCGACGATCGCCACGCAAAACAGTGCGGAAATCGTCAACCTGATGGTGGAAAAACTGACTGCCGCCCTGCCGGAAACCGGCCGCCTGGCGGTGATGCTTAATAACCTCGGCGGCGTGTCGGAGGCTGAGATGGCGATCCTGACCCGCGAGCTGGCCAACACCCCGCTGCAGGCGCGCGTTGACTGGTTAATAGGCCCGGCCTCGCTGGTGACGGCGCTGGATATGAAAGGCTTCTCGCTGAGCGCCATCGTGCTGGAGGAGGGTATTGAAAAAGCGCTGCTGTCGGACGTGGAAACCGCCGGCTGGCAGACGCCGGTGCAGCCGCGGGCAGTTAACATCATGCCGTCCACTCTCGCCAGCGCGCGCGTCGACTTTATACCATCGGGCAATCCACTGGTGGGCGATTACGTCGCGCAGGTGACCGGCACCCTCTCCGACCTTGAAGCCCATCTCAACGCGCTGGACGCCAAAGTGGGCGACGGCGATACCGGCTCCACCTTCGCCGCCGGGGCGCGCGAGATTGCCGACCTGCTGCAGCGCCAGCAGCTGCCGCTAAACGATCTGCCAACGCTCTTTGCGCTGATCGGCGAACGTCTGACGGTGGTGATGGGCGGCTCCAGCGGGGTATTGACGTCTATCTTCTTCACCGCTGCCGGGCAGAAGCTGGGACAAGGCGCCAGCGTGGCCGAGGCGCTGAACGCCGGTCTGGAACAGATGAAGTTTTACGGCGGCGCCGATGAGGGAGACCGGACGATGATCGACGCTCTGCAGCCGGCGCTGGCGGCGCTGCTGGCCGAACCGGAGAATCTGCAGGCCGCTTTTGCCGCGGCGCAGGCCGGGGCGGATCGCACCTGCCAGTCGGGCAAAGCTGGCGCCGGACGAGCGTCCTATCTCAACAGCGATAGCCTGCTCGGCAACATGGACCCCGGCGCCCATGCGGTAGCGATGGTGTTTAAGGCCCTGGCGGAACGATAAGCCTTCCCCGGTGGCGCAGCGCTTACCGGGGCTACAAATCGGCGCCAACCGTAGCCCGGATAAGGCGCAAGCCGCTATCCGGGTTTTACTGGGGCGACGTCACACCGCCGAAGAGAAGGTCGGGTAAGGCGTAAGCCGCCACCCGACAAAAAACGGCGCCAACCGTAGCCCGGATAAGGCGCAAGCCGCTATCCGGGTTTTACCACGATGGCTTTTTACTTGCTGTGCCAGTACGCCTGGGAACGCACCAGTTGCTGTTCGATGCTCTCGTCTTCAAAGCGCGCCAGCAGCGATTTCACCACCGCGCCTTCGCCGGTCAGCCAGATGAAATAATCCTCCGCCGGCACCTTCACCTGGGCCAGACGCTCGGCGACGAAGGCCGGGTTGTGGCCCACCACCCACTCGATGTTAAAGCCGTCGAGATCCGCCAGATAATCTTTATACGACGCATCGGCGATAGTAACGATGACCGTCACCTGCGGCCTTGCCGGCAGCTGGCGTAATCCCAGCAGACGACGGCGCAGCGCCGGCATGCCGGACTCATCGCAAACATACAGCTGCCAGGCATAATCTTCCGGCACCACCAGCGAGCCGCGCGGGCCGCCGATCACCAGCTTATCGCCCACTTTTGCTTCCAGCGCCCAGCGGCTGGCGATACCGCCATCGTGGATATAGAAATCGTAAGTCAGCTCGTGACGTTCGGCATCGTACAACGGCGTATAGTCACGAGTGGCAGGCCGCACGCCCTCGCCCCAGTCAATCCCCTCCTCGGTCACCTGCGGCGGGGTAAATGCCGCGCCCGGCTCGGGGAAAAAAAGCTTGGTATGATCGTCAAAGCCGTGAGAAGCGAAGCCTTCCAGCGCCTCGCCTCCCAGCACGATACGCTGGAACGCCGCGCCTGCGCGCTCCACGCGCAGCACCGTCAGCTCACGGAAACGCAGCTCATTGCGGACACGCTGCGGGTACTTGTCTGCTTTGGTTTTTGTCATCATCGATTGCCTTCGTGAACGGTAAATAGATATATCTAAACTTGATGCAAATGATAATGATTGCCAACTAAAAAGAATGCAAGTCTTTTTTTGATATAGTCAAAACAAACCGCATCAAAATCCACAGCCAGAAAATAATTACATATATATCAATATATTAAAAAATAAATAGCAACCAGCATTGCGAACATTCATTTTTTAGATATAAATTAGATATATCAAAAACAGCAGGAGGTAACCATGCGACATCATCATGAAGAGGGGCGTGGGCCACGCGGGCGCCACGGTGATCCCAGCGAACACGGCGACCATGGCCGCCGCGGCGGCGGACGTCGCCAGCGTTTCTTTGGCCACGGTGAACTGCGGCTGATCATTCTGGATATCCTCAGCCGCAACGCCAGCCATGGCTATGAGCTGATCAAAGAGATCGAAACGCTTACCCAGGGGAACTACAGCCCCAGCCCGGGGGTGATCTACCCGACGCTGGATCTGCTCCAGGACCAGGGCCTTATCAGCGTGGAAGATGACAACGGACGTAAAAAAATCGTTATCAGCGAGGAAGGAAAACAGCTGCACGCCGAGAACCAGGAGCACCTGGCCCATATCCAGGAGCGTCTGCAGGCGCGGATGGTCGGCTGCGAGCTGCGCCGGGATCCGCAGATGAAGCGCGCGCTGGAAAACTTCAAAGCGGTCCTCGACCTGAAAGTGAACCAACAGGCCAGCAGTGCCGCCCAGCTCAAGCAGATCATCGGCATTATCGACCGGGCGGCGATGGAGATCTCTCAGCTCGACTAAGCCTCTTTTGTTACCACCGGCTGCCCCGCCCTGGGGCAGCTCGCACCACGACGGATCGCCCCGTTCATCGCCGCCAGGCAGAAAATCTCGTCAGCTCAGGAATAAAACGTGCCAATAGTGGCGCAATGAGATTAAATTTTACACATTTCGTCTTTTACTTTGCATTTATCCCGATTTTCACCGCTTCTGCCGAACTGGCGTAATCCCTGCAATACTTAATCCAGTATCGTGTGATACGTCCGCCCCAGGAGCACATTTTGAACAGGTTACCTTCCAGCGCATCGGCTCTGGCCTGCAGCGCACACGCACTGAATCTCATTGAAAAGCGCACGCTTGATCATGAGGAAATGAAAGCACTTAACCAGGAGGTCAGGGAATACTTTAAAGAGCATGTGAATCCGGGGTTTTTAGAGTATCGAAAATCGGTCACAGCCGGCGGGGATTACGGAGCCGTAGAGTGGCAAGCGGGAGGGTTAAATACGCTTGTCGACACCCAGGGACAGGAATTTATCGACTGCCTTGGTGGGTTTGGCATCTTCAATGTAGGGCACCGTAATCCAGTTGTGGTATCCGCCGTCGAGAATCAACTCGCGAAACAACCGCTTCACAGTCAGGAACTGCTGGATCCGCTACGCGCGATGCTGGCGAAAACCCTGGCAGCCTTAACGCCCGGCAAACTAAAGTACAGTTTCTTCTGCAACAGCGGTACCGAATCGGTAGAGGCGGCCATCAAGCTGGCGAAAGCCTATCAGTCGCCGCGCGGTAAATTTACCTTCATCGCCACCAGCGGCGCCTTCCACGGTAAATCGCTGGGCGCGCTGTCGGCCACCGCCAAGTCGACCTTCCGCAAACCCTTTATGCCGCTGCTGCCGGGCTTCCGCCACGTGCCGTTCGGCGATATCAACGCCATGCGCACCATGCTGAGCGAGTGCAAGAAAACCGGCGACGACGTCGCGGCGGTGATCCTCGAGCCGATTCAGGGCGAAGGGGGCGTGATCCTCCCGCCGCAGGGGTATTTGCCGGCGGTGCGTAAGCTGTGCGATGAGTTTGGCGCCCTGCTGATCCTCGACGAAGTGCAGACCGGCATGGGCCGCACCGGCAAGATGTTCGCCTGCGAGCATGAGAACGTTCAGCCCGATATTCTGTGTCTGGCGAAAGCGCTCGGCGGCGGTGTGATGCCGATCGGCGCGACGGTGGCGACGGAAGAGGTCTTCTCGGTGCTGTTCGACAACCCGTTCCTGCACACCACCACCTTCGGCGGCAACCCGTTGGCCTGTGCGGCGGCGCTGGCGACGATCAACGTGCTGTTGACGCAAAACCTGCCGGCGCAGGCGGCGCAGAAAGGCGATATGCTGCTGGACGGGTTCCGCCTGCTGGCGCAGGAGTATCCGGACCTGGTGAATGAAGTGCGCGGGAAAGGCATGCTGATGGCCATCGAGTTTGTCGATAACGAGATTGGCTACGACTTTGCCAGCGAGATGTTCAGACAGCGGGTGCTGGTCGCCGGGACGTTAAACAACGCCAAGACGATCCGCGTTGAACCGCCGCTGACCCTCACCCTGGAGCAGTGTGAGCAGGTGCTGAAAGCGGCGCGTAAGGCGCTGGCGGCCCTGCGCGTCTCGGTTGAAGAAGCGTAATAAGTGCCCTTCCCCCTCTCCCACAGGGAGAGGGGGAAGGAAAATCCTCATACCTGCGGCAACAGGCCGATAAAGCTGCGTTTCTGCCGCGGCTGCGACATCATCTCCTCCAGCTTTTCGACGCAGGCTAAATAGTGCGGCGTCTTCTTATGCGCCAGCACCGCCTCATCGTCTTTATAGGCTTCGTAGATAAAAAAGCGGGTTTTCACCTCGGGATCCTGCAGGACATCAAAGCGCAGGTTGCCCGGCTCCTGCAGCGCGCCTTCGTGGTTGGCGCGAAACACCTCAAGAAACTCATCCACCCGCTCGGGTTTAATATTGATCTCCACCAGCGTCACATTCATTTCAGCTCTCCCTGTTTCTCTTCCTGCCAGAACTGATACGCTTCGCGCGCGTTCAGATTCTCATGCACCACCTTTTTCACCGCCTTCAGCATCGCGCGCGGGGCGCTGGACTGGAAAATATTGCGCCCCATATCCACCCCGGACGCCCCCTGATCGATCGCCCGCCAGCACATCTCCAGCGCCTCATGCTCCGGCAGTTTTTTACCGCCGGCAATCACGATCGGCACCGGACAGCTGGCGGTCACTTTTTCAAAGCCTTCCTCAACGAAATAGGTCTTCACAAACTGCGCCCCCATTTCGGCGGCAATCCGGCTGGCCAGCGAGAAGTAGCGCGCATCGCGGGTCATCTCTTTGCCGACGCCGGTAACCGCCAGGACCGGCATACCGTAGCGATTGCCGGCATCCACCAGTTTGATGATGTTATTGATCGACTGATGTTCGTATTCGCTGCCGATATAGACCTGCGCCGCCACCGCGCAAACGTTGAGACGCAGCGCGTCTTCCATCGCCACCGCCACGCATTCGTTGGAGAGTTCGCTCAAAATCGAATTGCCGCCGGAGGCGCGGAGCACCACCGGCTTATTGGTGGCCGCCGGTACCTGGCTGCGCAGTACGCCGCGGGTGCACATCAGCACATCGGTGTCGGCAAACAGCGGCGCAATCGACAGGTCGATACGCTCCAGCCCGGTGGTTGGCCCCTGGAAGTAGCCATGATCGAAGGCCAGCATCACCGTGCGGTTGCTGTGCGGATTAAAGATGCGCGCCATCCGCGACTGCATGCCCCAGTCCAGCGAGCCGCAGCCTTTCAGGGTATACAGCGTATTCTGCTGCGGGCGGTCGATACCGAAGTCCTTACCTTCTTTGATGTCGTCTAAATCAGCCATCTCATCCTCCGTCAGAAGTCGTAGTTATTGATGTTCTCTTTGCTGAACACCACGCGCTCCGGCAGCAGCACGATACCGTTGCCCTTCGCCTCATACTGGTAGCCCTGCACGCTATTCGGTTCGACCTTCAGCGAGCCGATATCTTTCACCTCAACGCTATCGCCTACGTTAAGATCGCCCTTTTTCAGCAATCGATCGGCGACGTTAACCGCAATTTTGCCCTGCTGAACCACATCCCACAGGCCGAACGCTTTTACCGTGCCGCGCTCAACGTACGGGCGCATCACGTTCGGCGTACTAAAGCCGACGATCGCCACGCCCTGACGCTTGAGGTTCTCCGCCGCCTGCGCCGCCGCCGGCAGCGCATTGGCATCCGGCGCGATAATGGCGTCGAGATCCGGATACGCTTTTAAGATCCCCTCGGCGGTTTGCAGCGATTTGGTGGCATCGTTATAGCCAAACTGGGTGGTGACGATTTGCCACTGCGGATGCTCTTTTTCGATTTTGGCTTTGGCTTCCTTCACCCACTGGTTCTGGTCGGTCACCGTCGGGCTGGAGTAGAAAAACGCGACTTTGGCGGCAGGTTTGCTGACCTGCTTTTCCGCCATCTCCACCAGCAGGCCGCCGAGCTGCTGCGGCGTGCCCTGGTTGATATAGATGCTGCGGCACTCCGGTTTGGTATCGGAATCCCAGGTCAGGACTTTCACCCCGCGCTGCATCGCCCGCTTCAGCGCCGGGCACAGGCCGTCCGGCGAAACGGCGGAGACGATAATCGCGTTGTAGCCCTGGTTGACGAAGTTGTTGATAAGCTGCACCTGACCGGAGACGCTGGGCTCGGTGGGGCCGTCATAGGTGACATCCACGCCCAGCGCTTTCCCCGCCTCTTTCGCGCCGTTGCCGCCGCTGGTAAAGAAGCCGACGCCGACCAGCTTAGGAATAAAGGCGATGCGGTCCGCCGCTTGCGCGGTAACCACGCTCATCGCCAGCGCCAGCGCGCTGACCTGCAGGATACGTTTTGTTTTCATTGTTGTGCTCCGATTGTTCTATGCGAGAAAAGACGCCGCCAGGTCGCGCGCACCCATTCACGGTGCAGGCTCAGCGAACGCCCCATCACCACCACAACCAACAGCGCCCCTGACAGCGCGCTCGACACCTGGTTGGGGATGCCGACCATCTGTAAACCCTGTTGCAGATACCCCACCAGCAATGCCGCCAGCGCGGTACCCAGTATCGATCCCGAGCCGCCGTAAATATTGGCCCCGCCGAGCACCGCCGCGGTCAGCGCCGGCATCAGCAGGTCGCGGCCTAAATCCGAACGCGCCGAGCCGAAATAGGAGACCATCACCAGCGCCGCGACCGCCGAGGCGACGCCCACCAGGCCATACAGCACGTACGGGATGCCGTTCACCGACAGCGCGGCATAGCGCGCGGCGCGCGGGTTTTGCCCGAGTAAAAAGAGATGGCGGCCAAAGCGCCCGCGATGGGTCAGCAGCCAGAAGAAAAAGGTGATAATCGCGAACAGCACCAGCGGCAGCGGCAGTCCGGCGAGGGTTAAATTGGCGATGGCGGTGAAGCTATCGGGAAAACCGCCAATCCCCTCGTAACCGGTCGCGCCGGCCATCCCGGAAAGCAGCAGCGCGCCGCCGCCGTACAGATACAGCGTACCAAGCGTGATCACCAGCGGGCTGATGCCGGTGTAGTGGATCAGTGCGGCGTTGAATAACCCGCACAGCAGTCCCAAGAGCAACGTCAGCGATACCGCCAGCCACAGCGGCCAGGCCGCCTGGGTCATCACCCCGAGGGCGATGGCGCACAGGCCGATGGTCGAGCCCAGCGAAATATCGATCCCGCCGCTGATGATGACCAGCGTCAGCGGCAGCGCGACGATACCGATGCAGATAAAGTCGCTGGTGCTAAAGAGCAGCATATTGAGATCCAGCATGCGCGGATTCAAGGCGCCGAATAGCAGGATTTCCGCGATCAGCAACGCCAGCAGCGCGCTTTCCCAGTTAAGCTTCAGCTTCATTTAAGCCACCTCTTTACTTTTGCGTTCGGGAAAGCGGGCAACCTGTTTGCTTCCTTTGTTACCTGGCTGAAAACGGCTGTACTTCAGCGCCCGCTGATGGCGGGCCAGCGCCTGACGCAGGCGGCCATCGAGCACCAGCACCCCGAGCAGCACCAGGCCGGCGATAAAGTCATTCCACCAGGCTGGAAGGCGGAACAGCACCAGCACGGTGTCAATTTGGGTGAGGAAAAAGGCGCCGAGAAACGCGCCGAGCAGCGTACCGGTACCGCCGAGCAACGAGATCCCGCCCAGTACGCAGGCGGCGATGGCTTTCATCTCCAGCCCGCTGCCGGTCTGATTAGGCACAAAACCAATCTGCGCGGCGAAGACAATCCCGGCGCAGGCCGCCAGCATGCCGTTGAGGGTAAAGGCCAGCATCCGCGTACGGTTGACTGCCACGCCCAGCTGACGCGCGGCGGCGAGATTATCGCCAACGGCGTAAAAATCACGACCAAAGGCGGTGCGCGATAGCAGCCAGCCGCCCGCCAGCAGCAGCGCCAGCACCAGCCAGCCCAGCGGCGACACGCCAATAAACGCGGGCTCCGAGAGCGATTTCAGGCTGTCGGGCAAACCCTCGATCCATTTCCCGCCGGTCCACAGCAACATCACTCCGCGATACAACCCCAGCGTACCGAGCGTCGCGACGATCGCCGGAATGCGCAGCCCCACCACCAGCAGGCCGTTAAAAGCCCCGGCCAGCGCGCCAATCGTCAGCGCGAAGGCGATAGCCGTCGCCAGCCCGTAACCGTTGTTCAGCGCCACGCCGACGGCGATGGCGCACAGCCCAACGGTCGAGCCTACCGACACATCAATATTGCGGGTCAGCATCACCAGCGTCGCGCCCAATGCCAGCAGGCAGAGGATCTGCGAGCTGGCGAAAATCATCGCCAGGGTCTGCAGGCTGAAATAGGCTGGATTGAGCGCCACCAGCACGACAAAGAGCGCCACGATGGCAAAGAAGGCGCTCAGTTCGCGATTCTTCAGTAACGTTTTCATGCCTGTCCTCCGAAGGCCAGGGTCATCATGCGATCGACGGTCACCGCCTGCCGCGCCAGCTCACCGCTGTAGCGGCCCTGATGCATCACCAACACCCGGTCGGCAAGATCGACGAACTCATCCACATCGGAAGAGATCATCAGCACCGCCACGTTTTGCGCGGCAACGCTTTTTAGCAGTTGATAGATATCGGCGCGGGCGGAGACATCCACGCCGCGCGTCGGCTCATCGACAATCAGCAGCAACGGATTAGCTTCCAGACAGCGCGCCAGCAGCACCTTCTGCTGGTTGCCGCCAGAGAGAGTGCGCACGGGCTGATCGCCATCGGCCAGCTTGATCCCCAGCGCCCGGTGATAGCGTTCAACCACCGCCGCCTCCCGTTTCCCCTGCTGCCACCACGACGGCTGATTGAACATCACCGTGTTCCAGCGCACCGGCGCATCGAGAAACAGCCCCGAGACCTGACGGTCTTCCGGGAGATAGACCAGCCCGCTGGCCAGCCGGGCGCGGGTACTGTCGCGGCTAATCTCGCGGTTCTCCAGCCAGATCCGCCCGGCGCGCGGAGGACGCAGGCCGTATAAGGTTTCGGCAAATTCGGTGCGCCCGGATCCCACCAGTCCGGCCAGACCGACGATCTCTCCGGCGCGGATCTCCAGATTGAGATCGATAAAGCCTTCTCCGGTAAGATCCTCCACTCGCAGCACGGGAAAGTCCTGCGGTTGCGTACGGCGGTTGCCCGGTAGCGACAGCCACAGCTTTTGCGTGTCGCTCAGCGCATGGTCGCGGCTGACCGGCGTCATCGCGTTAATCAGTTGCTCGTCGCGGTATGCCGCGGTCTCGCCGCTCAGCACCACCGCGCCGTCGCGCATCACCGAAATATGGCTGGCAAGCTGGCGGATTTCGGGCAATTTGTGTGAGATAAAGACGATCCCAACGTCCAGTGCCTGTAACGCGCGGATCTGGCTAAACAGTCTCTCGGTTTCACCCGGCGTTAAAGAGGCGGTGGGTTCATCCAGGATCAGGATCCGCGCCTCGCGCATCAGCCCGCGCAGGATCTCGACCATCTGTTGATCGGCTACCTCGAGCGTGCTGGCGCTGGCATCGAGGTTGATCTGGCAGTTCAGCTGCCGCAGTTTTTCCTGCAACCGCGGGGCGGTATCCGCCCGCTTCGGCAAACGAAAGAGAATGTTCTCGCGCACGCTGAGGTTGGGAAACAGCATCGGCTCCTGTGGCACCAGATAGATGCCCAGCTGGTGCGCCAGCGCCGGATTGAGGCGCGCAAACGCGCGTTCGCCGATCGTCAGTTCACCGCTATCCGGCGTTTCAACGCCGGCGATGATCTTCATCAACGTCGATTTACCCGCGCCGTTGCCGCCCATCAGCGCATGCACCTGGCCCGCGCCTAGTGTGAAATCAATGCCCTTGAGCACCGCAACGCCGGAGAACTGTTTGCAAATCTGGCGAGCTTCAAGCAGTGGCTTCATCATCGCGCCTCGATTGAACAAATGATTTTTAAATTTAATAATGTTCAAAAGCGTAGACGGTGAACTATATTTACAACCGTGCGAAGATCACAGTTTGGCGCTTTAGATCATCAGGAAAAAATGGGCCAGCGATGAAAGATCCGTTTTGCCAGTCGGCTCACACTTTCCGACCGCGCAATAGCGAACATATGATCTAAATTTTTATAAGAGTTCAATTTATGAGCGAAAAACGCATTACGGAAGAGAACCGCTACGCCGGGCTGGCGTTAGCCGAGGAAGAGCTGGTGGCGCGGGTGGCGTGGTGCTACTACCACGACGGCCTGACGCAAAATGACATCGGCGAGCGTTTGGGGCTGCCGCGGCTGAAGATTTCCCGTCTGCTGGAGAAAGGCCGCCAGTCCGGGGTGATCCGCGTGCAGATTAACTCGCGCTATGAGGGCTGTCTGGCGCTGGAAAGTGAACTCCAGCAGCGCTTTGGCCTCAAGATTGCCCGCGTGCTGCCGGCGCTCAACACCCCGCCGATGAATACCCGGTTGGGGATCGGCGCGGCGCAATCGCTGATGGGCATTCTGCAGCCGGGACAGCTGCTGGCGGTCGGCTTCGGTGAGGCCACCATGAGCTGCCTGCAGCATCTCAGCGGCTTTATCGGCTCGCAGCAGGTGCGGCTGGTGACCCTCTCCGGCGGCGTCGGCCCCTATATGACCGGCATCGGCCAGCTTGATGCCGCCTGCAGCGTCAGCATTATTCCGGCGCCGCTGCGGGTCTCTTCAGCGGAGGTCGCCGAGATCCTGCGCCGTGAGTCGAGCGTGCGCGACGTGATCCTCGCGGCAACGGCGGCGGACGCGGCGGTGGTCGGCATTGGCGCCATCGATCAGCGGCGCGACGCCACGATTTTACGCTCCGGCTATATCAGCGAGGGCGAACAGCTGATGTACGCGCGCAAAGGCGCGGTCGGCGACATTTTAGGTTATTTCCTGCAGGCCGACGGCCGGCCGGTAGAAGGACTGGAGATCCATCGGGAACTGCTCGGCGTAACCCTGGATGAGCTGGCGCAGCTGCCAACCATCGTCGGCGTCGCCGGGGGAGAAGAAAAAGCGCAGGCGATTTATGCCGCTCTGACTGGAAAGCGCATTAATGGCCTGGTAACGGAAGAGACAACAGCACGCGCGGTACTCGCGCTGGCCTCCTGACGGCCAGGCGCCGCGCGACAACAGCGAGGCGCATGTCATGAGTTACCTGTTAGCGTTAGATGCCGGGACCGGCAGCATTCGGGCGGTCATTTTCGATCTTAATGGCCGCCAGCTGGCGGTAGGCCAGGCCGAATGGAAACACCTGAGCGTCGATAACGTCCCCGGCTCGATGGAGTTCGACCTTACCACCAACTGGCAGCTGGCCTGCCAGTGTATTCGCCAGGCGCTCAACGCCGCCGGGCTCTCTGCCGCCGATATTCAATCCGTCGCCTGCTGTTCGATGCGCGAAGGGATCGTCCTCTATGACCGCGACGGCGAGGCCATCTGGGCCTGCGCCAACGTCGATGCCCGCGCCAGCCGCGAAGTGGCGGAGCTTAAGGAGATCCACGACTATCGTTTTGAATCCGAGGTATACGAGGTCTCGGGACAAACCCTGGCGCTTAGCGCCATGCCGCGCCTGCTGTGGCTGGCGCACCACCGCCCCGATATCTACCGCAAAGCGGCAACCATCACCATGATCAGCGACTGGCTGGCGGCGAAGCTATCCGGCGAGCTGGCGGTCGACCCGTCAAACGCCGGCACCACCGGCATGCTCGACCTGTTTAGCCGCGACTGGCGTCCGGCGCTGCTGGATATGGCCGGGCTGCGCGCCGATATGCTGTCGCCGGTCAAAGAGACCGGTACCCTGCTGGGCGCCGTCACCGAAGCGGCGGCGCATGAGAGCGGCCTGCGCGCCGGGACGCCGGTGGTGATGGGCGGCGGCGACGTCCAGCTCGGCTGCCTGGGCCTTGGGGTGGTGCGCGCCGGGCAAACTGCGGTACTCGGCGGCACTTTCTGGCAGCAGGTGGTCAACCTGCCGCAGGTGCGTACCGATCCGCAGATGAATATTCGTGTTAATCCTCATGTCATTCCCGGCATGGCGCAGGCGGAATCGATCAGCTTCTTTACCGGCCTGACCATGCGCTGGTTTCGCGACGCCTTTTGCGCTGAAGAAAAACTGATTGCCGAGCGGCTCGGCGTCGATGCCTATTCGCTGCTGGAGGAGATGGCCAGCCGCGTCCCCGCCGGTTCCCACGGCGTGATGCCTATTTTTTCTGACGCCATGCACTTTAAGCAGTGGTACCACGCCGCGCCGTCGTTTATTAACCTCTCCATCGATCCGGAGAAGTGCAACAAAGCGACCCTGTTCCGCGCGCTGGAGGAGAACGCGGCGATTGTCTCCGCCTGCAACCTGGCGCAGATTTCGCAGTTCTCCGGGGTGACATTCGAGAGCCTGGTGTTTGCCGGCGGCGGCTCTAAAGGCGCGCTGTGGAGCCAAATCCTCAGCGACGTCACCGGCCTGCCGGTGCGGGTGCCGGTGGTTCGCGAAGCCACCGCGCTGGGCTGTGCTATCGCCGCCGGAACCGGCGCCGGACTGTATGGCGATATGGCCAGTACAGGAGAACGGTTAGTGAGCTGGCACCGCGAGTTCACCCCAAATCCGCAGCATCGCGAGCTGTATCAGGAGATGATGAGCAAATGGCAGACGGTGTATGCCGATCAGCTTGGCCTTGTCGATAGCGGGCTGACAACGTCGATGTGGCAGGCACCGGGCCTGGAGCGCCGCCAGCGCGTAGCGTCTTCCCCGTCACCCTAACCACCGGTACCGATCCGCCTTTCCCCCTCTCCCTTTGGGAGAGGGCCGGGGTGAGGGACAACGATTTCCGTTATTTGAATCCCATCACAATCACCGCACTCCCCTTTTCCCTTTTTCTCCGCGACGGCTAAATTAGTAACTCATCCGACCACATAACAATAATTTTACATTGGAAGCCACTATGAGCCGCTATCCGTCGCTTTTCGCCCCGCTTGAGCTGGGCTTCACAACGCTCAAAAACCGCGTGTTGATGGGCTCAATGCACACCGGGCTGGAAGAGCTGCCGGACGGCGCGCAGCGGCTGGCGGCCTTTTACGCCGAACGCGCCCGTCACGGCGTGGCGCTGATCGTCACCGGCGGCATCGCTCCGGCGCCCTCTGGCGTCACCATGGCCGGCGGCGCGGTACTCAACGATGCCAGCCATCTGGCGCACCATCGCCATATTACCGACGCGGTACATCAGGAAGGCGGCAAAATCGCCCTGCAGATCCTGCACACCGGGCGCTACAGCTACCAGCCCGCGCTAGTGGCCCCTTCGGCGCTACAGGCGCCGATTAACCGTTTTACACCCCATGAACTGAGCCACGATGAGATCCTGACGCTGATCGATGATTTTGCCCACTGCGCCCAGCTGGCGCGCGAAGCGGGCTATGACGGCGTCGAGGTGATGGGCTCTGAGGGCTATCTGATTAACGAATTTCTCGCCGCGCGCACCAACCAGCGCGACGACCAATGGGGCGGCGATTATGCCAGGCGCATGCGTTTCGCCGTAGAGGTGGTTAAGGCGGTGCGCCAGCGCGCCGGCCACGATTTCATTATCATTTACCGTCTGTCGATGCTCGATCTGGTCAACGACGGCAGCACGCTGGCGGAAGTCACTGAACTGGCCAAAGCGATTGAAGCGGCGGGAGCGACCATCATCAACACCGGGATTGGCTGGCACGAAGCGCGCATTCCGACCATCGCCACGCCGGTACCGCGCGGAGCTTTCAGCTGGGTCACCCGCAAGCTGAAGGGCGCGGTGTCGATCCCGTTGATCACCACCAACCGCATTAACGATCCGCAGGTCGCGGAGGATATTCTCGCCCGCGGCGATGCCGATATGGTATCGATGGCCCGCCCGTTCCTTGCCGACGCCGAATTTATATCAAAAGCGCAGGACGATCGCGCCGATCAGATCAACACCTGCATCGGCTGCAATCAGGCGTGTCTCGATCGGATCTTCGTCGGCAAAGTCACCTCCTGTCTGGTCAACCCGCGCGCGTGTCATGAAACCCTGATGCCGGTCCTGCCGGCCAACGCGCCTAAACGGCTGGCGGTGGTCGGCGCCGGGCCTGCCGGTCTGGCCTTCGCCGTAAACGCTGCCGCCCGCGGTCATCACGTCACGTTGTTTGATGCGCTCCCGGAGATCGGCGGTCAGTTTAATATCGCCAAACAGATCCCCGGCAAAGAGGAGTTTCACGAGACGCTGCGTTACTACCGCACCATGCTCGATCTTCATGGTGTCGATCTACGCCTGAACACCCGCGTCACGACAGACGATCTGCTGGCATTCGATGAGACGATCCTCGCCACCGGTATCGCCCCGCGCCTGCCGGCGATCGACGGGATCGATCATCCAAAAGTGCTGAGCTACCTTGATGTCTTGCGCGATAAAGCGCCGGTTGGCGCGAAGGTGGCGATTATCGGCTGCGGCGGCATCGGCTTCGACACCGCGATGTTTTTAAGCCAGTCGGGCGCGGCCACCAGCCAGGATATCGGCGAGTTCTGCCGCGAATGGGGTATCGATACCAGCCTGCAAACGGCGGGAGGGCTGAGTGCTGAAGGCCCGCAACTGAGTAAAAGCCCGCGACAGATTGTGATGCTGCAGCGCAAAGCCAGCAAACCGGGCGAAGGGCTCGGCAAAACCACCGGCTGGATCCACCGCGCGACGCTGCTGGCGCGCGGCGTGAAAATGATCCCGGCGGTCAGCTATGAAAAGATCGATGATGAAGGGCTACATGTGACTATCGGCGGCGAGCGCCAGTTGCTGGCGGTCGATCAGGTGGTGATCTGCGCCGGTCAGGAACCGCGCCGCGAGCTGGCGGATCCGCTGCGCGCGGCGGGGAAAACGGTGCATCTCATCGGCGGTTGCGACGTGGCGGCGGAGCTGGATGCGCGTCGGGCGATTGCCCAGGGCACTAAACTGGCGCTGGCGATTTAGCCCTGTCCCGGGGGCGGCGCGATGCGCCTTCCCCGGGCTACCACGATAATCCCGGACGGTAGCCCGGCTAAGGCGACAGTCGGTAGCCGGGGGGAAACAACAAAAGGAATCAGCGCTGCTCACGCACCTTCGTTGCTTTCAAAACTACGAACTTATTGTTCGTCGCAATCGTCGGTAGCCCGGCTAAGGCGACAGCCGCAAGCCGGGGGGAAACAACAAAATGAATCAGCGCTGTTTACGCACCTTGGTTGCTTTCAAAATGACAAACTTATTGTTCGTCGCAATCGTCGTGCAATTACCAAAAGCGCGCTTCAGCTTACGGAAGTAATCGAGGTGGCGGTTGCCGACGACGTACAGCTCGCCGCCATATTTCAGGCTGCGGCGGGCATCGTTAAACATCTGCCAGGCAATATGGTCGGTAATCGCGTGCTGCTGATGGAACGGCGGATTACACAGGATCGCCGTAAAGCGGTCAGGCTCAATGCCGGAGAGCGAGTTATTGACCATAAATTCACAGCGTGCGATATCGTCCGGCAGGTTGCGCTCGACGTTCAACCGGCTGGAAGCCACCGCCATGTGCGACTCATCGGTGAACATCACGCTGGCGTTTGGGTTTTGCGCCAGCGCCTGCAGGCCAATCACCCCATTGCCGCAGCCGAGATCGGCGATCTCGCCTTCTAGATCAGACGGTAAATGCTGCAGGAAGAAACGCGCGCCGATATCCAGTCCGCTGCGGGCAAAAACGTTGGCGTGGTTATGGATGGTCCACGGCGTGCCGTCCAGCTTCCAGCTGTAGGTTTGCGGCGCATCGGCAAGCTTGGGGGCGGTGAAAACGCAGTGGATCAGACGCGCTTTTTTCCACGCCAGCGAGGTGGTGGTGGTGCCGAGGATTTTTTCAAACAGCGCCAGCGTCGAGTTGTGCACATCACGGGCTTTCGCCGCGGCGATGATGCGGGTTTCCGGCGTGACCACTTCGCGCAGGGCGCGCAGTTGCTGTTCCAGCAGCGCCAGCTGTTTTGGCACCTTAATCAGCACCAGCGCCGGCGCGGCCGGTAGCGGGCTCAGGCTATCCTGAAAGCGCACGCTCTCTTCATCGATACCGTTCATCCGCAGGTTGTGGCGGGTCGCCAGCTCGGAAATAAAGGAATCATTGATGCTGACCGGGTTGCGCGCCGCCAGCGCGCAGGCGAGCGCGCCGAAGCCGTCGTTGAAGATGAGCGTCAGGCCGTCGACGTCATTCACCTGTTGCAGCAGATATTCATCCGCCGCTTCCCATGCCTGTAGCGCTTCTTCTTCAGCGTTAGGTGGGAACCGCTCTAATGTGAATAACTCACCGTTTAACTCTGCCTGGCTCATCGCCTCTCCGCCTCCGGAATACTAAAACCCGCGAGTTTATACGCAAACTTCGCCCAGTTGAATAGAGATCGGTCGATTATCTCCCGCTTTCCTGCGCCATATGCGACAGACGTTTATCATCCAGACTGTAGCGATTCATTATCACTATCAACAGCGCCACCAGCACACCCGGGAAGAGAGTGAACAACAATTTAATCATCTGCAGCGCTGAAGCCGATTGCTGCGCGGCGCCGCCGACGTAGTCCCCCCACGCCAGCAGATAACCCACCAGCGCGCCGCCGATGGCAATCCCTAATTTGATTGCAAACAGGTTGGTTGAGAAGACAATTCCGCTGAGCTTCTTGCCGCTGCGCTTTTCTTCCGCATCAATGATATCTGAGAGCATGCTCCACTGTAGCGGTGTTGCCGCCAGCTGAATGATATTGATGATTATCACCAACGTGAAGATGGCGGCGACGTTGCCCGCCGGGACGAAATACATCGCGATTAACAGCACCGCCTCCAGCGCCATTGACAGCTTGAAGCCCTTCACTTTATCGATGTTCTTAAATATGAACGGCGACAGCATGGCTCCCACCACTCCGGAAGCCAGCGTGGTGGTCAGCAACAAGCTGCCAAGATCCGCGCGCCCCATAATGTTATTGACGTAGTAGAGCGTGGTACCGCCTTTGAACAGCACGGCGATCAGGTTCACCACGTTCAGCGTAAATAAAATGCGCCAGTCTTTGTTCGCCAGCAGGGTTTTCAGGTCATCAAGGATGCTGCTCTGATTATTGGCCGTAATGTCTGTAGAGTAGCGCTCTTTAGTCAGGCCAAAACAGATAAAGAACAGCACGATGCTCAAGGCGCCCATCACCATCATGGTGTAGAAATACCCGTTTTGCAGATTGCCTTTCCCCAGCCAGGCTACCAACGGTAGCGCAGTCAGCGACACAATCAGGCCGCCTAAGGTACTTAGCGCAAACCGCCACGACTGCAGCGATACTCGCTCGCGGGAGTCATTGGAAATATTATTAATCATCGCGCAGTACGGGACGTTAATAGCGGTATACACTAACGATAATAAAGTATAAGAAACATAAGCATAAATTAACTTACCGCTATAACCTAAATCCGGGGTATAAAACGTTAAGCAGCACAATACGCCAAACGGAATGGCAAACCATAAAATATAGGGCCGGAATTGACCATATTTAGTGCGGGTTCTATCAGCCACCGCCCCCATTAATACATCAGTCACCGCATCTAATACTCTGACGGCTAAAAACATGGTTCCCATATGCGCGGGGCTTAAACCAAATACGTCGGTATAAAACCAGGCCATGAACAGCATCACTGTTTGCCATACTAAATTACAACCGGTGTCGCCTAAGCCATAGCTGAATTTTTCTTTGATACTAATACGAGCAGTATTCATCGCGCCTCCGCAATAAGAGCACTGTTAGATTTGATAGGCATACGTTATTGCTAAGGGCAATCCGGTTATGTATAAATTATCCTGTTAAATATAAGAAGAGTGTACCCGATGAGTGACGAATCTCCCGTTTTCGAAAAGATCCCCGTTGGCGCAGGTGAACTCTTTACGCTGCGAGCAGATAACATAAATGATTTCAATGGGATAAATGTAGTTCCACATTTCCATATGATGGACGAACTGATGTGGTTCAGAGAATCAGGGGGAAGCTATTCCATTGGCGACGAAAAATTTACCATTAAAAACAACACGCTGGTATATGTCCCTGCCCTACTCATTCATGAAATGACGCTACCGCCCGCTGCCAGCCACAAGCGTTATCTTATGCAATTCGAAAAAGAGTGGCTGGAAGGATATGATCTGTCGCTACCTGCGGCCCACTGCGGCGCGGTAGTTTATCTTTCCGGCGAGGAGGCTGAGCGCCTTGAGCTGCTGCTGAGCTGGTGCAGTGAGTTCAGCGACTTCTCCGATTCGCTGTTCCGTTCCCTGATGCAAAGCGTACTACTGCATGCTTTTAATCGCCTTAAAGATTCCGTTCCTGTTACCGAACGAACCCATCATCGCTACCTGAGCGAACTTATCGAACTACTACAAGTCATTAATGCCAATGAAAATTTTGAAATGACAACAGAGGAAGCCGCCCGACGCTGTCAGTGGTCAAAATCCTGGTTTTCCCGCACCTTTAAATCCGCCTTTGGCATCAGCTTTAAGAAATTCATGCTGCTGCGCAAACTCAATATCGCTGTCAATCTGCTGACAAACACCGACCTGAAGATCAGCGATATCTCGCAAAGTGCCGGCTTTACTGACAGCGCCTACTTCTGCCTCAAGTTTAAAGAGATGATGAACGATACTCCGCAATCTTTCCGCCACAAAATCAGAAGCACCGATGCCGTAGGCAGTCGGGCGGAGAAATAAATCGTTTTTTGTGAGCAGCATCACCAGATAAGTGGACGTTTATTATATAAATGGAAACAGTCTATATATCTCCTGAGTCATCCTCCACTTAAAATTATTGCTATATTTTGAGCATTAAGGATAAATACGATGATTCAGAATCCTGTCTTTAGAGGTTTTAATCCTGACCCCTGTATATGCCGCCGCGGCGATGATTATTATGTGGCGGTATCATCATTTGAATGGTTTCCCGGACTACCGGTTTATCATTCAAGGGATCTTAAACATTGGCAATTGCTCACCCATGTGCTTACCGATGATAATAACCCAGACTTAAAAAAACTGCCTTCTGCCAAAGGTATTTGGGCCCCAAGCCTGACCTGGTGCGAAGAAGAAAAGCTGTTTTATGTCATTTATGGCGTTATGAATTCAATGAACTCCCGTTATTTTGACGTTGATAATTATCTTATTACCGCCGAGGAGATCACTGGCCCGTGGAGCGCCCCCGTTTATCTCCATTCTGCTGGATTCGATGCCTCAATTTTGCACGACCACGATGGCAGAAAATGGATCGTCTCACTGGAGTGGGAAACTCGCGAAGGCTATGAAAAACCGGGAGCGATCTGCCTGGTGGAATATTCGCCGCAGACGCACAGCGTCATCGGCTACCCGCAGCGCATCTGGCACGGCGGTACCGACCGCGGCTGCATTGAAGCGCCGCATCTGACGAGACGCGGCGACTATTACTACCTGATGGTCGCCGAAGGCGGCACCGGTTACGGGCATTCTGTCACCATGGCCCGCGCCACCGAGGTCGCTGGCCCCTATCAAGGCGATCCGCTCAATCCAATCGTCACATCCTGGCCAGAGAATTTTAACGAACGCAAAGATACAGGCCATCTCAAGCCCCACTATTTCAATCCGGAAACCTACCTGCAAAAGGCCGGGCACGGTAGCTATGTCGAGACCCCAACGGGTGAAGTCTGGCTAACCCACCTTTGCAGTCGTCCGTTTCGCCAGGAGCTACGCTGCCCGCTGGGTCGCGAAACGGCGATCCAAAGGATGGAATGGAGCGAGGATGGCTGGCTGCGCCTGGCCGCTGGGGGTCATCTCGCACAGCATCAGGTAGAAGGATCCCGTCTGCCGCCGCACCCGTTTCCACCAAAAGCGGACCTTGATGATTTTGATGAGCCAAGGGTGGATAACGCGTTTTATGCGCCGAGGATCCATTTCCAGCGTTTTACCTGCCTGACGCGTAAAGCAGGCTATCTTGCTCTACGCGGTCAGGAGTCGCTGAGCTCGCTCAATAAAGTCAGTCTGCTGGCGAAAAAGCTGACCTCGGTATACGCCAACATCAGTACGAAGATGGATTTTAACCCGGAGATTTATCAGCACAGCGCTGGACTGGTGCTCTATTACGACAACATGAACTATCTGTTTTTACATAAAACCTGGGATGAAACCTCTGGCGCGGCGCAACTGGCTATTATCTACATGGATAACGGTGAGCGTCACGACGATCCACAGAAAATTCGCCTTGCCGAGGGAGAAATCTATCTCGCGATTGCTATTAATGGCCGAGAGGTACAGTGTTCATGGTCTGTCGACGGTGAGCACTATCACCCCATCGGAGCGGTCTACGACACATCGCATTTCTCCGATGAATACAGCCGCTACGGCGAGTTTACCGGGGCGTTTGTCGGCATGGCCTGCGTGGATAGTATGCTGCATCGCAAAGAGGCGCTGTTTGATTTCTTCTGCTACCGGGCGGATGAAGACGCGATAATCGAGTAACGATGCCTTTCTGGCATCCTGTCCGCACAGGGTGCTAGAATCCCCGGCTGTTGTCGCTTAATTACGCAAACGGGCTACATGAGCACATTACCTTATCTCCATGGCTATCCTGAATCGCTGTTGTCGCAGGTCACGGCTTTAATCGAGCAAGACCGCCTCGGCGAGGTGCTGCAAAAGCGTTATCCGCAGGGGCATGACGTTAACAGCGATAAAGCGCTGTATCAGTACACCCAGGATCTGAAGGCCCGCTTTCTGCGCGGAGCGGCGCCGATCAACAAAGTGATGTACGACAGTAAAATCCACGTGCTGAACAATGCGCTCGGCCTGCATACCGCGATTTCCCGCGTTCAGGGCGGTAAGCTGAAAGCCAAAGCGGAAATTCGCGTGGCGACGGTGTTTCGCGACGCGCCGGAGGCCTTTCTGCGGATGATCGTGGTCCATGAACTGGCGCATTTGAAAGAGAAAGATCACAACAAAGCCTTTTATCAACTGTGCTGCCATATGGAGCCACAGTACCATCAACTGGAATTCGATACCCGCCTGTGGCTGACGCACCTTTCGTTAAATCGTTCTGCGTAGTGACGCACTGGTTTTGTCATGATGGCATGATAGAGTGACGACAGGTTCCCTTTAATGGAGTTCGTCAACGTTTATGATACGTTTCGCAGTTGTTGGCACAAACTGGATCACCAAGCAGTTTGTCGATGCCGCCCATGAAACCGGCAAATATAAACTTACCGCCATCTACTCCCGCAGCCTCGAACAGGCGCAAGCCTTCGCCAATGACTATCCGGTCGAGCATCTGTTTACCTCGCTCGATGAGCTGGCACAGAGCCCTGACGTTGACGCGGTCTATATTGCCAGCCCGAACTCGCTGCACTTCCCGCAGACCCGGCTGTTCCTGAGCCACAAAAAGCACGTCATTTGCGAAAAGCCGCTGGCATCGAACCTGCAGGAAGTCGAGGCGGCGATAGCGCTGGCGAAAGAAAATAACGTTGTGCTGTTTGAAGCCTTTAAAACCGCCAGTCTGCCTAACTTTCTGCTACTGAAAGAGACGCTTCCTAAAGCGGGCAAACTGCGCAAAGCCTTCATCAACTACTGTCAGTACTCCTCGCGCTATCAGCGCTACCTTGACGGCGAAAACCCCAACACCTTTAACCCGGCGTTCTCTAACGGTTCGATTATGGATATCGGCTTCTATTGCCTGGCGTCCGCTGTGGCGTTATGGGGCGAACCGCGGGCCGTTCTTGCCACCGCCAGCCTGCTGGACAGCGGCGTAGACGCCCAGGGCACCGTGGTGCTGAGCTATGGCGACTTCGACGTGACGCTGCATCACTCCAAAGTTAGCGATTCCGCGATCCCCAGTGAAATCCAGGGCGAAGACGGCACATTAGTGATCGAAAAAATCTCCGAATGCCAGAAGCTGGCGTTTGTGCCGCGCGGCGGCAAAGCCCAGGACCTGACGCAGCCCCAGCACATTAATACTATGCTGTATGAGGCGGAGACCTTTGCGCGCCTGGTGGAGACACAGGATGTCAATCACCCGGGTCTGACCGTGAGCCGTATTACGGCAAAACTGTCGAGCGAAATTCGTCGCCAGACCGGAGTGATCTTCCCGGCCGATACGCAGCCGCTGGCGTAAAAGAGTGTAAAGGCCGGACCGGCCGCCATTGACGAAAACCGCCCTGTGACATATTTTGTTACGTGCAAAGGGGAGTAACTTCCTTGCCGGTTGATCGTCATTACGATGCGTGCAATACCGCATCCGGTCGCCGGGCAATAACCAAAGCCCATCGCGATGTACTTTGGTTGTTGTAAGTGAGACCTTGCCGGAAGGCGAGGTCTATGCATAAAAGCGCAGCGGCTGCCGTCTTCCGACGTCAGCCGTTTTGTTTTTATGTAAGGAATATCAAATGAATACTGTCGGCACGCCGTTGCTATGGGGTGGATTCGCTGTCGTCGTCGCGATCATGTTGGCAATCGATCTGCTGCTTCAGGGACGACGCGGTTCGCATAGCATGACCATGAAGCAGGCCGCGGGCTGGTCAATCCTCTGGGTCACGCTTTCTCTGCTGTTCAACGCCGCCTTCTGGTGGTATCTGGTACAAACCCAGGGCCGGGCCGTCGCTGACCCGCAGGCCTTAGCCTTCCTCACCGGTTATCTGATTGAGAAAGCGCTGGCGGTCGATAACGTCTTCGTCTGGTTGATGCTGTTCAGCTATTTCGCCGTACCGCCTGCTCTGCAGCGCCGGGTACTGGTGTATGGCGTGCTGGGCGCAATTGTTCTGCGTACCATCATGATCTTCGCCGGCAGCTGGCTGATTTCCCAGTTTGACTGGCTGCTGTACGTCTTCGGCGCCTTCCTGCTTTTTACCGGCGTGAAGATGGCGCTGGCGAAAGAAGATGACTCCGGCATCGGCGATAAACCACTGGTGCGCTGGATCCGCAGCCATCTGCGAATGACGGATAAAATCGAGAGCGAGCGCTTCTTCACCCGTAAAAACGGGGTGCTGTTCGCCACGCCGCTGCTGCTGGTGCTGATCCTGGTGGAACTGAGCGATGTGATTTTCGCCGTCGACAGTATCCCGGCGATCTTCGCGGTCACCACCGATCCGTTTATCGTCCTGACCTCAAACCTGTTCGCGATCCTCGGCCTGCGCGCCATGTACTTCCTGCTGGCGGGGGTCGCCGAGCGCTTCTCGATGCTCAAATACGGTCTGTCGGTGATCCTGGTGTTTATTGGCGTGAAGATGCTGATCGTCGACTTCTACCATATCCCGGTCGCCATCTCGCTGGGCGTAGTAGGAGGCATCCTGGCCGTCACGCTGCTGATTAACGCCTGGGTCAACAAGCAACACGACAAGCAGCGCAAACTGCCTGAGTAATCTGCACAACGCGCCGTCGGCCATCGCCGACGGCAATCTCTGCTCATGTCACAGTTATGTTACTACATAGTTAAAAAACAAGATCCAGATTAAAATCACAGCATTTTACGCTTCCCGCCCGCCATTCTTTCCGTATACTCGACTATGCAAACATCTACTTACATCCTGACATAAACGTAACAAATAATACGTGGCTGGGATGGCTTGCTACATCACTGGAAGGAATGAATTATGACCACACGCACTCCCCCATCGGGGTGGATCTCACGCCTGGCGCAAGGCAGCCTGGTGAAACAAATTTTAATCGGTCTGGTGCTTGGCGTGCTGCTGGCGCTGGTCTCTAAGCCAGCGGCTATCGCTGTTGGCCTGCTGGGGACTCTGTTCGTCGGCGCGTTAAAGGCGGTGGCGCCGGTGCTGGTATTGATGCTGGTGATGGCCTCCATCGCTAACCATCAGCACGGACAAAAAACCAGTATTCGCCCCATTCTGTTTCTCTATCTGCTGGGCACCTTCAGCGCGGCGCTGACCGCGGTGTTGTTTAGTTTTGTCTTTCCGTCGACTCTGCATTTAACCACCGCCGCCGACAGCATCACGCCGCCGTCGGGGATTGTCGAAGTGCTGCGCGGCCTGCTGATGAGCATGGTATCCAACCCGATCGACGCCCTGCTGAACGCCAACTATATCGGCATTCTGGTGTGGGCGGTGGGGCTGGGCTTCGCCCTGCGTCACGGTAACGACACCACCAAAAACCTGATCAACGATGTCTCCCACGCGGTGACCTTCATCGTCAAAGTGGTGATCCGTTTTGCACCGCTGGGGATCTTCGGTCTGGTCTCTTCCACCCTGGCGACCACCGGTTTCGAGACCCTGTGGGGCTACGCCCAGCTACTGCTGGTGCTGGTCGGCTGTATGCTGCTGGTAGCGCTGGTGATTAACCCGCTGCTGGTGTTCTGGAAAATCCGCCGTAACCCCTATCCGCTGGTGCTGACCTGCCTGCGCGAAAGCGGCGTCTACGCGTTCTTCACCCGCAGCTCCGCCGCCAATATTCCGGTGAATATGGCGCTGTGTGAAAAGCTGAATCTGGATCGCGATACCTATTCGGTCTCCATTCCACTGGGGGCGACCATCAATATGGCGGGCGCGGCGATCACGATCACCGTGCTGACGCTGGCGGCGGTGCATACGCTGAATGTTCCGGTGGATCTGCCGACGGCGCTGCTGCTGAGCGTGGTCGCTTCGCTGTGCGCCTGCGGCGCCTCCGGCGTGGCGGGCGGTTCGCTGCTGCTGATCCCGCTGGCCTGTAATATGTTTGGGATCCCGAACGATGTGGCGATGCAGGTGGTTGCCGTCGGCTTTATTATCGGCGTGCTGCAGGATTCCTGCGAAACGGCGCTCAACTCCTCAACCGACGCCCTGTTTACCGCCGCGGCCTGCATAGCAGAAGATGACCAGCTGGCGAAAAACGCCCTGCGCAGCTAATGCCTTTCCCCTCCGCTATCGGGCGGAGGGGCTCTCTTCCTGGACTGCGTTTTCAACCTTAAACGGATCGATACCGCGCTTTTGCATCCGGCGGAAGCGAATGATATTCAGCCCGTTGACGATCAGAAAACTGCCTTCAATCAGCGTCCCACCAATCGAACCCAACCACAGATTATGCGTGACCCAGCAGGCGGTGGAGCACCACATCACGCAGCGGACGGTCAGCCCTTTGCAACGAAACAGCGCCCAGGTGCTGGCGACGGTGCCAATGATCGGCAGCAGCTCCATGGCATGCTGCAGTTTGCCCAAGCCGAGGATCAGCGTCAGGAGGATAAAGACGGTCATCACCCACAGGCTACGGGTGCGTAAGGAAATGACCGTACGTAGCGCATTGAGCCCGGCGCTCATTCCGGCCGACCCGGCGCCCATCAGGAAAAAATGGACGCCGATAATAGCGCTATAGACCGCCAGCTGTAGCCTGAAACGGCGTTCATCGCGGTTGATAAAGGTGGTAATGCCGATAAGAAAGGCGATGACGCCGACCCCCTGGGCCAGCCAATACGCGGTCATGAAAGCTCCCTGACTGAAAAAAACAAACGGCGCTTCACTGGCTGAAACGCCGCTGTTACGAGCCCGATGGCGTTACGCTATCAGGCCGATACACGTTCTACGCCCCTGGGCGCCAATGTGAATACACCTTTACAGGGTAACACCGCTTTTAAAGATGGCCAGTTCGCGGAAGTCATTCTGTTCATTACAGGTCGGTTTACCGTTAGCGAAAGCCACAATGGCATCCACAAACTCCTCCAGCAGCTGCGGCATCGCTTTGCCATGGATCAGCTGCCCGGCATCAAAGTCGATCCAGTGCTTTTTCTTCGCCGCCAGTTCGCTGTTGGTGGCGATCTTCACCGTCGGCACAAAGCCGCCGTACGGCGTGCCGCGTCCGGTGCTAAACAACACCATATGACAGCCGGCGCCGGCCAGCGCGCTGGTGGCGACCGCATCGTTGCCCGGCGCGCTCAGCAAATTCAGACCATGAACCTTCAGGCGCTCGCCGTAGCGCAGGACATCCACCACCTGGCTGGAACCCGCTTTCTGAGTACAGCCCAGCGACTTATCTTCCAGGGTGGTGATCCCCCCGGCTTTGTTACCCGGGGAAGGGTTTTCGTAAATAGGCTGGTCGTGTGCGATAAAGTACTGCTTAAAGTCATTGACCATGGTCACCAGCTTGTCGAAGGTCGCTTCGTCACGGCAGTGACTCATCAGCAGCTGTTCAGCACCGAACATCTCCGGCACTTCGGTCAGCACGGTGGTGCCGCCGTTGGCGATCACATAGTCTGAGAAGCGGCCCAGCATCGGGTTAGCGGTAATGCCCGACAGGCCGTCCGATCCCCCGCACTCGAGACCAAACTTCAGCTCGCTCAATTTACCCGGCTGGCGTTTATCCTGACGCATCACTTCATACAGCTGATGCAGATGCGCAACCCCCGCTTCCACTTCATCGTCCTGGTGCTGGCAAACCATAAAGTGCACACGCTGCGGGTCAAACTCGCCCAGCGTTTCGCGAAAGGCATCCACCTGGTTGTTTTCACAGCCAAGGCCAACCACCAGTACCGCCCCGGCGTTCGGGTGACGAACCATATTTTGCAGCATGGTGCGAGTGTTGATGTGGTCATCCCCAAGCTGCGAGCAGCCATAGGTGTGGCTGAAGAGATGCACCCCATCGATATCCTCAGCGCCATACGTCTCTTTCAGGAAACGGTTCTGCATTTGTCTGGCCATCGCGTTGACGCAGCCGACGGTCGGCAGGATCCACAGCTCATTGCGCACGCCGACGTCACCGTTGGCGCGACGATAAATCTGCACTTCGCGATCCGCAGGCTGTGGCGGTTGGGCAACACGGTCCGGTTGATAGCGATACGCGTCAAGGTCGCTGAGATTGGTGCGCGTATTGTGCGCATGAACATGCTCGCCCGGCGCGATATCCGCCAGCGCATGGCCAATCGGCAATCCGTACTTAACGACGTTTTCCCCTTTCGCGATAGCGCGCAGTGCAAACTTGTGGCCGCGAACGATATCCTGGCCGAGGGTGACCGAATCCTTATCAATCGTCACCACACTACCGGCAGCGATATCCGCCAGCGCGACCGCGACGTTATCCTGCGAATGGATTTTAATGTATTGCATATCAACCGACCTCTGGCCTTAGTTCAGTTCAATGGCGAAATAGTCACGCGCATTGTTAAAGCAAATGTTTTTCACCATCTCGCCCAGCAGCGCGATATCCGCAGGCGCTTCGCCGGCAGCCACCCAGCGGCCGATCATCTGGCACAGAATGCGGCGGAAGTATTCGTGGCGCGTGTAGGAGAGGAAGCTGCGGCTGTCGGTCAGCATCCCGACGAAGCGGCTCAGCAGGCCGAGCTGCGCCAGCTGGGTCATCTGCCGCTCCATGCCGTCTTTCTGATCGTTGAACCACCAGCCGGAGCCGAACTGCATCTTGCCTGGCATGCCTTCACCCTGGAAGTTACCGATCATGGTGCCCAGCACTTCGTTATCGCGCGGGTTCAGGCAGTAGAGAATGGTTTTCGGCAGCAGGTTTTCTTCGTTCTGCTTGCTCAGCAGCTTAGACAGCTCTTCCGCCATCGGGCGATCGTTGATCGAATCGAAGCCCACATCCGGGCCTAACAGTTTGAACTGACGCAGGTTGTTGTTACGCAGCGCACCGATATGGTACTGCTGTACCCAACCGCGACGGGCATATTCTGCGCCGAGGAACACCAGCACCGCGGTTTTGAACTGCGCCACTTCGTGTTCGCTGAGGGTCTCGCCAGCCAGACGGCGCGCCAGAATGGCGTCCAGCTCGGCGTCGGTCGCTTCCGCAAACAGCACCACGTCCAGCGCGTGGTCGGAGACCTTGCAGCCGTGTGCGGCAAAGTGGTCCAGACGTTTGGTCAGAGCGCTTTGCAGGTCCGCAAAACGGCGAATATCGGTATCGGACACCTCACCCAGCTTCGCCATGTAGTCATTAAAGGTCGCCTGTTCAATGTTGAATGCTTTATCCGGGCGCCAGCTCGGCAGCACTTTGATATCAAAGGAGGTATCTTTGGCGACAACCGCATGGTGCTCGAGAGAATCAATCGGATCGTCGGTGGTACCGACCATCTTCACATTCATCTGCTTCATGATCCCGCGGGCGGAGAAGGCGTCCTGAGCCAGTAAATCATTGCACTGGTCCCAGATCTCATCGGCGGTGGATGGAGACAACAGCTTACCTGTAATACCAAAAGGGCGACGCAGCTCTAAATGGGTCCAGTGGTATAACGGGTTGCCAATAGTGTGCGGCACCGTTGCCGCCCAGGCGTCAAATTTCTCGCGATCGGACGCATCACCGGTACACAGACGCTCCGGTACGCCGTTAGTGCGCATTGCGCGCCATTTGTAGTGATCGCCTTTCAGCCAGATGTCATACAGATTTTTGAAGCGATAGTTTTCGGCAACCTGCTGCGGCGGAAGGTGGCAATGGTAGTCGAAAATCGGCTGATCTTTGGCGTAATCGTGGTACAGACGGCGAGCAAATTCGGTATCGAGTAGAAAATCTTCAGTCATAAACGGTGTCATTCGCGTGTCCTCTTCGCTCCGTAGCGGGAGCCTTTCAGATGATTGACTACAATGCTGACAAAGTTATCACACCAATTTCTACAGACCGAGCTGTTTTTCGTGAGTTAGATCAATAAACGTCGATAAAAAAACGACCGCCTCATTGGAAAACACCCCGGCAGGGCGCGCCATCTCTGGCTTTCCCGGTAAGGGCTAAAGACCACACTAACTTTCCCACTTTTGTGACAGCACTCAACTTTTAAAGTTGTATGACAAGTTATCTTTCTGCCGTCGCAACATATAAACCGACGGAATGCATTACCGGTGTTTATGGCATCGGCTTATACGGAATGGACACCGACTTTCAACATAACAACTGATGGTAAGGTTCGGGCCAGAGGGGGATCCCCCCTCCTGAACCCTCCGTTTCGCTTTCCCGACCGCGTATTGCCGTCAGGAAAGGCCGCACCTGATGCGGAAAGATAACAGACGATGAGGTTTACATGCGTAAAATTAAAGGGTTACGTTGGTACATGATTGCGCTGGTGACGCTAGGCACCGTGCTGGGCTACCTGACCCGTAACACCGTGGCGGCGGCCGCGCCGACGCTGATGGAAGAGTTACACATCTCGACTCAACAGTACTCCTATATCATTGCAGCCTATTCCGCTGCCTACACCGTCATGCAGCCTGTCGCGGGTTACGTCCTCGATATTCTCGGGACCAAAATCGGCTATGCCTTCTTTGCTATCGCCTGGGCGATATTCTGCGGCTCAACCGCGCTGGCAGGCAGCTGGGGCGGCCTGGCGCTGGCTCGCGGCGCAGTCGGCGCAGCGGAAGCCGCGATGATCCCTGCCGGGCTGAAAGCCAGTTCTGAATGGTTCCCGGCAAAAGAGCGCTCTATCGCGGTGGGCTACTTCAACGTCGGTTCCTCTATTGGCGCCATGATCGCGCCGCCGTTGGTGGTGTGGGCGATTGTCATGCACAGCTGGCAGATGGCGTTCATCATCTCCGGGGTATTGAGCTTCGCCTGGGCCATCGCCTGGCTTATCTTCTACAAACACCCGCGCGACCAGAAAAAATTATCTGACGAAGAACGCGACTACATCATTGGCGGTCAGGAGTCTCAGCATCAGACCAATAACGCGAAGAAAATGTCGCCGTGGCAGATCCTGCGCAACCGTCAGTTCTGGGGTATCGCCCTGCCGCGCTTCCTCGCCGAGCCGGCCTGGGGGACCTTTAACGCCTGGATCCCGCTGTTCATGTTTAAGGTTTACGGCTTTAACCTGAAAGAGATCGCGATGTTCGCCTGGATGCCGATGCTGTTCGCCGACCTCGGCTGCATCGTGGGCGGTTACCTGCCGCCGCTGTTCCAGCGCTGGTTTGGCGTCAACCTGATCGTGTCGCGTAAAATGGTGGTCACCATGGGCGCCCTGCTGATGATTGGCCCGGGGATGATCGGCCTGTTCACCAGCCCGTACGTGGCGATTGCCCTGCTGTGCATCGGCGGGTTCGCTCACCAGGCGCTGTCCGGGGCGCTGATCACCCTCTCTTCCGACGTCTTTGGCCGTAACGAAGTCGCTACCGCCAACGGTCTGACCGGGATGGCCGCCTGGCTGGCGAGCACCATGTTCGCCCTGGTTGTCGGCGCGCTGGCAGACACCATCGGCTTCAGCCCGCTGTTTGCGGTACTGGCCGTCTTTGACCTGCTGGGCGCGCTGGTTATCTGGACGGTGCTGAAAAACAAACCGGCTGACGATGACTCGACGCCGCTTAGCAGCCGCAAACCCGCCACGCAGAGTTAGATCATGTGCTGATATGACCACTTATCGAGCCGCCTTCTCAGGCGGCTTTTTCATGCCTGCCAGTGGTGGAAAGCGTGTAAAAGTGGTATAACAAATCGAATATTGTCGCCATCTTGCGGGAGCGAATATGGAAATCATTGAACCACGCCGTCTGTATCAGCAGCTTGCCGCTGAGCTGAAGACGCGCATCGAACAAGGTGTCTACCTTGTAGGGGATAAGCTGCCCGCCGAGCGCTTTATCGCCGATGAAAAAAACGTCAGCCGCACCGTGGTTCGTGAAGCCATTATCATGCTGGAAGTGGAAGGGTATGTCGAAGTCCGCAAAGGGTCGGGTATTCATGTCATCTCCAACCATCCCAAGTACCAGCAGGTGGCCGATGAAAGCCTTGAATTCGCCAACTATGGCCCTTTTGAACTCCTGCAGGCGCGGCAGCTAATTGAAAGCAATATTGCTGAATTCGCGGCGACTCAGGTGACCAAACAGGACATCATGAAGCTGATGGAGATTCAGGAGAAAGCGCGCAACGAGAAGTGTTTCCGCGACTCCGAGTGGGATCTCCAGTTCCACGTCCAGGTGGCGCTGGCCACGCAGAACAGTGCGCTGGCGGCGATCGTGGAAAAAATGTGGACCCAGCGCGTGCATAACCCGTACTGGAAAAAGCTGCATGAGCATATCGACCTGCGCACGGTCGATAACTGGTGCGACGATCACGATCAGATCCTGAAAGCCCTGCTGCGTAAAGATCCCAACGCCGCCAAGCTGGCGATGTGGCAGCATCTGGAAAATACCAAGCAAATGCTGTTTAACGAAACCAGCGATGACTTTGAATTTAATGCCGATCGCTACTTATTTGCCGATAATCCGGTAGTTCATCTCGATACGGCGGCCAACAGCGCGAAATAAGCGCTTATCCTGACGGCGCGCGGCCCCTGCGCGCCTGCCCCCCAGGCCGGCTGGAGTAAGTAAAACATATATAGTGTCAGCCTGTGTAAATCCTCTCGCCTCCCACCGCCGCAATCAGCAAAATCAACGAGCAACACCTTGCAATTTCTCTGACGTAAAGTCAGCTGATTTGTTACAATTAGATGCATTTTGCCGTTCTGGGGGTAAGTGTTTACTTACTTCAGTCTTATACAGGGAAGCGTTCAGAGCGCCTAAGCAGCGACCAAAATCTCATAAAAATCTTGTCGCCCAACATGCCACGCGCTCAGACGTGCCGTTAACCGATGTACCAGGAATCGTGAATGGAACTTTTAACCCAGTTATTGAATGCCTTGTGGGCTCAGGATTACGAAACGCTCGCGAATCCCTCCATGATTGGCATGCTGTATTTTGTCTTGTTTATGATTTTGTTCCTTGAGAACGGGTTACTGCCTGCCGCGTTTTTACCGGGGGATAGTCTGCTTGTGCTCGTGGGCGTGCTGATCGCCAAAGGGGCGATGGGCTTTCCGGAAACCTTGCTGCTGCTTACCGCCGCCGCCAGCCTCGGCTGCTGGCTGAGCTACATTCAGGGGCGCTGGCTGGGCAATACGCGGATCGTGCAAAACTGGCTGTCGCATCTGCCCTCTCACTATCATCAACGCGCGCATCACCTGTTTCATAAGCATGGGCTCTCCGCGCTGCTGATCGGCCGCTTTATCGCCTTCGTGCGTACGCTGTTGCCGACGATTGCCGGCCTTTCAGGCCTCAATAACGCTCGCTTTCAGTTCTTTAACTGGATGAGCGGCCTGCTGTGGGTGCTCATCCTGACCTCGCTGGGCTATCTGCTGGGCAAAACCCCGGTATTCCTCAAGTATGAAGATCAGCTGATGTCCTGCCTGATGCTCCTTCCGGTCGCGCTGCTGGTCTTCGGACTGATCGGCTCGCTGGTGGTGCTGTGGAAGAAAAAATACAGAAGCCGGGGCTAATGATGGTCATTAAACGCCCCTCCCTGCGCCAGCTGAGCTGGCTGCTGGGTGGCTCTCTTGTGCTCTGCGCGCTGTTCTGGCTCTGGCTGGCAGTGCAGCAGCAGGAGGCCACGCTGGCGATCCGTCCGGTTGGCCAGGGCGTCAGCATGCCGGACGGCTTCTCCGTCTGGCATCATCTCGACGCCAACGGTATCCGCTTTAAGAGCATTACGCCGCAAAAAGATGGCCTGCTGATTAAGTTCGACTCCACCGCCCAGGGCGCGGCGGCGAAAGAGGTTCTCGGTCGCGCTCTGCCACATGGTTATATTATTGCCCTGCTGGAGGACGATAACTCGGCCACCGCCTGGTTATCCCGTCTGCGCGACGCGCCTCACCGGCTCGGGTAAACTACCGCCTTACTGCGTTTTTTACGCAGTCTGGTGGTTTCCTGCATTTGTTACTATGCTTAAACCTGCGGGAATCAACGCATTCCCGTTCACCATCGGGAACGGGTATATCCTCCGGGTATACCCTCAGACAATGGAAGGTACTATCCATGAAACACCGCATCGCTCTGCTTCTGGCCCTGACTTCACTTAGCGCCAGCGCCATAGCAGCCTCTCCCTGCCAGGAAAAAGAGCAGGATATTCAACGAGAGATCAGCTATGCCGAAAAGCATCATAATCAAAGTCGCATTGATGGGCTAAATACCGCGCTACGTCAGGTACGGGAAAACTGCAGCGACAGTAAACTCAAAGCCGATCATCAGCAAAAAATTGCCAAACAGCGGGAAGAGATCGCTGAACGTCAGCGCGATCTGCAGGAAGCCCGGAAGAAAGGCGATGCGGACAAAATCAACAAACGCCAGCATAAACTCAATGAAGCGCAACAGGAGTTAAAAACGCTGGAGTCTCGGGACTACTAATAACAGTTAACTTTCGCAACACGGACCACGCTACAGGAGAACGACATGGCTAAAGAGAATGTGACTGACGACCTTCGTGCAGAACTGAAAACGCTGGCGGATACCCTGGAGGAAGTTCTGAATTCCTCAGCGGACAAGTCGAAAGAAGAGATTGGTAAACTGCGTAGTAAAGCAGAGAGCGCGCTAAAAGAGAGTCGTGCCCGCCTGGGTGAAACCAGCGATGCGATTTTGCGTCAAACGCGCGAGACCGCCGCGCGGGCGGATGATTATGTTCGCGAAAATCCGTGGACAGGAGTCGGGATTGGTGCCGCCGTCGGGCTGGTGCTGGGTGTCCTGCTGTCGCGTCGCTGATTATGGCGAATACTCAACACACGCAGGGGCCAGGCCAGCGCGTGTTCTCCATTGGCCAGCGTATCGTCACGCTGCTGGCCGAAATGGTGGAAACACGGCTGCGCCTGGTCGTCGTGGAGCTGGAGGAGGAGAAAGCCAACCTCTTCCAGCTGCTGATCATGACCGGACTGACGCTGCTGTTTGCCGCGTTTGGCCTCATGAGTCTGCTGGTGCTGGTTATCTGGGCCGTTGACGCCCAGTACCGCCTGCACGTCATGATCGCCACCACCGTCGTTCTGCTCCTCGCCGCCGCGATCGTGGGTATCCTTACCCTACGTAAGGCGCGCCGCTCCACGCTGCTGCGCCTGACGCGTAAAGAGCTGGAGAACGACCGTGCCCTTCTGGAGGACGATAAACCGTGAATGGCCGACAGGAGCGTGAACGGCAAAAGGCGCTGCTGCTGCGCCAGATCCAGCAGCAACGACTGGAGCTTAGCGCCTGTCGTCGCCACTGGCTGGAGGCGACAGCGCCCCTCGATCGCGGCTGGCATACGCTGCTGAGTTTACGTTCGTGGCTGATGGTTGGCAGCGGTTTGATGGCCGTCTGGTCCATACGACACCCGCACTTTTTGATGCGCTGGACCAAACGCGGTCTCGGACTGTGGAGCACCTGGCGGATGGTCCGCGGGATCCTGCGCCAGTCGTCAACACACTAGCAGCCCGGAGCGCGGGCGCTTATCCCGGCGCCCCGCTCTGCCATTTCCCCGTCCGATACAATACGCCGTTCGCGGCAGACGGGGCCTTCGCCGCAACCCGCGGTTAGCCCCCCTCAGATCTCAATTCATTCCGCTCAGCCACCCGATATCGGGACGGGTAGTTCCCCTCGTCGCCAGAAAATTTCTCCTCACCGCACTTATTGCTCAGAAACTTTGAAGAAGATCTACAGTTTTCCTTGCTAACAATTCCCTCTCCGCCTCGTTACTATCCTCTCCATCGACAGCAACACCGTGTAACCACGCGGGATTGCGCTAAAAAACAAAACTGCCGCCCTTTGGGTTTTCTGGAGTAAGAAATGAAAAAATTAGAAGATGTTGGTGTACTGGTAGCGCGTATTCTGATGCCGATTCTGTTTATCACTGCAGGATGGGGCAAAATCACTGGTTACGCCGGAACCCAGCAGTATATGGAAGCCATGGGCGTGCCGGGAGCACTGCTGCCGTTGACCATTCTCCTTGAATTCGGCGGCGGTCTGGCGATTCTGTTCGGTTTCCTGACCCGTACCACCGCGTTGTTCACCGCAGGCTTTACGCTGCTGACCGCGTTCCTGTTCCACAGCAACTTTGCGGAAGGCGTGAACTCGCTGATGTTCATGAAAAACCTGACCATTGCTGGCGGTTATCTGCTGCTGGCCATTACCGGACCGGGCGCATTCAGCATCGACCGCGTACTGAATAAAAAGTGGTAAGCGCACTATACTGAGTAAAAATCTAAAAAAAGCGAGGGGATATCTCCTCGCTTTTGCTATCTGCAGGAGGAAGTAATGGGACAATTAGTCGACGGCGTCTGGCAAGATACCTGGTATGACACCAAATCCACCGGAGGACGATTCAAGCGTTCCGTTTCGGCCTTCCGTAACTGGCTCACGGCCGATGGCGCGCCGGGGCCTGCGGGCGAAGGTGGCTTTGCCGCGGAAAAAGACCGTTATCATCTGTATGTTTCTTTAGCCTGCCCGTGGGCGCACCGCACGTTAATTCTGCGCAAGCTGAAAGGACTGGAACCCTTTATATCCGTCTCCGTGGTCAATCCGCTGATGCTGGAAAACGGCTGGACCTTCGCCGATGATTTCCCTGGTGCTACCGGCGACCAGCTCTATCATCATCAGTTCCTCTATCAGCTCTATCTGCAGGCTGACCCGCACTATACCGGTCGCGTCACGGTCCCGGTATTGTGGGACAAAAAGCAGCAGACCATCGTCAGCAATGAGTCGGCAGAAATCATCCGCATGTTTAATACCGCCTTCGATGGTCTGGGCGCCAGAGCCGGGGATTACTATCCGCCGGCGCTGCGGGAAAAAATCGATGAACTGAACGGCTGGATCTACGACAACGTCAACAACGGCGTGTATAAGGCCGGCTTTGCCACCAGCCAGCAGGCTTACGACGAAGCGGTCGAGGCGGTCTTTACTTCACTGGAGCGGCTGGAGCAGATCCTCGGTCAGCATCGTTACCTGACGGGAAATCAGCTGACGGAAGCCGATATTCGCCTGTGGACCACGCTGGTACGGTTCGACCCGGTATATGTGACGCATTTTAAATGCGACAAACGGCGCATTAGCGATTATCTCAACCTGTACGGTTTTCTGCGCGACATCTACCAGATGCCCGGCATCGCGGAGACGGTGAGTATTCCGCATATCCGCCACCACTATTACCGCAGCCATAAAACCATTAATCCAACCGGCATTATCTCCATTGGACCGCAACAGGATCTCAACGAACCCCACGGCCGCGATCAGCGCTTCCGTTGATCTTTCGGGCGCCAGTGATGGCGCCCAATAATTCAGAAAACAGATATTTACCCACCATTCATTCACGTCTATTCTTATTGCGATCGCTTAAAAAACAAGTGATTGACGGTTAATTGAGGCGTAGAAATGGACTGGTATCTCAAGGCATTAAAAAACTATATAGGATTTGGCGGCCGTGCGCGGCGCAAAGAGTACTGGATGTTTATTCTGGTCAACCTCATCCTGACCGGCGTATTGAGCATCATCGATAAAATGCTGGGCTGGCAGCGGGCGGGCGGCGAAGGCATTCTGACGACCATCTATGGCGTACTGGTCTTTTTACCGTGGTGGGCGGTGCAGTTTCGGCGTCTGCATGACACCGACCGCTCAGCCTGGTGGCTGCTGCTGCTGTTGATCCCGGTCATCGGCTGGCTGGTGATCCTGATCTTTAACTGCCAGCGCGGCACCGAAGGCAACAATCGCTTCGGACCCGATCCGAAACCCTTCTCCTATTAATCTTCCCGCTCCTCCCGCTAGCGGGAGGAGCGTCTTCTCGACTAGCGTCCCGCAAACAGCTTAGGGATTTCGCGCAGACACCAGGACTTCGCCTCGCCCATACTGTCCCGCCGCCAGGCCATGATTATGTCAATTTCATTGGTGTATTCCGGGCTGACGACCCGCAGACGCCCTTCGGCAATATCCTTCTCCACCAGCGGATAGGGCATGGTCGCCACGCCTAGCCCGGCCAGCAGTGCCTGGCGCTTATCTTCAATGGTACTCACCGTTAAGCGCGGCTGTTTATCCAGCAGCTGAACGGTAAGGACGGGCCGCTCGCGTGCGGTATCCGCTACTGCGACGCCGCGGTATTTCACGCGGGTCACTTCCGAGAGCGGTTCCGGCTCCTGGTGGATCGGGTGATCCGGCGCCGCGACGTACACACTGAGCACCGAATAGAGTTTGCGCGAGTTAATCTCCGAGGAGGAACGAAAATGCATATCCGGCGCGACAACAATATCCGCCCGCCCCTGCTCCAGCCGCTCCCAGGCGCCGGCCAGCACCTCGGTGATAATCGACAACTGCGTATTAGATTTGGTCGCCAGTTTTTCAATTAGCGGAAACAGATCCGGGGTGGGCACCAGCGCTTCGGTGACGATCGTCAGGTGGGTTTCCCAACCGCGCGACAACGCTTCCGCATCGGTGGTGAGTTTATCCGCCGCTTCGAGCAGCACGCGCCCGCGTTCCAGGAGCATCCGTCCAACGTTGGTGAACTTCGTGCGATGACCTGAGCGGTCAAACAGCACCACGTCCAGCTCCTCTTCCAGTTTTTGCATGGTATAGCTCAGGGCGGAAGGCACGCGTCCCAGCTCATCAGCCGCGGCAGCAAAGCTCCCACGGCGGTCGATCGCATCCATCACACGCAACGCTTCCAGCGTTAATGCTCTCTCTTTGGCCATCGCTTTCTCATTCAGGAAATTTGAACATACCGGGCAGAATATCTGGCTAACAATACAGCGTCCATACCTTTACCATTGATTTAGTGTAAAGAGAGGTCAAGAACATGATTACTACCCGAACAGCCAAACAATGCGGACAAGCAGACTTCGGCTGGCTGCAGGCCCGCTACACCTTCTCCTTTGGCCACTACTTCGACCCGAAATTACTGGGCTTCGCGTCCTTGCGCGTCCTCAACCAGGAAGTGCTGGCGCCCGGCGCTTCCTTCCAGGCCAGGACGTACCCAAAAGTCGATATCCTGAACCTGATTCTGGAAGGCGAAGCGGAATATCGCGACAGCGACGGCAACCACGTGCAGGCCAAAGCCGGTGAAGCGCTGCTTATCGCCACCCAGCCTGGCGTGAGCTATAGCGAGCATAATCTGAGCAAAGAGCAGTCGTTAACGCGAATGCAGCTGTGGCTCGACGCTTGCCCGCAGCGGGAAAACCCGCTACAGCAGAAAACCGAAGTGGTGAGCGCACCGCTGCAGCTGCTGGCCTCGCCGGAGGGAGAGAACGGCAGTCTCCAGCTTCGCCAGCAGGCCTGGGTCTACCATATCGCACTGGAGAAAGGAGAGCAGATTAGCGTGCAGCTACATGGTCCACGGGCTTATCTACAGTCGATTCACGGCACCGTCCATGCCGTCGCGCAGGAACAACAAAAACAGGCTCTCACCTGTGGTGACGGCGCATTTATTCGTGACGAAGCTAACATTACCCTCGTCGCCGATACGCCGCTGCGCGCTTTGCTGATAGATTTACCGGTGTAACAACGGAAGGGATGGAGTCTGTCAGTGAGTAAAAAGAAAAACAGAAAAAAGGCGTCCCCGACGCCATCAGCCCCGACGCAGCCGGAAACCGCCGGCGTCGTCAGCTTTGGTTATGATGAGATGCTGAGCGAACTGGAAGCCATTGTTGTCGAAGCGGAGATTCGTCTGCGGGATGAAGAAAGTCTCGCCTGAAAAGGCAATATCAATGATTCGATTTTCGTTTATAGCCTGAAGATAATATCGGCCCCGAAAGGGGCCGATGGCATTATTCGCTCAGCGCGTCGGCAAGATCTTTTTTCACCTGGGTACGCTGCTCCGGCGTCAGGACCTGATTCACATCGAAATAATACTTCACGCGGTAATAACGCACCTGCTGATCGATCTTACTGAAGGCAGCCAGCTGATCCTTGACCGCCTTTTCATCCCATTTTCCGGAATCAATCACGTTAATCAGGGCGCCATCTTTAATGTCTTGCTGCGAAATCTGTTGAACATTATTTTCCAGTTGCTGATGCAGGCTTTTAATTTTCGCAACCTGATCGCTGGTGAGTTTTAAGTGCTGGACAATAGGGTCCTGCGCTGGCGCTGGCGCCGCCTGCACGTCCGCGGCTTGCGCAGACAGAGAGAAACCGGTAGTCAGAAGGGCTGCAAACGCAATACGGGTCATTAATTTCATTGTTTTATCCTGAAGTGAAAGTGTCTGAAATAGCGGTTTATTATTTTACAGTTGGTAGTGAATAAATGTAAAAAATAATACCTAAAGATTATTCACAGCGTGCACCTGATCACAAACCATTCAATACATAAGAAATTCAAATGTTCTCACCAAATGAATTCATATGAAAAATACCACGTTTATATAAAATGACTTTAGCGCTTATCACGGAAATTAATTGACAGTAGCCACGGTTGCTTTATTTAATTAGCGAGAAAGATGTCATACATAAAAGCAGGGATATCATTTTTAAAATATATAAGGAGATAGTTATGTTATTACGCACTCGCGTATTACCGCTGTTTTTTGTCATCTCGCTGTTAAGCGGCTGCGGCCTGGCTTCTAAAGCCTTTTATTCCGCGGGAGACAAATTATTTCAACCGGGAGATGACGCCGTCGCTTCGATGCAGACGTATTCAGTCGCCCAGTTCCTGCAGCCGTTTACCCTCAACCCGGCGAAGGCCAGCAGCGATTATCTGGGCAAATGGGTCAAGGTGCGCGGCGTGATTGTCGACATTCGCCGAATGAGCGGTATCGCCGGCAGCTACTATTTTACCGTGACCATGCGAGATGAACAGAATAAAACGGATAAACGTCTGACCTTCAATTTTGGCTCACATAACAGCGCAGACGTTGAGGCGTTAAGCAACGGCAGCATCGCCACGATCGTCGGTCAGGTTCATCAGGTGCAAGATTCCACGATCCCGACGCTACAGAATCCTAAGGTGGTTAAATAACGGTAACTGACCAATAAGCCGCGTTCTTTTGGTATAGCGTCGTGGACAGTCATTCATCCTGCTTCCGGTATTCGAATAGCAAAAACCCCGCCGGAGCGGGGTTTTTGCATAAAGAGGTGAAACTGACCGATAAGCCGCGTTCTTTTGGTATAGCGTCGTGGACAGTCATTCATCCTGTTCCCGCTATCCGAATAGTCAAAACCCCGCCGGAGCAGGGTTTTAGCGTAAAAGGTGAAACTGACCGATAAGCCGCGTTCTTTT